>NZ_VHIL01000014.1:0-128970 GCF_006491895.1 Enterococcus sp. OL5
TACACCTGTAACCATGCCGAACACAGAAGTTAAGCTTCTTAGCGCCGATTGTAGTGAAGGGTTTCCCTTTGTGAGAGTAGGACGTCGCCACGCATTTCAATTTTTCCGGCATAGCTCAGTTGGTAGTAGCGCATGACTGTTAATCATGATGTCGTAGGTTCGAGTCCTACTGCCGGAGTTGCTTGATAGCATCTGCTATCTTTTTTTTTGCATAAAATGACAAAAATAAAGACGTTGCCTTTGATGGGGCAGCGTCTTTTTTATTTAGATGAGATCAGAACGAAAAGGAAGAAGTGTTGCTTGTACTGCTGTTTTTTTCTATACTATTAGAAAAGGAGACGATGGCGTGAGAAAAAAGGTACTTTTTGATTTAGATGGAACGATCATTGATTCGAGTGAAGGAATCTATGGGTCGATTCAATATGCGATGGAAAAGAGCAATTAGCGCAAGACATACTACGGAGCTTTGTGGGACCGCCTTTGATTGAATCCTTCCGTGGCTTGGGTTTAGATGAAGCAGCTGCCCAGCAAGCAGTTGTCTTCTATCGTGAAAATTATCGTCAAGCGGGGATGTTTCAAGTCCAACCATATCCGTTGATCGAAGAAACATTGCAGGAGCTGGCGCAGGAGCACGATTTGTATATCGCCACGTCGAAACCAGAAGTTTTTGCAAAAGAGATCCTGACCCATCTCAAGTATGATGGTTATTTCAAAGGAATCTATGGGGCGGATCTTGAGAATAAACGTGGCGAAAAAGCGGCGGTTATCCGCTACGCACTTACTGAGATCGAAAAGGAGCAAAAAGCGCAGCAAACCATCATGATCGGCGACCGTGAGCATGATATTTTAGGTGCAAAAGAAAACCAGTTACCGGCAATCGGCGTTTTATATGGTTTTGGGTCAAAAGAAGAATTGCTTGATGCTGGTGCGATCGCTTTAGCCGCTGAGACACAAGAACTCTTAGCGTTGATTCCAGATTCATTATAGAGAAAAAGAGCTAACAAGCACCTTACAAGGCGTTTGTCAGCTCTTTTGTTACGCATTCGTTTGTTTCAACTGTGGAGAGGATTCCAATAAAAGATTGGTATCCAAATAGCCGCTTTCGTTTTTCAAAATCAAGGTTCCTGAAGTTGGGTGAACATCTAGAATCAGATGACCAGTCAAGAACATTTGATCATAGGTTGATGTAAAGAAAGTAAACTGATTGCTTGAGACTAACTCATTGTATGGGTCTAGCGGTTCATCGATCGGTGTGATCAAAAAACGTTCGCCGATCATACAGCATCCAGCTGCTGAAGAAAATTGGTTCGATCCGTCATTACTCGTCAGAATATATAAGTCGGGTCCTTCTGGAAAGCGAGCAGCGGCACTAGGGGTAATATGTAAGTCCATTTTGCATGATCTCCTTTTTGAAACGAGTGAGCAACAAGCTGTTTCGTTTCGATAATTGTTGATAATCCAAGTGTATCACTCCTCTTAGGGATGTGACAGCAACTTGCTTTTCAACCAACCAAGCTTAAAGTTTTAGCAAGAAAAAGGCGATAATACCGATTATCAGCAAGAAAAGCCCTAAATACAAGAGCACAGTGACTGCAGCATGGAAAAAAGAGCGCATTTCTTTCACCTCGAATCATTGTTCTCCTTATTTTACTGCATAATTGCGGAACCAAGTAAGAACCTTCACAAATCTTAAAGGAAGTTTTAGGTCTCTTAAGAGTAGACATCGTCCTTTTTTGTAACGCTTCCATTTTTTGTGGTAAAATAAAGAAAAGGAGGCGATTTGGATGTTACGTAATTCTCAAAATGTACTTGTTGCCTTAGATGGGTCGGATCAGTCAGAAAAAGCGTTCCAAGAAGCACTCGCGATTTGTCATAGGAACAAAGCCAAATTGTATGTCCTCTCTGTTATCAACAATGCTGAGTTATCCACAAGTGCCTATGCTTTTGCGAAAATTTTTGATCAAGAAAAATTACGTGTGGAAACGGATATGTTGAAAAAAATCTATGATGCCAATCAACATGGGGTGGAAGATGTTGAGGTGATCGTTGAAGTCGGCGATCCAAAACGTTTTATCATTCATGCAGCGACTGAATTGTATCCAATTGATTTGATCGTTATCGGTGCAACTGGTAAAGGCACATTGACCCGAGCTGTCGTGGGCTCAACCACCGATTATGTCGTCAATCATTCGAAATGTACGGTGCTGGTCGTGAAGTAAAAATTTAAATCATACGGAAAAAATATGTTATTTTTTAAGTTAACACCAGGCATCTCCTTTCAAAAAAATTCAGTTTAGTTGAAAAATCTGCTCTCTTAGCTTTAGGAGAGCGGGTTTTTTGTTGTAAAAAAGAAGTGCCTAAAATTGAGCTGTGAGTAACGATTGAAAAATTCTTTTTGTTTGTTTTATAAGAAAATATTTATTTAAATTTATAAAAATTGACTATTAGAAGAGATAGTTTGTTACACTTTTAATAAGCAAAGGCTGTAGGAAAAGTAATGGAGAGAGGGGCTGATAATTTACTGAGTTTCCATGATTCAGCTGGTTGCAAGTGTCTATCATTGGAAAGGAGAATAAAATGAAACGTGTTGCAGAAAACTATTTGGTTGTTTTTTCGATTCTTTTGCTGATTATATGGTTAGGCTTGATCCAAGTAAAAGAATATTCCCAAGAAGCAGTTCTGTCGATCATTTACTTTATTAATCTATATACGCTCTTGTTTAAATTTAAAGATGCAGTGAGGATGGTGAAAGCCGTTGTATCTGTCCTACTATTGGGTTTTACGATCTTATTTCTTTTGTATATCGCAGGGAATTAGGGGCAATACGAATGATTAAGTTAAGAAAATATCGCTATATTTGGGGAATTAGATGCACAAAAAAAGACAACGTCCGACAAACGTTGTCCTACCAAAGCCACTTGACGGGCTTGAACCGTCGACCTCATCCTTACCATGGATGCGCTCTACCAACTGAGCTAAAGCGGCGTGTTATTTAACACAAGATATAGAATACCGTAAAGGCGCTGCTTTGTCAATCAGATTTTCGGATATTTCTTGAGAAAAACACTTTGCGGGAAGGGAAGTTTCTAAAAGGGGATTTTCTTGAAAAAAAGGAACAAAAAATTGATTTTTGCTCTTGCTAAATTATCTGACTATTTGGTATAGTACAGATAGATTCTTCCGGCATAGCTCAGTTGGTAGTAGCGCATGACTGTTAATCATGATGTCGTAGGTTCGAGTCCTACTGCCGGAGTATCAAAAACGACCTTCCGAAACGAAGGTCGTTTTTTTTTGATTGTGGATAGCCTGGAGATAATGGGTTCCCCAGTTTTTTCTCCAGAACACTTACTCTGCTGAGGAAATCTTCTGTACTAGTTCTTCGTATAAATCCGTCGTTTCGGCGGCTTTTTTATTTGTGTAAAAAACGGTTGGGCCATCTTTGGTGGTGACTTTTAAAATAGGTGTCGAGTTTATGTCCACGAACATTCTGGCAGGATCACCGGCAACGGTAAACTTACCGATTTGGTAACTGGCGGTTCCTACACCCATGGTACGAACACGAGGCGATGGCAAAGCTTCGATCAATTCCACCGTTTTTATATCTGCCAAAGAGACCGTTGTTTTCCCGGTCATTGGTGCATCAAAGGTGACTTCTTGTCCTTGCACTTCGCCGGTGATCGCATCAGGAGCGAAATCTAAGCGGTACATTGGAATGATGGTACCGACCATTAACACAAGTAAGAAGACAGCGGTGATGCCTGCGACGATTTGTCCGCTGCGTTTGCCTAGATTGATGCCGATATTCATCCCAACACGGTCAGGAACGAACAGTCGCGCATCATTAGGATTGATGTAAAAACCATATCGCCAGTAAGCATCTTCGCCATAATAGCGCGGTTGTCCTGCTGGTTCTAAGAGCTGATCTTGTTTTTTACGCAGATCTAGCAACAAGAAGAAGGTAAAGACGATCAAGAAAACAACCAAAACAACAAAGAGAAGTAAGAGGATAGTACTGAATGCTCCAGTAGCGGACATGGACGCCAGCGGAACAGTCAACAAGAGCAGTGTAATGGTACAAGTGACAGCGATCAATAAGGACCAATAGCGCTTTGTTAAATCATTGATGTGCTGGTCGATAGCTGAATCACCGCTGATCCCGCGAACGGGTAAGCGGCTGATGATCACCCAGAGATAAACGAACAGCGCAAAAATTGCTAAGGAGACACCGCCCATCAAGTATCCTGTAGAAAGATCAGGCAACTGCCATGCTTGGTACAAACTGATCATTAACAAAATCCCCGCTGGAACGAGGCTATACCACGGCAGCATTCGTTTATTTTTGGCTTGAACGAGTTTTGTGTCGATCCGAATCGGATCGATGGGTAGTTCCCATCCATTGGCAAGGATCAATTGCCGCATTTTTCCGATGTAATGCACTTGTACCAAGTAAGCTGTCCCCAACAAAGCGGCCATATAAAGCCAGAATAGGGTAAGGATGATGGAGTCAGATAAATTGAACAAAAAAAGGAGACTTGCTACACTAAATGTACCAACGATTTGTAAGATACGCTTGCGAAATTCTGTGATCAAGCTGTGGACGCTAGGATCATCCAGATGCTCAGGGGCAAGGGTATTTTCGAGTAAAACATTTTTGTGGGGATTGCTGATCAAGCGTAAACCAAATGCGGTCGTCCCACAGAGGACGAGGGCAATAATGAAAAAAAGATAAGTCATTTGCATTCATTCCTTTCAGGAAATTGGTCCAGCAGTTGTTGAACATCCGTTAAAAGCGCTTGCTTGCTTTTGCCGTGTAAGAGAGCGGTTGCTAGCTGTAGCTGCAAGTTTTGGCGATACTCCGCTTCTTGTCCGGAAGTAAACGGTGGTGGCGCGGCAACGGCGGTTCCTTTGCGGCGATCTGTGACTAACAAGCCTTCTTCTTTGAGGGAATTGTAGGCTTTTGAGATCGTCATGGTATTGATGCCGATCTCTTCGGCTAATTGACGGACGGATGGCAGCAATTCGCCAGCGGATAAATCGCCTTTTGCGATACCGACAATGATCTGTTCCCGCAACTGCTGGTAGATGGGTTGGTTGCTTTGGGTTTGAATATCAAATATCATCGAAAACAGCTCCTTTGTATTATATATATTAATACAAAGGATACAAAATAGCAACTGGTAATCAAATGAACAAGAATCGTTAGAAAAAAGTAAATAGCTTGTTACAGTTCTGTTTCATGGATCAGGTATCCTTTGACAGATACAACTTAGAGGAGGAACTTTTTATGAGCCAATCGCAAAGAACGGCTTACTTTGATAATGCAAAATTTTTACTGATGATCTTGGTCGTCTTCAGTCACTTACTACAGCCTTTTATCGGCGATCAGAAGTTTTATCATGACCTATATTATTTTATCTTCACTTTCCATATGCCAGCTTTTGTTTTTCTGGCTGGGTACTTTGCCAAACCGTTGACGAAGGGACACAAGCTTCGTGAGCTGATGAAAAAGTTCTTGCTGCCTTATGTCTTCTTTCAGGTGTTTTACACCGTCTATTACTGGTTGATCGGTCTACGGGAGTCGTTAAAAATCCAACTGTTGAATCCGCAATGGGCACTTTGGTTTTTGCTTAGCATGTTCTTTTGGCAGCTCTCGCTGTTAGTCTTTCAAAAAATGTCTAAAAAGCAGGCGATCTTGCTGAGTATCGGCTTGAGTATCTTCGCTGGCTACGTGCCGTTTTTAAATCAAGTGTTGACCTTGCAGCGGACCTTTGTCTTTTTGCCGTTTTTCATCATCGGGTTTTATTTTCCCAAAAATGAGATGCGCTTTTTATTGAAACCAAAGATTCGGACCATCAGTTTGCTTTTCTTACCGATCATCTACACCTTTATCGCATTTTTTCATGGGATGAACAAGTACATGGTTTTTGGTTCCAAGCCTTATGACGATTACTTGAGCTATCCGTTGTTCGGCGGTCCCTTGCGTGCGGTCTTTTTCGTGATCGGGCTGATGGGGATCATCGGCTTTATGAGCCTCGTGCCCAGAGAGCACTTGTTTTTTACGAAGTGGGGCAAAAACACTCTGCTGGTCTATCTTTTACAAGGGATCTTCATCAAGGGCTTGCGGGCATTAGCGATCACCGACTTGAATCTATCGGTATTAGGCTTTGTGACGTTGGTGTTAGCCAGTGTTTTACTGACGATCTTGCTAGCCAGTCGCCCGATCCGCTTTCTGTATGCACGATTTGAACGAGGACTATCCTTTGTTTTACTTGGCTTTTTGCTTTTGATGCTCACCCTTTAAATCCTTGATACGAGCAACCGCTCTTAGAAAGATGATCCTTTCATTTTTCTAGGAGCGGTTGTTATTTGAGAGGCAGAGGCGTAAAATGGAAGGAACGGAAAGTGAAAGGATGAAGAAATATGTCAGAAATTTCAAAAAAGACCACCGCTGCCTTTGCGCAAGCGTATCAAGACAACAATAAACAAACGGCACTGCAACGGAGTGTTGTGAAAAATGGGATCACCGCTTCTGCAGAAAACGTGTCAGCAAAAGTCAACAATGTGCCGGTTTTCTCAGTCGATGTGACAACAGGGAAAGTCTCAAACCAAAAACAATCAGGTCGCTGCTGGATGTTTGCCGCATTGAATACATTCCGTCATAAGATGCTGAATGATTTCAATTTAAAAGAATTTGAATTGTCGCAAAACCATACCTTCTTTTGGGACAAATACGAAAAAGCCAACTATTTCTATGAAAATATTTTAGCAACTGCCAACGAGCCTTTGACAAGTCGCAAAGTTGCTTTCTTGTTGCAAACCCCACAACAAGATGGTGGGCAATGGGACATGATCGTTTCGATTTTCCAAAAATATGGTGTCGTGCCAAAAACAGTCATGCCAGAAAGCAGCAACTCTTCTAATTCTCGTGATCTAAACAATTACTTAAACAAAAAACTGCGTAAAGATGCGGTTGCTTTGCGTCAGCTAGTAGCCGAAGGCAAAACAGCTGAAGACATCCAAACAGCCAAAGAAGCGATGTTGGAAGACATTTATCGTTTCTTAGCGACTTCTTTAGGCACACCGCCAGAAACCTTTGATTTTGAATACCGTGATGAAGACAAAAATTATCACATTGATCGCAACTTAACACCACAAAGCTTTTATGAAAAATATGTTGGTGTTGACCTTGATGATTATGTCAGCATCATCAACGCACCAACTGCCGACAAACCTTACAATCAATCGTATACCGTAGAAATGCTCGGCAACGTGGTTGGCGGCAAAGAAGTCAAATACTTGAACGTCGATATGTCGACCTTCAAAAAATTAGCGATCGCTCAATTGGAACAAGGGGAGTCCGTGTGGTTCGGTTGTGATGTCGGTCAATCTTCTACCAGAGATACTGGGATCATGGCATTAGATGCGTATGATATCAACGACTTATTTGATATCGACTTTACGATGACCAAAGCAGAACGCTTAGATTTTGGCGAAAGCTTAATGACCCATGCGATGGTCTTGACCGGTGTTGACTTGATCGATGGCGAATCAACCAAATGGAAAGTCGAAAACAGCTGGGGGGAAAAAGTCGGAACGAATGGCTTCTTCGTCATGAGCGATGCATGGATGGATGAATACACCTATCAAATCGTGGTTCGCAAAGAATTCCTGACAGCTGAACAATTGGCTGCCTTTGAAGCAGAACCAACGGTCTTAGCACCTTGGGACCCAATGGGGGCATTGGCGTAAGTCAGCAATTTCTATTGACCTCTTGAATATTCTCTGAAATTTTTCAAAAAGACGAAATGAAAAAATAACGAACCAGTTGCCGCAATCCAACCGTTAGGAAAGCAGAAATCCTAGCAGCATGGGGTGTGGTAACGGTTCTTTTTTTTATTTTCTGACAAAAAAGCGGTACCATCGCAGAAAACTGGAAACTTATTTATTGTAAGATGAAGCAAACTTCTTTAAAATGGAATAGTCACTAATGATGCCACACGTCTCATTAGAGTGAACTGTTGAAGAATGGTCACTGGGAACCTTTACTTCCTCTGACAGACTTTATCATGTTTATTGAACAAAAGGAGGATTCAAATGACAAATCTGTTAACTATCATTGTTGTTCTACTTTTTGCTGCCCTTATTTATGGGTTCTACTTATTGCAAAAGCGTCACCTGAAGTTTTCAACGCGGGTCTTTGCGGCGTTGTTCGTCGGGATCGTTTTTGGTGGTGTGCTGCAGCTGATTTTTGGGACAGGCTCTGACGTTGTCACGCAAGCTCTTGACTGGATCACGATGGTTGGTAGTGGCTATGTGGCCCTCTTGCAAATGCTGATCATGCCCTTGATCTTCGTTTCGATCGTTGGTGCTTTCACCAAGATGAAAGAAAGCGAAAAAATCAAGAAGATCAGTTTTACGGTTCTTGCGACTTTGCTAGGGACAACGGCGATCGCTGCCTTGATCGGGATCGTGATGGTCATGGTCTTTGGTCTTGACGGTGCCAGCTTTACCGAAGGGGCAACGGAGACAGCACGGATCGCAGAATTAGCGGAACGTTCGACACAAGTCCAAGATCTATCGATTCCACAACAAATCGTTTCCTTCATCCCAAGCAATGTCTTCGCCGACTTTGCTGGTACTCGTTCGACAAGTACGATCGGGGTCGTGATTTTCTCAGCCTTTGTTGGGATCGCCTTTCTTGGTGTCAAACGTAAATCACCGAAAGAAGCGGAAACTTTTGCGAATTTGATGGACAGCTTATATAAAATCGTGATGCGTATCGTCACGTTAGTTTTGCGCCTGACACCTTATGGGGTTTTGGCATTGATGACTAACGTATTAGCTTCAAGTGATTTTGAAGCCATCTTGAACTTAGGGAAATTTATCATCGCCTCTTATGCGGCTTTGTTTTTGGTCTTACTCGTTCATTCATTATTGCTGATCGCTGTTCGGGTCAATCCAGTAACGTATTTCAAAAAGGCCTCTCCAGTCTTAAGCTTTGCCTTTACTTCTCGTTCAAGTGCCGGTGCCTTGCCATTGAACATTGAAACCCAAACCAAAGCGTTAGGTGTTGATGAAGCCACGGCTAACTTTGCAGGCAGCTTTGGTTTATCGATTGGTCAAAACGGCTGTGCGGGTGTGTATCCAGCGATGTTGGCAACGATCGTTGCACCAACGGTTGGGATCAATGTCTTTGATTGGCAGTTTATCCTGCTGCTAGTTGCCGTTGTTACAATCAGCTCATTCGGTGTTGCGGGTGTCGGCGGTGGCGCAACCTTTGCTTCATTGATTGTCTTAGGCTCAATGAACTTGCCGATCGCTATCGTAGGCTTAGTTATTTCTGTTGAACCATTGATCGATATGGCACGGACACTCGTTAATGTCAGCGACAGTATGGTTGCCGGAATAGTGACCAGCAGCCGTATCAACGAACTGGATCGTTCGATCTTAGATGATTCTGCCGCCGTGATCGAAGCCGAATAGAAAAGGGTTTATAACAAGCGGAAGCAAAGAAAGACTGCGTGTGGTCTTTCTTTTTTTTGCCTGTTAAAGCTCAGCTTATAGAAAAATCTAGGTTTCAGTGCCCTTAATAGCGAAGTTTCTGCTATACTTTTAACTAGAACATCGCGGGAGGGATAAGCAATGACACAATTGATTCAACTAGAACGAGCAGCAAACGTCAGAGAACTTGGCGGCTATCAAACGACAAACGGCACGACGATCAAACGAAAAAAATTGATCCGCAGTGCGGCAATCAATGAATTGACTGCTTCAGATCAAGCAGTACTGGCAAACTATGGGGTCAATCAGGTCATTGATTTTCGCTCCATCGCTGAAGCCAATGCACAGCCTGATCGACCGATCGCCACAGCAAAGCAGCTTTTTTTACCTATTTTCAAAGAAGACGAAACGATGGTTTCCTTGTCGCCAGAAAGCTTGAAGCAGCGCTTGGAAGATGGGGAAGATGCCGAAGAGCAGATGAAAAAAGTCTACCGTCACTTTGTTGAAAGCGACTATGCCCGCCAACAATATCGGCAGTTCTTTGATCATGTGATCGACAATGCGGAAGGCGAAGGAGCAACCTTGTTTCACTGTACCGCCGGCAAAGATCGCACAGGCTTTGGCGCTTTTTTATTGCTACATGTGTTGGCAGTGGCACCAACGACGATCAAAGAAGATTATTTAGCGACCAATCGTTATCTAGCCCCAATGCTAAAAGAAAAATTTGCTCCAATGACCCAGCATTTGCCGCAAGAGCTGTTAACGGCGATCACGGTTTTGATGAGTGCCAAAGAGAGTTTTCTTGATGAAAGTTTGGCTGCGATCGATCAGCATTTCGGTTCGGTCGATCAGTATCTTCTGCAAGGACTAGGGGTGACGAAAGAGGAACAAGCGTATTTGACTGCCCAACTGACTGAGTAAAGAAAGGGAGATCCGTATGGAGGAAGCATTGTTCGCAGCAATCGGGATGACCGGCTCGCTGACGCCCATCAGTGGTGGGGATGTCAATCAAACGTATCGTTTCACTACAGGAGAAAATCGCTATTTTTTAAAGACCCATCCTCATGTTTCATCGATGTTCTTTCAAGCAGAGATCAACGGCTTAGCTGAATTAGCCCCTTTCGTGCGAGTGCCAAAAATCGAACGTCTCGGTCAGACCGAAGAGGGGGCGTTTTTATTGATGGAATGGATCGATGGTGGGGAAGGACAGCAGCGACGCTTAGGCCAAAGCTTAGCTCGGCTTCATCAGCAGACGCAGGAGTCTTTTGGGTTTTACGAAGACAATTACATCGGCTTTTTGCCGCAAGTCAATCCGAAAACCACCGATTGGCTTGATTTTTACACAGTCTGCCGTTTGGATGTGCAAGTCGAATTAGCGAAGCTAGGTAATCGCTGGCATGCCAAACGGGAAGCCGCTTATCTGCGTTTGAAAGAATTTTTGCATGAGAATTGGCGTGATCGCAGCGTCACACCTGCTTTATTGCACGGTGATTTTTGGCGGGGGAATGTGCTATTCGATCAACAAGGAGAACCAGTGTTTCTTGATCCGGCAGTCGCTTATGGGGATCGAGAAATGGATATTGCGATGTCCCAGCTCTTCGGCGGTTTTCGTCAGGAATTTTTGGAAGGCTATCAAGAAGTCTACCCATTAGATGAGGATTGGCAAGAGCGACTGCCAGTGTATCAATTGTATTATTTATTGGTCCATTTGAATCAATTTGGCGAAAGCTATGGACCCAATGTCGATGAACTATTGAGTCGTTTTTAGGAGGCAATTAGAACTATGGCAGCAAAGTATCAAACCACGCATGAAGTGGCGTATTATGAATGTGATATCAACCAAACGATGACGTTTCCAGCCATGCTAGGCATCGCCATCAAGACATCAGAAGAACAAAGTGCGGCGTTAAACCGCGGACCGGAAGTCATCGCTAGTTATAGCTTGACCTGGATCATTACCAGCTATCACATAACGGTGACTCGTTTGCCGCGCGTAGGGGAGCAGATCCAAGTGGCGACCCAGGCGAGAGAATACAATAAGTTTTTCTGTTACCGTTACTTTTGGTTATTGGCACAAGACGGAACGGAACTGGTCAAAATCGAGGCGGTTTTTGCGTTGATGGACCCTGAGACGCGCAAAGTCAGCAGTGTACCGGATGAGATCGTGGCGCCTTTTGGCAGTGAAAAAATCAAGCGAATCAAACGCTATCCGAAGATCACCCCTATCACCCAAGGACAATTTTTGCCGTATCGGGTGCGTTTTTACGATATCGATAGCAATCAGCATGTCAACAATGCCATGTATTTCAATTGGCTGATGGACGTCTTAGGCTATGAGTTTTTAACAAAACATGAAGTGACACAAGTGACGATCCGTTTTGATCGGGAAGTGGCTTACGGCCATTTGATCGAAAGCCATTTTCAAATCAATGAGAAGACAGTCGATGAAGCCGGCGAGGCTGTGCCGCTGCAAACGATCCACGAGATCAAGATTGGTGAGGATACTTACTGCGAAGCCATCTTTACTTGGCGAGAAAAATAAAACAACCCTTTTGCCTCCATTAGCGGAATGGCAAAAGGGTTTTTGTTTGGTTAATTCTCCATGAAATCAGGCAGTTCATCCATGGTCAACCCACGGTTTTTTGCTATCAGCAATTTGATGCGGGCTTTTTGGCTATTGATGCTATTGCAGAAAATCACCCCAAGAGCCTGCAATTCGATCCCGCCGCCTAAGTAGTCATAGACCGGCTCGGCAACTCCGTTGAAGCAGCGAGAAACTAAGACGACTGGAATGTTTCTAGCGATCAGTTTTTTCAAAGGTTCTATGGTTTGCGGCGGCAGATTGCCAGCGCCTAAAGCTTCGATCACTAGTCCATCGATCAGCGAGTCGGCTAAAGCATCGAACAATTCCCCAGTCATCCCCGCATAGGCTTTGACGATCGGAAACAGACCGTCGACACGATCAACATCCAAATGGCGGTTATTTAACAGCTCTTGCATAAACAAGATACGGTGCTTTGTGACTAAGCCGATCGGACCTAATGTCGGGGTACGGAACGTCGCAATATTGGTGGTGTGGGTCTTCGTAACATAACGTGCGGAATGGATCTCATCGTTCATCACGACTAAGACGCCTTTTCCTATGGCATCAGGTGATTTCGCCACCCGAATCGCACTTTCAAAGTTATAAAGCCCGTCACTGCCGATTTCATTACTTGAGCGCATGGCGCCAGTCACCACGATCGGTAACTGACCGCCGATCGTGGTATCTAAAAAGAAGGCTGTTTCTTCCAGCGTATCGGTTCCATGAGTGATCACGACCCCATCGACACCACTTAAATGCGCCAGCTGGATACGTTGTTTCAGCTGCAGCATCTCTTTTGGCGTCATATGAGGACTGGGAATATTAAAAATATCTTCGACGATCAATTCAACGTCGTCGTCAATGTGGATCGGTGCATCCATCAGTGGATTGCTGACATCAGGGCTGACGCCGCCAGTCAGGGTGTCTTCTTTCATGGCGATGGTGCCGCCAGTGTGCAACACGAGAATTCGTTTCATTTTTTCATCACCTGCAATGATTTATTTACTCTTAACTCAAAACTATTGTATACTATTAAAATAAGAAAACAAGGAGCGATGGGAAAAAATGATTCGAATTGGTTGTACCACATTTAGTGAACATGGCAGTCTCGTGCAAAGAAAAAACTCGAAATTATTTGAGTATGCCCGTTATTTTCCGTTAGTTGAGCTGGATACCACCTATCATTTTTTGCCAAAAGAAAAAGATGTGCGCAACTGGTTGACCCAGATTCCCGAAAATTTTCGCTTTGTGTTGAAAGTCCATCAAAGTGTGACCACCCAAGGGGATCTACCAGATCCGTTGACCATGACTGAAGCGCTGCAGCTTTACAAAGAAGCGATCGCGCCAATGATAGAAGCGGGCAAACTGTTTTGCCTACTAGCCCAGTTTCCCAACAGCTTTAAATGTACGAAAGAAAATGTCGCCTATTTAGACCAAGTGCGAGATTGGTTTGCGGGCTACCCCGTGGCGATCGAGCTGAGAGACAGCAGCTGGTATCAGCCAAAACTGTATCCGGGCATGATCGATTATATGAAGCGAAAACAGTTTTCCTTAGTAGTCGTTGATCAGCCGAAAAAGCTATCGACCACGATTCCCCTTGATCCAACCGTGACCAATCCCGAGTTTGTCTTGTGCCGTTTTCACGGACGCAACGACAGCGGCTGGACAGCGACAGGACCAGACGCCAAAAATCTGCGGACCTTGTATCGCTATGACCAAGCCGAACTAACGGAGTTAAAACAAGCGGTCCAAGCCATCGAAGCCAATGCCAAAGAAGTCGCAGTGGTCTTCAATAATAATGCCGGTCGTGATGCCGCTGACAATGCCCGCGCATTGATCGATGCGCTGCAGATCGATTACGAAGCATTAAATCCTAATCAGCTGAAATTATTTTGAGGAGTCATATGATAAAAGCAATCTTTTTTGATATTGATGGCACACTGATCGCCAGCAACGGCAAGGCGCTTGCCAGTACCCGTGAAGCCATCAAACAAGCCCAAGCCAATGGCGTCCTCTGCGGCATTGCCACCGGACGTGGTCCGGTTGATTTAGAGAAGGTGATCGATTACTTGTCGTTAGACATGTTTATCACCTATAACGGCCAATATGTCTACACGAAGGAAAACTTGATTTATGCCAAACCATTTCCAAAACAAACATTGGAAGCGATCGTAGACTACGCCGATGAAAATTACCGTCAAGTCATGTTTGGCGGAGAAACCCAAGTGGCTGGTAGCTTGACGATCCGTTTAAGCCAATCACCCGTCATGCAGCGCTACTTGCGCTATGTGCCCAAAAAATTTCCCGTCGGTTTTTTAAAGAAAGTTTTGCAGCGCTTCAGTCCCAATCGCAACGCCAAACGTTATGAATCATTGGACATTTTACGAGAGCCCATCTATCAGTGCATTATGCTGAGCCCTGAATCAGAGCGCGAAAAATTACGCTCCAAGCTGCCGCAATGTGATTTTAAGCGATCCAATGCCTATTCTGTTGACATCGTGCCGAAAAACGGTTCAAAAATCAAAGGCATCAAAGAGTTTTTGGCCTATGAAGGGATCGCGATGGAAGAAGCGATGGCCTTTGGGGATCATTTTAATGATGTGGAGATGTTAGAAGGCGTGGGGATCGGGGTGGCGATGGGCAATGCCCAGCCCATCACTAAAGCCAGTGCCGACTTTGTGACGGATACCAACGATCATGACGGCATCAAGAAAGCCTTGATCCATTTTGGCATCATTGCCGAGGATGCCCAAGCAAGGGAATAAAAATTAAGCAAGTAGCCAATCCATGAAGTAACATAGGAGACAGCGCAGAACCATGAAACAGAACCATGAGAAAAAGCAGAAAGAAGCGAGTAAAATGAGTCCATTTGAAATGACGGAAGAGTTTCATAAAACCTTTGATCCAACGCGACCGCCATATCCACAAGCTTTTTCAGCGGAAAAAGCCCAGTTTCGTGCTGGTTTTAAAATTGAAGAATTAGTTGAGTTCCTTTATGCTGCCAGCAACAATGACGAAGAGACCTTCCAATCAGGTCTGGAGCATTTGCATCAAGCGATCGATCAAGCCCAAGCCAAGCTGGCTGCCAAACAACAGCCTGTCAGTGATTCTCTAGTAGAACAAGTCGATGCGCTCTGTGATCTGCTGTATTTTACCTATGGCTCTTTTTCACTGTTAGGGGTCGATCCAGCGCCGATCCTGGCTATCGTTCATGAAGCCAACATGGGAAAACTTTTCCCAGATGGGCAGCCCCATTATGATCCTGAGACCCACAAAGTCATGAAGCCGAGCGATTGGGAAGAACGGTATGCTCCTGAACCGCGAATCAAGGCAGAAATCAAACGCCAATTGGCGCAAAAACAAGCGCAAGCCCAAGAATCGTCAGAATAAAAACCAAACGTGCCAGTTGCCCGTTCCGATTGCTTATCAGCAAAAGGAGTGGTGCAACTGGCACGTTTGGTTTAATCAAAGAAAGTGTAGTAAAGGGTTCTGACAGCGGCTTTTTCTTGTTCTTTGTGGATGCCGAACATGATGCTGACCTCAGAGGACCCTTGGTTGATCATCTCTAAGTTGATATTTTTCCGCGCAAGGGCAGCGGTACTGTCGGCAGTGATTCCGACTCTTTGACGCATTCCTTCACCAACGACGACGACCATGGAGAGATCGTGGGTCATTCGCAGTTCATCGGGATCGATCTCGTAGGCGATCTTGCGTAGCAGTTCTTCTTCCAATACTGGATTCAACTGGTTGGAGCGCATAATGATCGAGATATCATCGATTCCTGAAGGCATGTGTTCATAATTTAAATCAAAATCACGAAAAATCTCTAAGACTCGTAGCGTGAAACCAACTTCGCGGTTCATCAAGTATTTGCGGATATAGATCATACAAAAGCCTTCGTCACTGGCAACGCCGATCACCGGCTGATCCAAGTTGTCTCTTTGGTTGGTGATCAAGGTACCGGGATGACTTGGGTTATTGGTGTTTTTGATCACCACGGGAATTTTTGCATGGTATGAAGGCATCAACGCCTCATCGTGCAACACAGTAAAGCCGGCATAAGACAGCTCCCGCATTTCTCGGTAAGTCACTTCTTTGATGGACTCTGGATGATGAACGTAGCCTGGATGAGCAGAAAAAATCCCATCGACATCGGTAAAGTTTTCGTACAATTCTACTTGCAGGCCAGCCGCCACGATGGCACCAGAAATATCTGATCCCCCTCGAGAGAAGGTACAAATCTCGCCGGCTTCTGTGTAACCAAAGAAGCCAGGAATCACTAAGATTTCAGAACTATCGCGCCATTGTGCGATCTTGGCGTACGACTTGTTCAAGATACGGGCGTTTTGGGGTTCATCCGTCACTAGCAACCCAAGTTCTTGTGGATTCATGTAGCGAGCAGCTAACCCACGACTTTGTAAAATCCCTGCGATCAATTTGGCATTGTTGTCTTCGCCGCTTGCCAAGACCGTATCATAAAGATGCGGATTGTCTTGGGTAGGCAGCGTTTGAAAAGCCGCCAATGATTGCCAGATGCGATCTAAATGGATCTGTTCGATATTAAAAGGGGCGGCGATCGCGGTATAGCGGGCATAGATTTCTTCGATTAAATCAGTAATTTCTTCTTGAGCACACAGGCGGGTACAGACTGCTAGTAACAGATCGGTGACTTTCTGATCGTCACTGGAACGCTTACCAGGCGCTGAAACAACGACAAACCGTCTTTTAGGATCACTTTCAATTATCGCAACAACTTTTTCGACTTGTTCGGCTGAGGCAAGGGAACTGCCTCCGAATTTCGCTACTTTCATTTGACATTACTCCTGTTCAAGCTTTTTACTAGAGTACAGTTTCAATAGGGAGAAATCAAGCGGTTTCTTGAAAAAAATCGGAAAAATCAGAAAAAAAGTCACTTGTTGATGTAAATTTCACGATTTGTTTTCATTATCGCTGGAAAAGCCGTGAATGATTTTATTCGATGCGAAAAAAGTCGATCTTTTTTGCCTCAATCTAATGCTTGATTTTTTTCTTTATGCTATAATCTAGCGTAGATGCTTTTTTATAAAGGGACTGTCTGTCCTTTTTATGCTCAATGAACTTATCAATCTGCTGATCAGCAGGTTTTAGACGAAACATGTATATTTGAAAATTGGAGGAACCACAAAATGGGAACTAATATCATCTTTGGAATTGTCATTGCCATCATCATCATCGCAGCGGTCTTGTATGCAATTGGCTTTTTCATGCGGAAGAAAAACCAAGAAAAGCTAAATGACTTGGAAAAACGCAAAGAAAATCTGTTTGACTTACCGGTGATCGAAGAAGTCGATGAAGTAAAAAGAATGCACTTGGTTGGTCAAAGTCAAAATACCTTCCGTGAGTGGAACCAACAATGGACAGATATCTCCACAAAATCTTTTGCTGAACTTGAGAGTCAAATCTTTGAAGTGGAAGAACTAAACGAACGCATCCGCTTTTTCAAAGCAAAAGGGGCGATCGTCCAAGCCGAAGCGACCATGGATGAGATGGAACGTCAAGTAGAAGAGATTCGCGCCGGCTTGAAAGAATTACGAGAAAGTGAAGAACGAAATTCACTAGAAGTCCAAAAAGCGTTGGACGTTTACGAAGACTTGAAGAAGAAGCTACGGGATCAAGGCGAAGAATTCGGTCCTGCCTACAATGAGCTGCAAAAACAAATCAAAAACATTGAAATTGAGTTCACCCAATTTGTTACCTTAAATACTTCAGGCGATCCTGTGGAAGCACGGGAAGTGTTAGACCAAGCGGAAAAACACACCTATGAAGTGGAAGACTTAATGAAACGGATCCCAGCGGCCTACGAAGAATTAAACCGCACCTTCCCAGATCAGTTGAAAGAAATCCAAGATGGCTACAAAAAATTATTAGAACAAAAATATGTGTTCCCAGAAGCAAACTTCCAAGAAGAAATCAACCGTGTGAAAAAACGAGTTGAAAACTCCATGAACGATCTAGCGAAAACAGAAGTCGCTTCCGTTGAAGTGGCAAGTCGTGATACTGCAAGTGATATCGATGCCTTGTATACAGTGATGGAACGTGAGATCAACGCTAAGAAATATGTCATGAAAAATCGCCAAATCATTGAAGACTATATTGACCACGCAACGAAGAACAACCGTCAATTGTTGATCGAGTTGGATCATACGGCACAAAGCTACACATTGAATCATAATGAATTAGGTCGCGTCCGTGGTTTCCAAACGGAAGTCGACGAATTGGCTCGTCGCAACAACGAGTACCTACCACAATTAGAAAAGCACGAAATTCCTTATTCAGAAGTGCAAAGCTTCTACAAAGATGCCTACAAGATTTTGGATGATGTGGAAAGCCAGCAAGTCGAAATCGATGATTCCCTTGCGGAATTACGTCGTGGCGAAAAAGTTGCGCAAGAAAAAGTGGAAAGCTTCGAATTCCGTCTACGCAACTTGAAGCGGTTTGTTGAGAAGCAACGCTTACCTGGTTTGCCAGGCGAGTATTTAGAATTCTTCTTCGTGGCAACAGATCGGGTGGAAGAATTAGGCAAAGAATTGAACAAGATTCGCATCAACATGCAAGAAATCAATAAATTGGTTTCTGTCTGTGAAGAAGATCTTGATCTTTTAGATGAACAAACGAAAGACTTAGTGGATGCTGCGGCATTGACTGAGCAAATGATGCAATATGCCAACCGCTATCGTCATTCTCATCCAGATATCAAGGCAGCGATCGATAAATCACTTTACTTGTTCAGTAAAGAATATCGCTATCAAGATGCGCTAGATGAAATCGGCACAGCGTTGGAACGAGTAGAACCAGGTGCCTTCAAACGGATCGAAAACTTCTACTTCAATAACCGCGACTTAGTATAATACGAAAGCCAGCAGTGAAAAACTGACTGGCTTTTTTCATGGAAAGAATGGCTCGCTGCATGAGTACCGCTTACGAAGGAAGGAAAAGTTTCCTTTAAATAAGGGCAAAGCCAGCGAGTCACCTTGAAACTCAGCCCAAGAGCAGTTATAATGGGAAAGAATTTTTTTAGAGAAAGGGTCCTATCATTGATCTATTTTGACAACAGTGCAACAACCGCTATTTATCCACAAGCTTTAAATACATATGTCCAAGTCAGTCAGCGAATCATCGGCAATCCCTCAAGCCTGCATGATTTAGGAAATCAAGCCAATCGCCTGCTGCAGCAATCACGTCAGCAGATCGCCGATCTGTTAAACGTTTCTTCCAAAGAGATCGCATTTACCAGTGGGGGAACTGAGGGAGACAACTGGGTCATCAAAGGGACTGCTATAGCGAAAAAAGCCTATGGAAATCACCTGATTATTTCCAGTATTGAACACCCTGCCGTCAGTGAAACAGCGGCTCAATTAGCCGAGTTAGGGTTTGAAGTCAGTGTTGTGCCTGTCGATGCCCAAGGCTTTGTCAACGTGTCAGAATTAGCAAAGTTGATTCGCAAAGAAACGATTTTGGTTTCGGTGATGGCGGTCAATAATGAGGTAGGATCGATTCAACCGATCCATGAGATCGCAACCGTGTTAGCGGACTACCCAACGATCCATTTCCATGTAGATGCCGTCCAAGCCATCACAAAGGTGCCACAAGAGCAATGGTTCAATGAGCGAGTCGATTTTGCCGTGTTCTCTGCACATAAATTTCACGGACCTCGTGGCGCAGGCTTTATCTATTGGAAACAAGGCCGTAAGCTGGCGCCATTGATGACCGGCGGTGGGCAAGAGCAAAACCAGCGCAGCGGCACCGAAAATGTGCCAGCAATCGTTGCTATGGCAAAAGCCCTACGTTTAGCGACAGAACAAAAGGCTGAAAAGCCGAACCATGTTCAATTATTAAAAGGCTATTTGCATGAAGCACTGGCTGGGTACGAGAAAGTCACGCTTTTTTCTGGAACAGAAGGGTTTGCGCCGCACATACTTTGTTTTTCATTAAAAGGGATCCGAGGAGAAGTCTTAGTCCATGCCTTTGAAGAAAAGCAGATCTATCTTTCGACGACAAGTGCTTGTTCCTCCCGTAAAAAGATGGCCAGCAGTACGCTTCATGCGATGCACGTTCCGGAACAGTTAGCGACATCCGCTGTTCGTATCAGTTTAGATGAGAGTAATACGATGGCTGAAGTCGAGCAGTTTCTGATCGTCTTCCACCAGTTGTACCAAAAATTTTCGAAAATCAATTAAGCACGACAGACCACTATAAAATCAATCCAAATCAAAGGAGTTTTCTCGTGAATTATTCAGAAATCATGGTTCGTTACGGCGAACTGTCAACAAAGGGCAAAAATCGTCGTAGTTTTATTATGCAATTAGCTTCAAACGTCAAACGTACCTTAGCAGATTATCCCCATGTCAAAGTTCATGCCGAGCGAGATCGCATGCACTTGCTATTGAACGGTGAAAACAGCCAAGAGATCATTCCTAAGCTGCAAAAAGTCTTTGGTATTCAAAACTTTTCCCCTAGTATTCGGGTTGAAAAAGACATTGAGGTATTAAAGAAAGCCGTTCAAGACGTCATGGCAGAGATCTATACGGGCGTTGAGACCTTTAAAATCACAGCCAAACGCAGTGATCACTCGTTTGTGCAAGATAGCAACCAGTTGAATTTGACCTTAGGTAATGCGGTGATCGACCGTTTTCCTGATATCAAGGTCCAAATGAAAAAACCAGATATCAATTTGCGGGTAGAAATACGGATCGATGGCGCTTATTTGTCCTATGAAACGATCCAAGGAGCAGCCGGCTTACCCGTTGGCACCAGCGGTAAGGGAATGTTGATGCTTTCTGGCGGTATCGATTCGCCCGTTGCAGGCTACTTTGCTATGAAACGCGGCGTTGAGATCGAAGCGGTCCATTTCGCAAGTCCTCCTTATACGAGTGAACAAGCATTACAAAAAGCCAAAGATTTAACGAAGAAGCTTGCGCCTTATGTAGGAAGCATCCAATTTATCGAAGTTCCGTTTACGGAAATCCAAGAAGAAATCAAAAACCGCGTACCGCAGGGTTATTGGATGACCATCACCCGTCGGATGATGCTGCGTTTGACAGATGCGATTCGTGAGGCTCGTCATGGCTTGATCATCTTAAATGGTGAATCATTAGGACAAGTGGCTTCACAAACTTTGCATAGTATGGTCGCCATCAATGAAGTAACCAATACGCCGATCGTGCGCCCAGTGGCAACGATGGACAAATTGGAGATCATTGAAGTTGCCGAAGCCATTGATACCTTTGAATTGTCGGTTCAGCCCTTTGAGGATTGCTGCACAATCTTTGCGCCTCCTCAACCAAAGACGCGCCCAAGACTGGATAAAGTACATCAATATGAAGAGCGTCTCGATATCGCAGGGATGATGGAACGGGCGATGGCTGGGTTGAAACTGGAAGTAATCACGGCAAATCAAGAAAAAACAGCAACTGAATTCGCTGAATTCTTATAATAAACTCTCTTTTTTAAACTACGACCACAACTGTTATGGAACATTTGTGGTCGTTTTTCATCGTGTGAGAGAGTTTGTGAATATTTTCTTGCTATTGAAAATGGAACATGCTACACTCAATATGTGAATCATTTAACAAGGAGGGTGGACAGGATGGAAGCATTAAGAGATAAAAAACTTCCGAAAGCAACGGCAAAACGTTTGCCAGCTTATTTACGACACTTAAAATTACTGGATGCCTCAGGTATTCAGCGAATCAAATCAAAAGAGTTTGCAGAAATCACGCAAGTTCCTTCAGCCACGATCCGCCGGGATTTTTCTCATCTAGGAGAATTGGGTAGAAGTGGCTATGGCTATGATGTTCCTTATTTGATCGAGGTTTTGAGCTATATTTTAGAAACCAATGAGGAGAAAAAAATCGCCTTGATTGGTTATGGAAATTTAGGAAAAGCGTTAGCTAACAACAATTTTCGCAGAAATGAAAATCTTTCCGTCATCGCGGTTTTTGACAATGATCCAGAAATGATTGGCCAGACCATTAGTGGACGTTATGTCTATGGAATGGACCAATTGGCGGAAGTCGTAGCAGAAAAAGGGATCACCGTAGCGATTTCGACTGTTCCTAGTCGCTATTCGCAAATGGCGATCGATGCGATCGTGGATGCTGGGATCACAGCAATCCTGAATTTTGCCCCTGATCCCGTCATCGTGCCAAAAGATGTCAATATCCAATACATTGATTTGACGACAGAATTGCAAACCTTGATCTTTTTTGATACGACCTACTCGCAAAAATCGAAAGTCTGAGCAAATCCTTTTCGTTTTTTGACAATCTTTCTTATACTGGGAGAAAATGCTATAGGAGAGATGTTATGCAAGTTACACGCAAAGAAACGGTTTATGAGATGCCCGGCAACCAACCAAAAGTAGGGGATAAAGCAGCTGATTTTCGCTTGAAAAGTTTAGAGGACAAGGAATACACACTGACTGATTTTTTAGGAAAACCAACGATCATCAGCGTTGTTCCCGATATCGTGACACGCGTTTGTGCGTTGCAGACCAAGCGTTTCAACCAAGAAGCAAGTCAATTGGATGATATAAATTTTGTAACGATCTCTAACAATACAAAAGAAGAACAAGCACAATGGTGCGGCCAAGAAGGCGTCGACATGATCATGCTTCATGATCCGGCGAATACCTTCGGTGAGTCCTATCAAATCATGATCCCAGACTTCGGTCATTTTGCCCGAGCAATTTTCGTTTTGGACCGTGAAGGCGTGATTCAACACGTTGAGATCGTGCCTGAGATCTCCCACGAACCGGATTATCAAGCAGCCATTGATGCGGCGAAAGCAAACCTCTGATTGACTTTCAAAAAAGTTCATTGTAGAATGTAGCAAGATGAAACAAGAATCTATGATAGCAAGACAATGTTCAAGAGGAGTATCAGTGACCCTGGCGGTCAGAGAGAAGTCGGTCGGTGCAAGACTTCCCCAGACACTGAAAAGGTAGCTTGAAGGTCTTTGATCCGAACCACGGTTTGTTTCTTGCAGACAAAGCCGCACAGTAAGATCAAGCGCGTCGTGAACGTTACCTCACGTCAAAGTGGCAGAGCAATCTGCAATTTAGGTGGTACCGCGTATCAGCGCCCTAATGCCTCGGCATTAGGGCGCTTTTTGCTGTGAATCACTGCGAGTGGCCCACAAGTGGGACAGAGCAGATGATGAACAGTACTAGGCGACCGTAGGGAGCGTAGTAACCGTACTAGGAATCACTATGATTGGCCCACAAAGAGGGACAGAGCAGATGATGAATAGTACTAGGCGACCAAAGGGAGCGTAGTAACCATACTAGGAATCACTATGATCGGCCCACAAAGAGGGACAGAGCAGATGAGGAACAGTACTAGGCGACCGTAGGGAGCGTAGTAACCATACTAGGAATCACAGCGACTGGCTTGCGGAGCAAGACAGAATAGATGATGAACAGTACAAGGAGTCACCAAAAATGGTTCACGAAGTGAGCCATGACCTCTGTAAGCAATTTTTTTACCAACAATAAACTGCTGATAATTACCACCGCACTCATCCTGAACGATTCAAACATTGTCACGCTTTACTTGGCAACTGGCACCAAAAAAACCACACCAACCATTACGCTTAAAAAACGTAACTTTAGGAGGACCAACTATGACAGAAACTGAGAATCTATCCACCAAGTACAATCCCCAAGAAGTAGAAGCGGGGCGTTACCAAGATTGGTTAGAACATGACCGTTTTAAACCAAGCGGCAACAAAGAAGCAAAACCTTATTCTATCGTGATTCCACCACCAAACGTAACAGGAAAATTACACTTAGGTCATGCCTGGGATACCACGTTACAAGACATCATCATTCGTCAAAAACGGATGCAAGGGTATGACACCTTATGGTTACCAGGAATGGACCATGCAGGGATCGCTACCCAAGCCAAAGTAGAAGAAAAGCTGCGGGAACAAGGAATTTCTCGCTATGACCTTGGTCGGGAAAAATTTGTTGAACAAGTATGGGATTGGAAAGAAGAATATGCCGGTCACATTCGGGAACAATGGGCGAAACTAGGCTTATCTCTAGACTATAGCCGTGAACGATTTACGTTAGATGATGGATTATCCGAAGCGGTTCGTAAAGTTTTCGTGACGCTCTATGAAAAAGGCTTGATCTATCGTGGCGAGTACATCATCAACTGGGATCCGCAAGCCCGCACGGCATTATCTGATATTGAAGTGATCCATAAAGACATCGAAGGTGCTTTTTACCACATGTCTTACGAATTAGCAGATGGCAGCGGTGTGGTGGAGATCGCAACGACTCGTCCAGAAACAATGTTGGGGGATACAGCAGTCGCGGTTCATCCAGAAGATGAACGCTATCAAGCATTGATCGGTAAAAAAGTGATTTTGCCTTTGGTCAATAAAGAGATCCCAATCATTGCTGATGAGTACGTGGACCAAGAATTTGGAACAGGGGTCGTAAAAATCACTCCTGCCCATGACCCGAATGACTTTGAGGTCGGTAACCGCCATGACCTACCAAGGGTCAATGTTATGAACGATGATGGAACAATGAATGACTTAGCAGGTACCTATGCAGGAATGGATCGTTTTGCTGCTCGCAAGCAAATCGTGAAAGACTTAGAGGCGTTAGGTCGTCTGATCAAGATCGAAAAAATGGTCCATAGCGTAGGTCACTCAGAACGGACAGGCGTAGTAGTCGAACCTCGTTTGTCGACACAATGGTTCGTAAAAATGGAACCATTAGCAAAACAAGCCATCGACAACCAAGAAACTGACGAAGCGGTGGACTTTTATCCGCCACGTTTCAACCAAACATTTTTACGTTGGATGGAAAATGTCCATGACTGGGTGATCTCTCGTCAGTTGTGGTGGGGCCATCAAATCCCAGCTTGGTACCACAAAGAAACGGGAGAAATGTATGTAGGTCTTGAAGCGCCAGCAGATGCCGAAAATTGGCAGCAAGATCCAGACGTATTGGATACATGGTTTAGTTCTGCTTTATGGCCGTTTTCAACAATGGGTTGGCCAGATGAAAACAATAAAGATTTCCAACGCTACTTCCCAACGAATACATTAGTAACTGGTTACGACATCATTTTCTTCTGGGTAAGCCGTATGATTTTCCAAAGCTTGGAATTTACTGGCAAACGACCATTTGAAAATGTCTTGATCCACGGATTGATCCGTGATGAACAAGGTCGCAAAATGAGTAAGTCTCTTGGAAACGGAATCGATCCGATGGAAGTCATTGAACAATATGGTGCCGATGCATTGCGTTGGTTCTTATCAAATGGGTCTGCACCGGGACAAGACGTGCGTTTCAGCTATGAAAAAATGGATGCCGCTTGGAACTTCATCAATAAAATTTGGAATGCTTCCCGTTTTGTCTTGATGAATGTCAGTGAAATGACTGCAGAAGACATTGATTTTTCTGGTGAAAAATCAGTGGCGGATCGTTGGATATTGACGCGCTTGAACGAAACGATTGAAAAAGTCACTGATCTTTTTGAACGCTTCGAATTTGGGGAAGCGGGTCGTCAATTATACAACTTTATCTGGGATGACTTCTGTGACTGGTACATTGAAATGTCGAAAGAAACCTTATACGGTGACAATGAAGCAGCGAAACAAGTCAATAAGAGCATCTTAGTGCATGTTCTTGATCAAATTTTACGCTTGTTGCACCCAATCATGCCATTTGTTACAGAAGAAATATGGAGCAAACTGCCGCATACAGGGGAATCATTAGTCGTTGCTGAGTATCCACAAGTGGCACCTGAATGGACCGATGAAAAAGCGGCGCAAGGGATGGAAGTGTTGAAAGAATTGATTCGTTCGGTTCGAAATATCCGAGCAGAAGTAAATACACCACTTTCGAAACCAATTACTTTGCTGATCCAAGCAAATGAGCCTGAGATCGAAGAATTCTTGATTGCTAACAAAAACTATATCGAACGCTTCTGTAATCCAGAAGAACTAGAAATCTCTAACAGCTTGCAAGCCCCTGAATTGGCGATGTCAGCCATCCTATCAGGTGCGACGATCTACTTGCCACTAGCTGGGTTGATCAACATTGAAGAAGAAATCGCGCGTTTGGAGAAAGAACTAGCGAAGTTCACCCAAGAAGTTCAACGGGTACAAGGCAAACTGGCGAACGAACGCTTCGTTGCCAATGCGCCTGAGGAAGTCGTGGCACAAGAACGCAGCAAAGAAGCCGATTATCTTGAAAAACAAAAAGCCGTTCAAGAACGGATCGAACAATTACGCACGTTCCAATAGGATGAGCACATCACGCGCAAACAAGCATCTCTCGAAGATGCTTGTTTTTGCTTAATCAATAGAAACAGGGCGAATGATTTTCTCGTTTAAAGGAAAGAAAATGGGAAAGCCGTTCATTTTTTGTTAAAATAGGAGCGAGGTGAGCGAGATGACAAGCGAAGAAGCAACAGCGTGGATCCATTCGCGTTTGACATTTGGGCAAAGACCCGGGTTGATGCGTGTCGAAGCATTATTAAAACGGATGGGGAATCCTGAAAAAAAGGTGACCATGATCCATATCGCCGGCACGAATGGCAAGGGATCGACCGTCAGTTATTTGCGCAGTCTTTTAGAAGAAGCTGGGCAGCAAGTGGGGACCTTTACTTCCCCACACATTGAAGCGTTCAATGAACGAATCGAAATCAACGGACAATTTATATCAGATGAGGACTTGGTCGCTTGGGTGGAAAACATCCAGCCGCTGGTTGCTGAAATTGATCGCGATGAAACGTTGACGGGCATTACCCAGTTCGAGATCATTACCGCTATGGCATTAGGCTATTTTGAAGAAAAAAAGGTCGATGTTGCGATTATTGAAGTTGGCTTAGGGGGACTCTTAGATAGTACCAACGTTATTTCTCCTATTTTGACCGCGATCACGACGATCGGCATGGATCACATGGATGTCTTAGGGGATACCATTGAAGCAATCGCTGCCCATAAGGCAGGGATCATCAAGCCGCAAACACCCCTTGTTACTGGTAATATCGTTGAAAGTGCGCTTTCGGTGATCGATTTGAAAGCTGCAGAAGCACAGGCACCTGCTTATCATGCAGGGCAAGAGTACCGTGTGACCTATCGTCATCCCGATGAAGAATGGGGCGAATTGTTTGATTTTGAAAATGAGCATGGCAAAATCAAAGGTTTGAAAACACCGATGTTAGGCCGCCATCAACCAGAAAATGCCGGTGTGGCGATCCAATTGTACAGCCTGTATTGCGACCTACGACAACTGCCGTTTTCAGCCAAAGAGATTCGCAATGGCTTGCGAAAAGCCTATTGGCCCGCCCGAATGGAACGAATCAGTAGTGAGCCACTAGTGATTATCGATGGTGCCCATAACGTACACGCCATGGCTCGTTTAGTAGATACAATGAAAGAAGAGTTCAGCGACTATCGCATCCATGTGCTGTTCTCAGCCTTAGAAACTAAAAACGTCAATGAGATGCTTCAGCAATTGCTGGCGATTCCCCAAGCCGAGATTTATTTAACGACCTTTGATTTTCCCAAGGCACTGCATTTGGCAGACGGCTATCAGGAACTCGATAACAACCGAATCTCGACGGTTTCTTTATGGCAGTTTGGTTTGGCAGAGTTATTAGAAAAAATGACCAATGAAGATTTGCTGCTGGTGACAGGATCCTTGTATTTTGTTTCAGAAGTTCGTGAATTGTTGTTGGCAATAGGAGGAAGAAATGGCTAAGTTACGTGGTGTGATTTTCGATATGGACGGCTTGATTTTTGACACGGAGCTGCTCTACTACCAAGCAACTCAAATCGTGGCGGATCAAATGGGCATTCCCTATACAAAAGAGTTGTATTTAGCTTATGTGGGGGTCTCGGATGAAGAAGTTTGGGCCGCCTATCATGAACGGTTCGATGAGGCCTTTGGTCATCAGATGATTGAAGAATTTATTCAAGCGGCTTTTCAGCAAACGTTGGAAATGTTCCAACGGGGCGAGGCTGAATTGAAGCCAGGGATCCATGAGTTATTGCATTATCTTGATGAGAAAAAGATTCCTCGAGTGTTGGCGTCTAGTAACCAGCGTAAAGTGATCGACACCTTGCTGGAAGCAGCGGACTTAACGGCGGAATTTCCTGAGATCGTCTGCTTTGATGATGTCACATGGGCAAAACCAGATCCTGAGATTTTTGAAAAAGCCCACGCATTATTGGCGGTACCAAAAGAAGAATTGGTGATCCTTGAGGATTCGGCTAACGGTATTCATGCTGCTCATGGGGCAGGGATCTCAGTCATTATGATTCCCGATTTGATCGCGCCGACGACCATCATTGAAGAAAAAGTCTTGAAAGTCTTGCCTTCACTAGAGGATGTCCCAGATTTTTTAGAAACAGCTTTTTCTTTCTAATGGCGATTTTTTAAAAAGCATCGGAATCAAATAGTTCCTCCTTTGCGTATTTCTTATTAGACCGACGCAAAGGAGTTTTTTTATGATCAATGAAACAGTAATTCCCCAAAGCTCGTTTCCACGAGAGCGCTTAGTAGAATATGGAGTTGATGCCCTATCGAATCAAGAATTATTGGCCATTTTGTTGCGAACTGGCTCACGGCCCCTAAATGTCCTGGAATTAGCGGCCAGTGTCTTGAATCGTTTTGAAGAATTGTATGAATTAAAAGAAGCGACAATCGATGAATTACAAGAAATTCGCGGCGTCGGACAAATCAAAGCCATTGAGATCAAAGCGATGGTTGAATTAGGTGTGCGGATCCAGCGGTCTGTTCAACCAAAGTACGGCAAGATCAACTCCAGTATGGCGATCGCTCATCAGCTGATCCAAGAATTAAAAGACTTTCGTCAGGAGCACTTGCTAGGAATTTATTTGAATACCAAAAATGAGATCATTCAAAAAAAGACGATCTTCATCGGATCGTTGAATCAGTCGATCGCTCACCCACGGGAGATTTTTCATTGGGCGGTACGTTATAGCGCCGCACGTGTGATCGTCGTTCACAACCACCCAAGTGGAAGTCCTCAAGCTTCGGAGGCAGATCTGCTGTTTACACGCCGCTTGATCAAATGTGGGGACTTGATGGGGATCGAACTACTAGATCATTTGATTATTGGCGACAATGCCTATGTTAGTTTGCGAGAAGAAGGCCTCTGGCAACAAGAAAATTGCTGACACAACGGCTAATTTGCGAACATTATTAAAAATAAAGGTGAATTGTCTAATCGTCTGTCTTGCAAAAAAATACGGGCAAGTGTAAAATATTATTGTAATTTTGTTTGCTGAATAGATGTTGAAACGCACGTTAGGCCTCTATCGCACAAAGGCAATGTTACACATAATTAAGTGCTTATGCACGAGGAGGTTTTTTTATAATGGAACAAGGTACAGTAAAATGGTTCAATGCTGAAAAAGGGTTTGGTTTTATCTCTCGCGAAGACGGTACAGACGTATTTGTACATTTTTCAGCGATCCAAGGTGAAGGATTCAAAACTTTAGAAGAAGGTCAAGCAGTTACTTTCGACGTGGAAGATTCTGATCGTGGACCTCAAGCAGTTAACGTAAACAAAGCGTAAGCTTTTAAACAAACTGCCAGTAAGAACACTTTGAAATCAAAAACCCAAAAGACCATCAATTAGATGGTCTTTTTTTTGCTTTTTGCATGGGGAAGGAAAAAGGGGAGTTCCCAGTAACCTGAGAACTCCCCTTGCATGTGTGACTATAAATCATCCGGCGTCATGATCATTGAAAGGATCATTGGATGACGTTCGGTTTTTTCAAATAGGAATGGCTGTAAAGCCGATGACATCGCTTCTCTTAATTTGTGCTCTGTTGGGTCTGGTTGGTTCAAGACTTCCCGCAACGCACGGAAGAGGATCTGCTGTGCTTCGTTGATCATCTCGCCGGATTCTCGCATGTAAACAAACCCACGCGAAAGGATATCTGGTCCAGCAAGGACTTCTTTCTTCGCCACATCGACTGTCGCTACTGCTAAGACGAGGCCTTCTTCTGAAAGAATGCGACGATCTCGTAAGACGACATTTCCGATATCACCGATACCGCTGCCGTCGACATAAACATCATTGGCATTGAAATGACCAGCCAAGCGAGCGGTATCCGCCGTTAAGGCCAACATGTCACCATTTTCCATAATGAAACAATTTTCTTTTGGTACACCAACATCTTGTGCCAGTTGGGTGTGGATGTTCAGCATCCGAAATTCCCCATGGACAGGCATAAAGAATTTTGGTTTCATTAGACGCAACATCAGTTTTTGTTCTTCTTGGCCACCATGACCAGAAGTATGGATGTTGTTCAATTTGCCATGGATCACGTTTGCGCCAGCTTCCAACAGCAAGTTGATCAGCTGATTGACACTCGTGGTATTTCCTGGGATCGGTGAGCTTGAGAAAATCACGGTATCATCTGGGTGAATTTGGATTTGACGATGAGTCCCGTTGGCAATCCGACTCAAAGCAGCCATCGGCTCTCCTTGAGAGCCCGTACAAAGGATCATGGTTTCGTTTGCAGGCAAACGATTGATCTCATGAGATTCCACAAAGGTTCCATCCGGCACCTTGATATAGCCAAGGCGCTGTCCGTTGACGATCGCATTTTCCATACTGCGTCCAAAAACGGCGATTTTACGTCCAGTCGCAACCGCCGCATCTGCAGCTTGTTGGAGACGGAAAATGTTGGAGGCAAAGCTGGCAAAAATGATCCGACCATCGATTTTTTCAAAAATCTTTTGGATCGAGCTGCCGATCGTTTTTTCTGATTTGGTAAAGGTTGGAATTTCTGCATTGGTACTATCGGAAAGGAGGCAAAGGACACCTTCTTCACCAATTTTTGCCATTTTGTGCAAGTTTGCTGGTTCGCCCACAGGCGTAAAGTCAAACTTGAAATCGCCAGTTGCGACGATATTGCCAGAAGGCGTTTTGACAACGACACCTAAAGCATCAGGGATACTGTGGGTCGTTCTAAAGAAGCTGATGGACGTTTTACGGAAACGAATCACCGTATCTTCATTGATTTCGTGTAATTCTGCGTCTCGCAATAAGCCATGCTCATCTAATTTGTTGGTGATCAAAGCAAGTGCCAATGGTCCCGCATAGATCGGGATATTGGCTTCCCGCAACAAGTAAGGGATTCCGCCAATATGGTCTTCGTGACCATGAGTGACGATCAAGCCTTTGACTTTCGGTAAATTTTGAACGATGTAGCTATAATCGGAAATGACATAGTCGATCCCAAGCAGTTCATCTTCGGGGAATTTGATTCCCGCGTCTATTAAGATGATCTCATCTTGGAATTGAACCCCATAACAGTTTTTTCCGATTTCGCCAAGTCCACCGACGCCGAATACGCCAGTCTCATTATTTTTCAGCGAAACTTTCATCTTAAAACTCCGCTAATTTGAAATCAGCGTTTTCTTTTTCGTAAGCTAAATGTTTTTCATCTAGTTCTTGAACGAACTCGATGTTGTATGGGGTATTTTGTTCAACCAGACGGCGTGCGATCACTGCATCGTCTGCTTCAATGTACAAAGAGTGGGTTTGTTCTCTCTTTGGGTTGCGGTCTTTTGTTTCTTGGTAATAAATTTTGTAAATCATATCTTTTCTCCTTTATCTGCTTTTCGCAGTAGTCTATTTGGTTGATGAATTCGCTGCATCACAAAATCGAGGTCCGAATAAAGTGACCTGAAAAGAAGGCTTCGAGAGCCGCTGCATGCTTTTTTCAGACAATCGTTGTGAGAAAAAAGAGAAAGCCTCGTCTTTGCTTTCCAAATGTCGTCATAAAAAATTCACCGGGTTTGTAAGTCGTTCCACTACAAGTATCCCTAGTTTATCACAGAAAAACGAATAAGTATAGAAACACGTCATTCTGAAAAGGCTTACTGAAAGAAAATGAAACGACTATCACTGAAGTTTACTTTTTTTCGCTGATAGTGCATTACAATAAGAATATTCCTATGCTATAGTAGAAGTAATGAAGTAAAAAAGGAGGGGATTTTTTGAAATTAATGTGGCACTATACGATGAGAAACAAAAAACTGCTGGTTTTTAATTTCATCTGTGTTTTTGGTTTTATTTTGATTGAATTAGGTTTGCCGACGTTATTGGCAAGAATGATCGACAAAGGGATCGCCGCTGGTGATCGCGACTACATATGGAAAATGGGTGCGGCGATGATCGCGATCACCATTGTGGGGATCACGATGAACATTTTGTTAGGCTATTTCACGTCACGTATCACCACTAACATTGTGGCAGATATTCGTGACGATCTTTTTGAAAAAGTCCAAGGCTATTCACATACTGAATATGAAAAAATCGGGGTTTCATCATTGATCACCCGTGTGACCAATGATGCGTATCAAATCATGCTGTTTATGCAAAGTATCTTACGGACGGGTTTGATGACACCCATGATGTTTGTGGTCAGCTTGTACATGGTCATGCGGACAAGTACACAACTAGGGTTGTATGTCTTGGGGGCATTGCCGATATTACTGATGGCCGTCATCGCCATTGCCAAAATCTCGGAACCATTATCCACCAATCAACAAGCCAATCTAGATAAAATCAATGGCATCTTGCGGGAAAATCTCTCTGGTTTACGAGTGATCCGTGCCTTCGTCAATGAAAAATTTGAAGAAAAACGCTTTGGCAAAGTCAACCAAGCCTATGCGTCTAGTTCTCGCAGTTTGTTTCGCTTGATGGCAACGGCACAACCGGGCTTTTTCTTCTTGTTCAATATCGTGATGATCTTGATTATTTGGACGGGAAGTATTCAAATCGATCAAGGGCAGCTGCAAGTCGGTGACTTGATTGCATTTATCGAATACATCTTCCATGCGCTGTTTTCTTTCATGCTGTTTGCGACCGTCTTTACGATGTATCCACGAGCGGCGGTTTCTGCTCGCCGAATCCAAGAAGCGTTAGATGCGACTTCTGAAATCAAAGAGCCAGAACAGCCAGTGACAGAAACTAAGACAAAAGGTTTCTTGGAATTTAAAAATGTTACCTTTGCTTATCCAGGACATGCCCAAAGTCCAGTGATCCGTAATGTTAGCTTTACCGCTTCACCAGGGGAAACCGTGGCATTTATCGGTAGTACCGGGAGCGGGAAATCAACCTTGATCCAATTGATCCCACGTTTTTACGACGTCAGTGAAGGCCAAGTCTTGGTTGATGGCGTTGATGTTCGGGATTACAGCTTAACGACATTGCGCAACAAGATCGGGTTTATCCCTCAAAAAGCGTTGCTATTTACAGGGACGATCGCAGAAAACCTGCGCTATGGGAAAGAAGATGCCACGCAAGCAGAGCTGGAACGAGCGGCCGAGATTGCGCAAGCGGCAGATTTCATTTCTCGCACACCAGATGGCTTTGATGCTCACTTGGCAGAAGGCGGAACCAACTTCTCTGGCGGACAAAAACAACGCCTAGCGATTGCCCGTGCGGTGATCCGCCAACCAGAGATCTATATTTTTGATGATAGTTTTTCTGCATTGGATTACCAAACGGATGCAAAATTGCGGGCACGCTTGAAAAAAGAGACCACGGAATCGACCGTTTTGATCGTTGCTCAACGAGTAGGAACGATCATGAATGCCGATAAGATCGTCGTCTTGAATGAAGGCGATGTGGTTGGCATTGGCACCCACAAAGAACTGCTGCAAACTTGTCCAGTATACTACGACATTGCGGCGTCACAATTATCAGAGGAGGAGTTGGCACAATGAAAGCAATCTCTTCTTTAAAACGGTTAGGTGCTTACATCAAACCGTACAAAGTACAATTTATCCTAGTCTTGCTGTTTACTGTTGCAACCGTCGGCTTCAATGCGGCAATGCCGTATGTTTCTGGATTACCGACGACAGAGATCAGCCGCAACATCGCCGCTGGCGAAGGCGTTAATTTTGATTACGTGATCCTTTGCTTGATCTGGATCGCAGTCGTTGGTGTCGGTTACTGTTTCTCACAATTGATGTCAGGGCTGCTGATCACTAACGTTGTCCAATCGGCGATGCGAGATCTGCGGCAAGACATTGAAGAAAAAATCAATCGTTTGCCCGTTTCTTACTTCGACCGCAACCAGCAAGGGAATATCCTGTCACGGGTGACCAATGACGTGGATGCCGTCAGCGGTGCGATGCAGCAAGCCTTGATCGGGATCGTCAATGCCTTCTTAGGAATCGTTATGGCGGTTTCCATGATGTTTTACATCAATACCTACATGGCATTGGTTTCATTGATCATGATCCCAGCCTCCTTACTGATTTCTCGCACGATCGTCAAAAAGTCGCAAAAAGACTTCCAAGGCATGCAAAATGCGTTAGGGGATCTGAACGGCTACGTACAAGAAAACATGACTGGATTCAGTGTCTTGAAAGTGTATGGACGGGAAAAGCAAACACTTGAAGGGTTTAAAAACGTTAACCACCAGTTGCGCTATTACGGCTTTCGTTCTGCCTTTGTGTCAGGATTGATGATGCCACTGGTGCAAATGACCGCGTACTTTACCTATATCGCAATGGCAGTCATGGGGAGCTTTTACGTAATCAGCGGTGTGATCGTTGTTGGTCAGCTGCAAGCGTTCATTCAATACATTTGGCAAGTCAGTCAGCCGATGGGGAATATTACCCAGTTGTCTTCTGTCTTGCAAAGTGCCTCAGCAGCAGCAAAACGGGTCTTTGAAATATTAGATGAGGAAGAAGAGCCAGTCAATCAAACCGATATCCAATTGCCAGAACAAATCAGAGGCGACGTGACCTTTGAACATGTCGGCTTTGCCTATGATCCGAAAAAACCGTTGATCAAAGACTTGAACTTTGAAGTCAAAGCTGGACAAACCGTGGCGATCGTGGGACCAACAGGTGCTGGGAAAACCACCTTGATCAATTTGTTGATGCGTTTTTATGATGTCAATGAAGGGGCCATCAAGATCGACGGTATCGACACGAAGAAGATGGAACGTCATGATGTCCGTTCATTGTTTGGGATGGTTTTACAAGATGCATGGTTGTATGAAGGCACGATCGGCGACAACATTCGCTTTGGGAAATTAGATGCCACCGATTATGAAGTCGTTGATGCAGCGAAAACCGCCAATGTCGATCACTTCATTCGTACGATGCCGGATGGCTACGAGATGATCATCAATTCTGAAGGCGATAATGTCTCTTTGGGACAAAAACAATTGTTGACCATCGCCCGGGCAGTCATCTCTGATCCAAAGATTTTGATTCTCGATGAAGCCACCAGTTCGGTGGACACCCGCTTAGAAGCGCTGATTCAAAAAGCAATGGATAAAGTGATGGAAGGTCGTACCAGCTTTGTGATCGCCCATCGTTTGTCAACGATTCGTGAAGCAGATCTGATCTTAGTAATGGATCAAGGATCGATCATTGAAAAAGGCAATCACGAAACCTTGTTGGCAGCTGGCGGCTTTTATAGCCAACTGTATCAAAGTCAATTTTCAGAAGAAGCCGAGTAAGCCGAAAAGAGCGTCCAGTCTGACTGGCGCTCTTTTTGCATTGTCGCAAGGGTGGTGCTATAGTGAAAAAAGAAAGCGCAGATCCCTTTATGGATTGGAAGGAGAAGTTGATGGACAAAGAACAATCAGGGAATGAAACCCACAAAACAGTTTCGCCCGCCTCGTTGCAAGGAACACCTTGTTTTGTGGCAAAAAATGCGACGATCGTAGGAAACGTGACTCTAGGAAAAGAGAGTACGGTCTGGTTTCAAGCAGTGATTCGAGGCGATGCCAATCGCATCGAAATCGGCGCGCGTACCAATATTCAAGATGGAACGATCATCCACGTTGATCACGATGCCCCGACGATCGTGGAAGACGATGTGACTGTTGGGCATCAGTGTATGCTTCATGGCTGCACCATCAAAAAAGGGGCGCTGATCGGCATGAGCTCGATCGTTTTGAATCATGCAGTGATCGGCGAAAATAGTTTGTTAGGTGCCGGTTCGTTAGTGACGGAAGGAACCGTCATTCCTCCTAACGTGTTGGCGTTTGGTCGTCCGGCACGAGTGATCCGCCCGTTGACAGAAGAAGAAATCGCCAAAAATCAGGCAAACATCACGCATTACGTGGAAAATGGGTATGCTTACCAACAAGGCCAATATGGCGAAGTCTGACGCCGAATCCAAAGACGCAAAAAGGTGTACGAATTGCTTCGTACACCTTTTTTATGCAAGCTTATTTCAATTTGTTTGATTCCATGATCTCGTCGATCAAGCCGTAGTCTTTGGCTTCTTGTGCAGTCATGAAGTTGTCGCGATCGGTGTCACGTTCAATCACTTCGATTGGTTGACCAGTACGTTCTGACAAGATTTTGTTCAGACGTTCGCGGGTTGCCAAAATGTGGCGGGCAGCAATTTCAATCTCAGTTGCTTGACCTTGTGCGCCACCTAATGGTTGGTGAATCATGATTTCGGCATTTGGTAACGCAAAACGTTTGCCTTTTTCACCAGCGGTCAATAAGAATGAACCCATAGAAGCAGCCATCCCCATAACGATGGTTTGAACATCGGCTTTGATAAAGTTCATGGTATCAAAGATCGCTAGACCAGCAGTAACGCTTCCGCCCGGCGAGTTGATGTACAAGTAGATGTCTTTTTCAGGATCTTGCGCGTCTAAGAATAAAAGCTGAGCAATGATTGAGTTTGCTAAGTCATCGGTTACTTGACCACTCAACATAATGATCCGGTCTTTTAATAGACGAGAATAGATGTCATACGCTCTTTCACCGCGAGATGATTGTTCAATGACTGTAGGAATTAAATTCATAGTGATAGTCCTCCTAAAAATCGTTATAGATATAGTTTAGCATAAAGTTTTCGCAATATCTAAGAGATAGTATACCGATTAGGTCAAGAAAGGTCAAATAAAAAGTTCGTTATCTTTTTTGCGAAACTTTCAAATATGATACAATATGAAAAAAGGAATGAGGAAGGATCGAAGAATGGCAGTAGCAATAGCAGGTTTGATCGGCGTCTTAGTGGGCGCATTGTTAGTAACCATCATTTTTAATTTACGCATTCGGTATGAGGAACAAAAAGAAAAACAACGCCGTTTGTTGGAGCATAAAGTCAAAGAAATCGAAACGCTGGTTTTATTGAATCAAAAAATCAGTGAGATTCTACAAAAACGGGTCATGCTGATGGATGAGTATGTCAGCTTTGATGCCTTTGACGACTGTTATATCACCATCGATGATTTTGCCTATCTACAATCTTTTGCGGCGCAAAACAGTTTTTATCTACCGAATTTTTTCTTGGAAGAATTTTTCAAAAAAATCGGGACACGTCGGGTGATTTTGTCGCCAGAGGAAACCGTTAAGATCGGTGGGTATACGTATAAAGGCGGCCGGATCATTATGGAAAATTTCCTTGATCAATTGGTTGAAATGGTCAATGAGCGTAAAAACCAAATGAAAAACATGACGAGCGAACCGTTGACGTATTTTTCAAAAACGATTTGATCCTACTGGTCAGCCATTTGCCTCGGTTAAGGCAACCGTACCAGAGTATCGACGGTTGCGCTTTTTTAACTGATCACACACACTCTTACTGCGATCATAGTAAGGGTGTTTTTCTTTGACCGAAACAAAGAGCTATTATTCATTAAGAGGTTCGAAACAAACAGAGGCTTTTTGGTTCTAGCAGATTCCATGGTAAAATAAAGAGTGAGAATGGAGTGAAAGAATGATGGTACAAATCGTTGCCCACCGTGGGAGTAGCGGCAATCGACCTGAAAACACGCTACCAGCATTTGCGGAAGCGGTGCGGGTCAAAGCAGATATCATTGAGTTAGATGTACATCTATCAAAAGATGGCGGCTTGATCGTCATGCATGATGAAACGGTTGATCGAACGACCAACGGCAAAGGTCGGATCTGTGACCTGACGGTTGCTGAACTAAAAGACCTCAATGCTGGCAGCTGGTTTTCTGAGGAATTCCAAGCCGCCAAAGTCCCCACGCTAAAAGAAGTGTTGGATTTACTTGCAGCGAAGAATTATCGTGGCATTTTGACGATCGAATTAAAAACCGATCATTATGAGTATGAAGGAATCGAAGCCAAAGTATCCGACTTAATGAATAGTCAAGAATGGCCCTTTACTCATTGGTATTGTTCCTTCAATATCGAGACCTTGGATCGGATGCATGCGATCGAACCGGGTGCGACCCTTGATTTTATTATGGGACGCGGGGAAGACAAACCACCGTTGGCGCTCAGCCGACCGTATATCGAAGGAATTCATCCTGCCTATCGCTGGGTCCAAGAGACAGCGACGGTCTTGACTGATTTTCCGATCGCGATCCGTCCGTGGACTGTCAACGAAGAAGCGGCGATTCGCACCTGCTTGGCTCTGGGGTTGACCGGGATCATCACCGATTTTCCAGAAAACGCTCGGGCAATTGTGCAGCAGGTCCGCGAGGAAGCAAAAGGATGAAAAAAGTCTTAGTGATCGTGGGACCGACTGCAGTCGGCAAAACCGCCTTGAGTATCCAATTAGCTCAAAAATACCATGGGGAGATCATCAGCGGGGATTCCATGCAAATTTATCGACAATTAGATATCGGTACCGCCAAAGTGACGAAGGAAGAAATGGCAGGGATTCCTCATCATTTGATCGATATTCGTGCAATGACGGAAACGTACTCTGCGGCTGATTTCCAGCAAATGGGGCGTGAAGCCATTGAGACGATCCAGCAGCAAGGAAAGTTGCCGATCGTTGTGGGGGGGACAGGGCTATACATCCAAGCGCTTTTGTATGACTTTCGTTTAGGGGCAGAAGAAGGCGACCCAACGATTCGTCAGCGCTATGAACAAGAAGCAGCAGCCATCGGCAAAGAAGCTCTATGGCAAAAGTTGCAGGCGGTCGATCCCTTGGCAGCAGCGAAGATCCACTACAACAATGAGCGGAAAGTGATTCGTGCGTTGGAGGTTTTTGAAATGACTGGCGAAAGTATTGCTGCACCAAAAGAAACACCGCAAGTTTTGTACGATTTCTTCATGATTGGTTTAACCACTGAGCGAGAATTGTTATACCAGCGAATCAATCAGCGAGTGGACTTAATGATGGATCAAGGCTTGATCGAAGAAGCAAAAGCTGTTTTGCAGTATCCAGAAACGCAAGCCGCCAAAGGGATCGGCTACAAGGAATTTTTGCCCTATTTTCACGGGCAGGCCACATTGGATGAAACCATTGAGCAAATCAAGCAAAACTCACGCCGCTACGCCAAGCGGCAGCTGACGTGGTTCAATAACCGAGCACAGCCCCGATGGATTGATTTAGTGAGACAACCTGAAGAACAACGTACCCTTGAAACAGAAATCGACCAATGGTTGGAGGAGAAAAGATGAGCCAAGAACGTGTGATTCTTGTCGGAGTAGAAACGGAGAAAAACTATCTTCATTTTGATTCGTCAATGAAAGAATTGAAAAGCTTAACAAAAACCGCCAATGGCGAAGTTGTTTTTTCACTGGTTCAAAAACGGCAGCAAGTCGATCGACAAACCGTGATTGGCAAGGGGAAAGTTGCGGAATTGCAGCAGTTGGCAGAAGCACATGAAGCAGATCTAGTGATCTTCAATCATGAACTGACACCAAGGCAAAGCCAGTTGATTGGTGATGCGCTAGAAGTGCCAGTGATTGATCGCGTCCAGCTGATCCTCGATATATTTGCGATGCGTGCCCGTTCCAAAGAAGGAAAGCTGCAAGTAGAATTGGCGCAGCTGGATTATTTGCTTCCACGCTTGATAGGGCAAGGAAAGAACATGTCTCGGCTAGGGGGCGGAATCGGAACGAGAGGGCCAGGGGAAACCAAGCTGGAGACCGATCGTCGACACATCCGCAACCGCATCACCATCATCAAACGGGAATTGAAGGAAGTGGCAGCCCATCGAGACCGGACACGCCAAAAGCGCAAAGACAGCCAAGTCTTTCAAATGGGCTTGATTGGTTATACCAATGCTGGAAAATCAACTATTTTAAACATTTTGACCAGTGCAGATACCTATGAACAAGACCAGTTGTTTGCGACACTCGACCCTTTGACAAAACGTTGGCGGATGCCGGAAGGATTTGAAGTCACCATTACCGATACGGTTGGCTTTATCCAAGAATTGCCGACCCAATTGATTGATGCGTTTCATTCCACATTGGAGGAAAGTCAAAACATGGACTTCTTGCTGCATGTCGTCGATGCCAGTTCCGAAGAACGGGTTCAGCAAGAGGAGACCGTCTTGAAGTTAATGGAAGAACTTTCTTTGACCCAATTACCGATGTTGACGGTCTATAATAAGGCGGATCGCATCGACGCCGATCAGTTTGTCCCAACGCTCTTTCCCAACGTCTTGATCTCGGCAAAGAGTACCAAAGGCAAAGAACGCTTGACTCAGGCGATCAAAATGGAATTGATGCAGATCATGCAGCCTTATCATCTAGTGCTGCAAGCTGATGAAGGCAATGCGCTGAATCGCTTAAAACGGGAGTCACTAGTGTTGAGTAATGCCTTCGATGAAGCAACACAGACCTATCATATCAAAGGATTTGCGCTGGAGGATACCTATCCGCTACGCAGAATGGCGCAAGAACAGGAATAAGCAGAAACGGTGCAGCCGATGCACCGTTTTTTTTTGTGGTGACAAAATTATGGGAGCATAAGTGGTTTGGCTTCCTTCGAGTGCAAAACCCGAACATTTTCGGCTAAAGCACCATTTCTTCCAGAAAAGGACTGCTTGAACATGCGATCAAATCAAGGGTCTAATGAAAAAATCAAAAAAATTTGCATTCATGTCACTTTTTCTAACATGAGGGGTTGACACGCAAAAAAAGAATTGGTATAGTTTCCATAAAGTTACGCAGCATCATTGAAACGGAGGGGAGCCAAGTTATGCGGGAAAAAGAATTGCGGCGCTCAATGTCAGTCTTTCCTATCGGAACAGTCATGAAATTGACCGATCTCACCGCCCGTCAAATTCGTTATTACGAAGAACAAGAATTGATCCACCCGGAACGCAGCGATGGCAATCGACGAATGTATTCGCTGAATGATATTGATACCTTGCTTGAGATCAAAGACTATCTTTCCGATGGACTGAACATGGCGGGAATCAAACGAGTTTATGAAATGAAAGTTGCCAAAGAAAAAGAAGCGAAGAACAAACCGCCGCTGACCGATGAAGATGTACGTCGAATTTTTTATGATGAACTCTTGGCTCAAGGTGGATTGAATCAACAACAGCCATACCAGCAAAAAGGTCCACGAATGTAGAGCACTAGTAGATCGTTGCTGTGATATAAAAAAAGAATTGGGAAAAAGGAAGGGATACTATGCCAAAATTTGAAAGAACTGCCGAAGACATCAAACAAATCGTAAAGGATGAGAACGTGCGCTTTTTACGCTTGATGTTTACTGATATTTTAGGAACGAACAAGAACGTTGAAGTACCTGTAAGTCAATTAGATAAAGTACTGGAAAACAAAATGATGTTTGACGGTTCTTCTATTGAAGGGTTTGTCCGTATTGAAGAAAGTGACATGTATCTGTATCCTGATTTGTCCACCTGGATGATCTTCCCTTGGGAAAGTGAACATGGCAAAGTGGCTCGTTTGATCTGTGATATCTACAATCCAGATGGCACCCCATTTGCAGGCGACCCTCGTGGCAACTTAAAACGGGCATTAGCTGACATGCAATCCCTTGGTTTTACTTCTTTCAATCTTGGACCAGAACCCGAATTTTTCCTATTCAAATTAGATGAAGCAGGCGAAATCACAACGGAATTAAACGACAAAGGCGGCTACTTCGATTTTGCCCCAACCGATCTAGGGGAAAACTGCCGTCGCGATATCGTATTAGAATTAGAAAGCCTTGGCTTTGAAGTTGAAGCGTCTCACCATGAGGTGGCACCAGGGCAACACGAGATTGACTTTAAATATGCGGATGCAGTGGAAGCATGTGACAACATCCAAACCTTCAAGCTTGTCGTGAAAACTATTGCTCGTAAACACGGCTTGCATGCGACCTTTATGCCAAAACCATTATTCGGCATCAACGGTTCAGGCATGCACTGCAACATGTCCTTGTTCAAAGGTGATGAAAATGTCTTCTTTGATGAAGAAGGACCAATGCAATTAAGCCAAACAGCGTATCACTTCTTAGGCGGTTTGATCGAACACGCCCGTGCTTACACGGCTGTCTGCAACCCAACCGTCAACTCTTACAAACGCTTAGTGCCAGGTTACGAAGCGCCTGTATACGTGGCATGGTCAGGACGCAACCGTTCACCATTGATTCGGGTACCAGAATCAAGAGGCTTATCAACACGTTTGGAATTGCGTTCGGTTGACCCATCAGCCAACCCATACTTAGCCATGGCTGTTTTACTGCAAGCTGGACTTGATGGCGTTAGACGTGAGTTGACACCACCACCAGCTGTCGACCGCAACATCTACATCATGAACGAAACAGAACGTGCAGAAGCACAAATCGATGATCTGCCATCAACGATCCACAATGCCATCAAAGCATTGCGCAAAGACCAAGTGATGATCGATGCTTTAGGCAAACACATCTATGCCAACTTTGTCGAAGCAAAACGATTAGAATGGGCAGCCTTCCGCCAAACAGTCTCCGAGTGGGAAAGAGAACAATACTTGGAACTCTACTAAAATCGCAAGAAAGCCGCTAGAGATAAACAATCTAGCGGTTTTTTTATGATGAACTCAGCTTTTATCCTAATGATTCTCGGTTTATTTATTTCCGATAGTCAATAGCTACTTGATCAAAGCTTGAGCAGAAAAAACCTTGCAAAGCTAGAGCGGTTCTGTCTATAAGAAGCGTAAATCTTGCCTGACCATTGAGAAAAAATAAAAAATACCAGTCGGGCTAGGACTGGTAAGAGGAAGAAAAATAGTTTTGGTATAACGTTAGCATAGCCGGTCAAAGTAAAATGAACCTTAAAAAGTAGAAAGTTTCTTGTAAGAAGTCTTTATTCGTCAAAGGTTTCCAGCTCAGACAGTATTTTTGCTGGGACTTCTGATTGAGGGACTTCATTGGGACCCGAGATGACACGGGTTTTACTGATCTCTGCTTTGACTAAGGTATTTGGCGCGAATGGCTTCACATTTTCACCAGAAAGATCATAGGTCATGAGTTCTTTCTCGCCGTTTTTCTTAACAAACTCAAACGTGTACTTATACGTAAAGGAGCCATCGATTTTTTCACCGGAATCGCTGTACGTTTGGGTCTTTTCTGGGACTTTGTTGGGCGTGATGGCATAAGCCGTTATCCCTTGATAAGTTGTTGTATAGTACGTATAGCCAAAGTAGCAACCTACTGCTAAAATCAAAACGCCAAGCGTCAAAAGTAGTTTTTTCATGTGCATCGATCCTTTCAATTACTGGGTTTACTATAGCATGATGGAGCCAAAATCATTCATCGAAATGGATAACAATATTGTAAGTTTACTGATTATCAACAAAAAGCTTGTAACTTTCTGTTTAACAATTGTGATAATGAAAAATATGTCTGAAACCTTCCTGCAATATTGTAATGTTATTCTCTTACTTGTGCCCGATAGCGGGACAAATAATCAAAAGAGAGGTTTTTTCATTTGAAAAAATTTGCATTTACAGTTGTTGCAGGATTTGGTTTATTCGTTGGCGGAACAGTTGTTTCAGCAGCAGAACAAACCCATGTTGTCGAACCAGGAGACACCCTATCTGGGATCGCTGCTACTTATCAAACAACGGTCGAAGATCTTTTAGCTTTGAATGATTCGATCGAAAATCCAAATATGATTTTTGATGGCGAAACATTGTTGGTTTCTAACGATGGCCAATCAGTAGAAAACAAAGAAACAAGTACGAAAGAAAGCACAGAAAAAAGTGAATCTACAGCGACTGCTAACGTGAGTCAAACCCGTTCAAGCATTCCTGGTTCTGGTTCTGGTGTCTTGAATCCAGTGGACGGTATCAACTACTTCAATGGTGTGAGAGAATCGTACTACTCACAAAAAGTCTTGCCAGGAGGCGGATTGAACATCCCTGGTCGCCATGTAGCATCAGACGGAACCATCCGTGATGCCGATGGGTACATCGTTGTTGCCAGCGACAATCAACCGAAAGGTTCGACCGGTCAATCATCCTTAGGTGCCTATAAAGTCTATGACACAGGTGTTGGTCATAGCGGTATTGATGTTTATACGAATTGGTAAAAAAGTAAAACTTGATAGAAAAAACTACTATACTATAACTGAAGCGAGCATTTAGTTTTGAACAGCTCGTCGCAGACGCTAAAAAAGCTGCGCCCATCAACTTTTAGGGCACAGCTTTTTTTATTTACTCCTTTGTTGTATCAGTTACTGTAGAAAAGAAAGCGCGGATATGGCTCGCAAGCAAAGCTGGACATTCAGCAGCTGCGAAATGCCCACCAGTGTTAAGCTCTTCCCAGCGAAGGATCTTCGGGAAAAGTCTTTCTACGTACTCTTTTGGCGGACGTTCATGAGCTTGGGAAGTTAGTAAAACACCTAAAGGTACAAATGAACGGTCGAATTTGTTAGGCCACTGTGTATATTGGCCTTCATAGTAGAAGCGATTTGAAGAATTGATCGTTTCGGTAAACCAGTAAATAGACACATTGGTTAAGAGTGTGTCCAAGTCAAAGTGATAGTGGGTGTCTTCCTCATTCTGCATTGACCATAAATGCCATTTTTCAATAATGAAGGCAGCTAAACCTACAGGTGAATCATTGAGTCCATAAGCATACGTTTGTGGTTTTGTACCTAAACTATGAGCATAGCCACCTTCTTTTGCATACCAACGTTTACAAAGTGCCAAATATTCTGTTTCTGCTGTGCTCATAGGCGTTTCATCTGTTATAAGAGGACTAGGGTTTCCCGGTGAGGTGGTATGGTAGCCAATCACATTGTCTGGGTGATCCAAACATAGGAGACCGGCGATACTTGCTCCTAAATCATAACCATGAATTCCGAATTGATCATAGCCCAACCTCTTCATAAGTTTTAACAAAATCTGCCCAGCCTTGCGATCTTCAAAATGTCCCTCTTTTGGGATGTCAGAAAATCCATGTCCAGGAATCGAAGGAATGATGACATCAAAAGAAGCTTCTGGTGAACCACCAAAGGATTCTGGATCAGTTAGGAAGGGAATCAAATCCAAAAGCTCATAAATAGAACTCGGCCAACCATGGGGGATCAACAATGGTGTTGGATTGGGACCATGCCCACGTTCATGAATAAAATGAATCGTCATTCCATCAATCGTAGTTGTGAAATTGGCAAAAGCATTTATTCTCTTTTCTGCATTACGCCAATCAAATTCGTCTTGCCAATAAGAAATAATCGTTTTCATATCATCTAAAGGAATACCATAATTCCAGCCAGCATTGGCGGGTTCATCGGGATACCTTGTTAGCGCCAGGCGTTTTTTTAAGTCACTCAATGCTTTTTCTGAAATCCGTACTTCAAAAGGGCTAATTTCCATGGGACCTCCTAATAAAAATGTACTTGTTAAGAATTAGGATACATGAACGTATGTTCTTTTTACAGTTTTTCGCTTGTTGAGTCAAAATTGAACCTGATTTTTAGGATGAAGAAGACAGATTCGGCTATCAAAATAGTAAAAATCGTCATCTGGTCTAGACTAATTATTGTAATCAAACACAACCTGTGGTATTATTGGACTATACCAAATAGAAACGGAGCGCTGATCATGGAAATTATTCGCGTTAAAGATGCTGCTCAAGGCGGAAAGAAAGCTTTTGAATTGATACAAGAAGGTATGGCAAATGGCGCCAAGGTGCTAGGTTTAGCAACAGGAAGCACGCCAGAGACCCTTTATGCAGAAATGACTGCCAGTGAAGTTGATTTTTCAGAAATGACTTCAGTCAACTTAGATGAATACGTAGGACTAGGTGGCGAAGACGAACAAAGCTATCGCTACTTCATGAATGCTCATTTATTCAATAAAAAACCATTCAAAGAAACCTTCGTACCAAACGGCAAAGCGGAAGACTTAGAAGCAGAATGCCAACGCTACGATAGCGTGATTGCGGATCACCCAGTTGATATCCAAATCTTGGGTATCGGTCAAAACGGACATATCGGCTTCAACGAACCTGGTGCATCCTTTGAAGGAACGACCTCAGTCGTTGATTTGACTGAATCGACCATCAATGCCAACAAACGCTACTTTGATAAAGTCGAAGACGTCCCGACGACGGCAATTTCAATGGGAATCGGTTCAATTATGCAAAGCAAAAAAATCATTTTGATGGCATTTGGCGAAGTCAAAGCGGATGCAATCCAAAAAATGATCGAAGGACCCGTAACCAACGAATTACCAGCTTCAGTTTTACAAAAGCATGATGACGTGATCGTGATCATCGATGAGGCTGCTGCCAGCAACCTGTAAAACAAAATCAGCCCTTTTCAGAAATAAGTCAGAAGGAAAACGCGCCATCCTTGCAGCTTCCCCCTGCGCTTGTGCAGTAATGCCAGCGCAGCTGCGAGCGATGGTTCGGATCTATCTTGCTTATTTCTGAGGAGGCTTTTTTTATTTGGCCGCTCTAGCGATGTTTTTTCCTTTTTTCCATCAGAGATGCTATAGTTAAAAGAGAGAATACGAAGAAAAGAGGGATGCAAATGGTTGATATGCATTTATCCATTCCTGAAGTAGCACTGAGGTTGCTGTTGGCGATGGTCATGGGTGGCGCGATTGGGTACGAGCGGCAGTACAAAAGCAGACCAGCTGGTCTTAGAACCCATATCTTGGTTTGCATGGGGGCTTGTGTCATTGCTTTGATCCAAGTGGAGATCGCCACAGGTGCCATGCGAGATGCGCTGGATCATCCAGATTTAGCAGGCGTGATTCGTTCGGACGAAGCACGATTGATTGCGCAAGTCGTCAGCGGGGTCGGTTTTCTAGGCGCCGGAACGATCATTGTGACGAAGCGCTCGGTGACGGGGTTGACGACGGCTGCTTCCTTATGGGCGATCGCCGGTTTAGGAATTGCCATCGGGATGGGCTTTTACACCATCGCATTAAGTAGTTTTATCGGGATCTTCTTTGCATTGACGATCGTTAAGCGGATCGTCCGCGTACCAACAGCAAAGAAATTAGAAATCCAATACATCCACCGCACCGAGACCAAAGAGTTTTTGACGGAGTACTTCCAAGAGAAAAATATCGTGATCGAAGATGTCAATTTTGATGTCAAATTCATGGAAGACTATCGCATTTATACCAACATTTATACGATTGATCTCCCGCGAGGACTAGGCTTTTCTGAAGTGATCGAAGAATTGTCTGTCTACAAAAATGTCACGAAGATCCGCTTGGTGGATATTGCTTAACGGATATTGAATCAAAAAGCAGCAAGACACCTCACATTAGTGAGATGCCTTGCTGCTTTTTTATGATGCGTTAGACATTTTTAAGTAAAAGAAACACACAGTCAAAATAACGATCACTATTGAAGTCAGCAAATTGACCCCTTCATTCGTTACGAAGGAAAGACCGCCGACTTGCTTGGTCGCAACGTCGTGGTGGACTTTTTTTTCGGTGTATTGGTGACAGACAGGGCATTGATAGCGCACCTGAATCGCTGCGCCCAGTAAGCTGTCCAAAAGACTACCGCAAAAGCCTAAAGCAGTCAAAGTCAACCAGAGATCAAGGGAGAACGGCTTGCCGTTCAACCATAAGGCTGCTACGAATAAACCAGTGATGGCGAGACTCCCTGCTAGGGAAGCGGCAGTTCCCAACCAACTGACACCGCCGGAAAGTCCCGGTGGTAATTTTTTTCCCGTTAGTAAGTGACGCGGTGGACTTGGACTCAGCACGCCGATTTCTGAGCCCCAAGTGTCAGCCGTACAGCTAGCGATTCCCGCCACAAATCCCCAAAGGAATAGCGGTTCTTTCGTCCAAAAGGCAAGCAGTAGAGCAAAGATGCTTGGTGCGATGTTCGCAAAGACTTGTTTTGCATCACGGCGAGCACCTTTGGCAAGCACAGCTAACTCTGGCTGACGGCGCATTTTCTTTAAAAGACCAATGATGCCAGAGCTGGCAAAGAAAAAGCCAATCAAAAAGATGCTGTACCACGGACCAAAGCCAATGACCAGTGTGCCGCAAAGAATCGCAGCCAGTGCGCCAGAAACAGTCAGCCACTGAAAGACGAATGCTGCCGCTGCAACGAATATGCTGGCAAACAAGCCCAGCATGAATTGATAGAAGAAAACCATTTGAACACTCCTTTGCGTATAGTGTAGCATAGGTCTCATTTATTTTACCGCAATTAACAAAAAAATAGTCAGCTTGATAGCTTTTTACTCGTCAAATGAGAGCGTTTCATTTAAGCTAAAGGAGAGAGGTGATCCAATGAAAATCATAATTATAGGTGGGTCTTTTGGTGGTGTCAGCTGCGCCCGCGAAGCACGTCGATTATACCCTGACGCAGAGATTCTACTGATAGAAAAAAAAGCCCATCTTGGGTTTGTTCCAAGCGGCTTGTTATTGCTGATCGAAGGCAGGATCGCATCGCTGGAAGAAGCATTCTTTTGTACGAAGGAGCAGCTGGAGGCAGAAACGATCGACGTTGCCTTAGAAGAAACGCTTCTGGAGATTTTTCCTTCGGATCATCGGATTCGAACGGATCAGCGAGAACTAAGTTATGATCGACTCGTCTTGGCAGCAGGCTCCAGTCAAGATTCCACTGTTTTGCCACAACCAGAAGAAGCACTACTGACCTACAAGGAATATGAGGCAGCCAAGCATTTCTTGCAGCAATTGCCCCAAGCAGAGTCGATTACCATCGTAGGTGCTGGTCAAGCGGGGATGGAAGCGGCGAATACCTTGACTGCGATCGGAAAAAAAGTCAGTGTGATCGAATCAATGTCATATCCTTTGTTCAAGTACTTTGATCACGATTTTTTGCAGCCCTTTTTAACGGAGATCGAAAAAATCCCCAACTTGCAGCTGCATTGGTCCAAGCCAACTTTGGCAGTCGTTAAAACGGAAACAGGCTTTCGGATCGAAACCGCCGATCAAGGCTATGAAAGTGATCTGGTATTGACGACAGTCAACGTTCATCCTCGCTTGCCAGAGGCATTTGCGGTCTTTGAATTACACAGTGATCAAACCATCTGGACAGATGCTTACTTGGAAACTTCTGCCACGGATATTTTTGCGGTCGGCGATTTGATCCAAATTCCAAATGCTATTACGAAAGACACGGTCTATATGCCCTTAGTCAACAATGCCGTTCGCTCAGGAATCGCAGCAGCTCGCAATCTGGCAAGCAAAACCACCCCGTTTCGTGGTGGATTACGGACAGTCGGTACGCAACTGTTTGAATGGTACTTAGCAAGCACCGGCTTGACCGAGTCGGATCGGTTTTTCTTCGAATCTCCGATCGTCTGTCATGCGTTTACTGCCGCCAGTTCCCTGTTTGATCCAACACAGGTTCATGGAAAAGTGATGATCGAACAAGCCAGCGGCCGAATCGTTGGTGCGCAGCTTTTATCAAAAGCCAATATTTTGGAAAAAATCAATTTACTAGCGTTTGCGATCGAGCAGCAGGCAACGATGGAGGAGCTGACTCAAAAAGACTTTTTCTTCCATCCACGATTCACTAATGTAATCGACGAAACTTTTCTATGGTCGGGAAGTGATGCCAATGAGACTTGATCAGTTATTAGAAAAAAAAGAAGCAAAGCAATTGCAGCTGCTCAAAAAGCTTTTACTGGTGGGCGGAAAAATGGAGACGCACGAGCTGGCGAGCTATCTTGGTATCAGTAAGCCTTCCTTGGAAAAATATGTGGAGGAGTTGCAAGATGAGCTGGCTCACTACCAAGAGCAGTGTCGATTGTATTACCGAAATGGTTCACTGGTTTTTGAAATGAGTCCCACTTTTTCCCTCAATCAAATCGAATGGGCGTTTTATCGGTCAGCATTGAAATTTCAAATTCTTGAGCATCTTTTACAACATCAAGAAGTGACGACTGTCCAGCTGGCACAAAAATTAGCGGTCAGCGAGTCATCCTTGTTTCGCAAAATCAAAGAGCTAAATGGCTTGCTAGCAGAATTTGAATTAGAGATCTGGCAAGGAAAGCTGATTGGAGAAGAAACCCAAATTCGTTATTTCTATTTTGAACTCTTTTGGTATGTTCATTCTTTTGACAGTCAGCCATTGCCGATCGATGAGAAATATGTCGGTCTGATCACTCGCGGCCTGAACATGCGTTTTACGAAAGAAGCCCAGCAGCGCTTGTCCCTATGGCTGAGGATCATGAAAGCACGACTGAAAATTGCTACTCAATCCTTTCAAGTTTTACGGGAGAAAATGGCACCTTACATGAAAGACCCTTTGTTTCAACAATTACGGGAGTTGGTATTTCGTGGGTTTGGCCATTATGCATTAGAAGTCAGAGAAGAGGAGGCGATGCTGCACTTTGTCTTTTTACTGTCGTTCTCGGTGTTATCCGAACACGATCTGCAAGTGTATATGCTGCAGCGTTCTCGGTTTACGCCAACTGCCTTGACGGATACCTTGATTTTGGAACATATTTTGCATCTTTACCGCCCATCGTTTGTTCCTCGTGAAATCGAAGCCACTTGCTATGGTCACCTGCTGCAGATCCACAGCCGCGTCTATTTTTTCGAAGGGGATGTGGAAGTTTTTGATCGAGAAAATATTTGGCAGCTGGAAGCGCAGTTATCCAGCCGCAACATTCAGCAAATCAGTCATGAACTATTAGGTAAGGCCTTAACAGAGTTAAATATCAAGCCGTCCGAGAAAAATAGTCTACTGATGATGACGATGGTCAAATACTTGAGTGTCATCACGATCATCGACTATCAAATCAATCGAGAATTTCGTGTTGGGATCGCCTTGAAAATGGATGAGCTATTTAAAGAAGCCCTCTATTATATGTGGCTGCTGTATCTCAAAAATTTGAATGGCGTAGTTGTCGAACGCTATCGTCCAGAACAAGAATATGATTTGATCTTGGCGAATTACGCCATCGAGACCAAAACACCGACCTATCGAATCAGTGAATTAGGTACCGCATATGATCGGGAAACGATCAAAAAAATGATCCGTGAACGCTTTAAATAGTGGATTTCGTCAATTTCTTAGAGATTTGAAAAAAAATTGACGAACCATATAGCAAAAGTTCAGCTAAAATAAAAGCAAGTCAGAAAGCGCTAACAAACAGCGCGTATAAAACCAAAGGGAGCGAATCAAATGGCAGAAAAAAATTATGTAATGGCGATCGACCAAGGAACCACTAGTTCAAGAGCAATTATTTTTGATCGTAACGGGAAAAAAATCGGCAGTTCACAAAAAGAGTTTCCGCAATACTTTCCAAAATCCGGTTGGGTAGAACACAACGCCAACGAAATTTGGAACTCTGTCCAATCAGTCATCGCAGGGGCATTTATTGAATCAGGTATCCGACCAGAAGCAATCGCCGGCATCGGCATCACCAACCAGCGTGAAACAACAGTGGTTTGGGACAAAACGACAGGGCAGCCAATCGCGAATGCGATCGTTTGGCAATCCCGTCAATCTTCACCGATCGCTGACCAATTAAAAGCAGATGGTCATACGGAGATGATCCATGAAAAAACTGGGTTAGTCATTGATGCGTATTTCTCAGCGACCAAGGTGCGCTGGCTTTTAGACAATATCGAAGGGGCACAAGAAAAGGCGGATAATGGTGAGCTACTCTTCGGAACGGTCGATTCGTGGCTTGTGTGGAAGCTGACAGATGGACAAGTCCATGTCACCGACTACTCCAATGCTAGCCGGACGATGCTTTACAACATTCATAAATTAGAATGGGATCAAGAAATTTTGGATCTTTTGAACATTCCAAGCTCGATGCTACCAGAAGTCAAAAGCAACTCAGAAGTCTATGGTCACACCCGCAGCTACCATTTTTACGGCAGTGAAGTACCAATCGCTGGAATGGCTGGGGACCAACAAGCCGCCCTCTTTGGACAAATGGCCTTTGAAAAAGGCATGATCAAAAATACTTACGGCACTGGGGCATTTATCGTCATGAATACGGGTGAAGAACCACAATTGTCTGACAATGACCTACTGACGACCATCGGGTATGGTATCAACGGCAAAGTCTATTATGCCTTAGAAGGAAGTATCTTCGTTGCTGGATCAGCGATCCAATGGCTGCGGGACGGCCTACGCATGATTGAGACTTCTCCGCAATCAGAAGAAATAGCTGCCAAAGCAAAAGGCGATAATGAAGTGTATGTGGTGCCTGCCTTTACTGGATTGGGTGCACCTTATTGGGATTCAGATGCAAGAGGAGCCGTCTTTGGCTTGACTCGTGGGACGACGAAGGAAGATTTTGTTCGGGCAACATTGCAAGCTGTTGCGTATCAATCAAAAGATGTCATCGACACGATGAAAAAAGATTCTGGCATCGATATCCCATTGCTGAAAGTCGATGGCGGGGCAGCCAAAAACGATTTATTGATGCAGTTCCAAGCGGACATTTTAGACATTGACGTGCAACGAGCAGCGAATCTGGAAACAACCGCATTAGGTGCAGCTTACTTGGCAGGTCTAGCGGTTGGCTTCTGGAAGGACTTAGATGAATTGAAATCAATGGCAGAAGAAGGGCAAATGTTTACGCCAGAAATGCCAGCAGAAGAAAGAGACAATTTGTACGAAGGTTGGAAACAAGCGGTGGCGGCTACTCAGACCTTCAAATTCAAAGCGAAGAAAGAAGGCGAGTAAGCCATGACCTTTTCTCAGAAAGATCGGAAGCAAACCATTCAAGAAGCGGCAAAGACCACCTATGATGTATTGATCATCGGTGGTGGGATCACTGGCGCAGGGGTTGCTGTTCAAACCGCAGCCGCTGGGATGAAGACGGCTCTTTTGGAAATGCAAGACTTTGCCGAAGGGACGTCTTCGCGGTCCACGAAACTCGTTCATGGCGGTATTCGCTATTTGAAAACCTTTGACGTGGAAGTGGTCGCTGACACCGTGCGGGAACGGGCGATCGTTCAACAAATTGCTCCGCATATCCCGAAACCCGATCCGATGCTTTTACCGATTTACGATGAACCGGGGGCAACCTTCTCCTTGTTTTCTGTTAAAGTGGCGATGGATCTTTATGATCGCTTAGCAAATGTGACAGGCAGTAAATACGAAAATTATCTGTTGACGAAAGAAGAGGTCTTAGAACGCGAACCACAGCTGCAGGCGGAAAACTTAGTTGGTGGCGGAGTCTATCTTGATTTTCGCAACAACGATGCCCGCTTGGTGATCGAAAACATCAAACGAGCACAAGTCGATGGGGCAGCAATGATCAGTAAAGCCAAAGTCGTCGGCATTTTACATGATGAGCAAGGCATCATCAATGGGGTAGAAGTGGAGGATCAACTGACAAACGAGCGCTTTGAGGTTCACGCCAAAGTCGTGATCAACACGACCGGCCCTTGGTCAGACATCGTTCGTCAATTAGACAAGAATGATGAGCTGCCGCCACAAATGCGTCCGACGAAAGGTGTCCATTTAGTGGTCGATCGGGAAAAACTAAAAGTGCCGCAACCAACCTATTTTGATACTGGGAAAAATGATGGTCGGATGGTTTTTGTGGTACCAAGAGAAAACAAGACCTATTTTGGCACAACCGATACGGACTATACAGGCGATTTTGCCCATCCGACGGTCACACAAGAAGATGTCGATTATCTACTGACCATCGTGAATGAACGCTTCCCACATGCACAAATCACCCTTGATGATATCGAAGCGAGCTGGGCTGGTCTACGTCCATTGATTACGAATAATGGCGGTTCGGATTACAATGGCGGCGGTAAAGGCAAACTATCGGATGAAAGCTTTGAGCAGATCGTTGAAAGCGTCAAAGAGTATCTTGCAGATGAGCGGCAGCGACCAGTTGTAGAAAAAGCCGTAAAACAAGCACAAGAACGAGTAGAAGCCAGCAAAGTGGATCCATCGCAAGTTTCTCGCGGCAGCAGTTTGGAACGCTCAAAAGACGGACTATTGACGTTGGCAGGCGGAAAAATCACCGACTATCGTTTGATGGCGGAAGGAGCAGTCAAACGGATCAATGAATTGCTTCAAGAAAGCGGTGCTTCCTTCGAGTTAGTGGATTCAACCACGTACCCAGTTTCTGGTGGGGAGCTTGATGCAGCCAATGTAGAGGAAGAATTAGCGAAGTTGGCTGACCAAGCGCAAGCCGCTGGGTTCAATGAAGCAGATGCGACGTATTTGGCTCATCTTTATGGGTCGAATCTTCCCCAAGTGTTGAACTACAAGACGAAGTTTGAGGGCTTAGATGAAAAAGAAAGTACGGCCTTAAACTATTCCTTGCATGAAGAAATGGTTCTGACGCCTGTCGATTATCTATTGCGTCGGACCAACCATATCCTATTTATGCGAGATACCTTAGATGAAGTCAAAGCCGGTGTCGTTGCAGCTATGACCGACTTCTTTGGCTGGGACGAGGAAGAAAAAGCAACCCATGTAGCAGAATTGAACCAAGTGATCGCAGAATCAGATTTAACAGCCTTAAAAGGAGGAAAAAAAGATGAATGAAACAACCCGGATCTTTAGTGAATTTCTAGGAACGGCTATTTTGGTTTTGTTAGGGGATGGTGTGTGTGCGGCTGTCAATCTGAAAAAGAGTAAAGCGGAAGCCTCTGGCTGGATCGTGATCGCGATGGGCTGGGCGACAGCGGTAACGATTGCCGTTTACGTTTCAGGGTACATGGGACCTGCTCACTTGAATCCAGCCGTTACATTAGGCATGGCGATGACAGGGAATTTTTCTTGGAGCTTAGCTGTACCGTTTATGCTGGCGCAGATTGCTGGTGCGATCGTAGGGGCAATCCTCGTTTGGCTCAACTACTTGCCATTATGGGATGAAACAAAAGACCAAGGCGCGATTTTAGGTACCTTTGCAACAGGGCCTGCAGTTCGTAATTTAGTATCGAATACGATCACTGAAGTAATTGGTACCTTTGTCTTAGTCTTTGGCTTATTGGCTTTTGGTGCCAATACCTTTACGGATGGATTAAATCCCATCGTTGTTGGGATCTTGATCTTAGCGATCGGACTGTCGCTTGGTGGACCAACTGGCTATGCCATCAACCCGGCACGGGACTTAGGACCACGGATCGCTCACCAAATCTTACCAATCAAAAACAAAGGGACTTCCGATTGGGGCTATGCGTTAGTACCAATCATCGGTCCAATGATCGGTGCAGCGATCGCAGCTGGTTTGTTTATGATGTTGCCATTATAAACGATGTTATTTTAAGGATGGTGCCTATTGGTATCATCCTTTTTTAATCTTTAGCGATTGTCATTGAATTTGCTAAAAAAACATGGTTAAATGAAAAAGCTGAAACAGAACGAAGGAAGGAGCTTTTGCGTGAAAAAAATTCTGCGCTTTTTCATGTGGGTGGCGATTGTCCTGATCGGACTCTTAGCTGCCGTTTTTCTGGCTTTTCAACTCTCCCCACGACCGGGGGCTTTTTTGATCGGTCATCTGTTTAACCAAGAAGTGACCATCAAGGATGAGGCAGCTTATCAAAAAAGTTTGCCGAATGTGACGGTCAAACAGGACTTGACGTATCAATCGGATTATCAACGCAGTACCTTTGATCTATATTATCCCAAAGAGGCACAAGGCCCTGTTCCCGTCATTTTTTGGGTCCATGGGGGCGGCTATGTCGGGGGAGACAAAGAAGGCGTCAAAGAGTTTGCGACCTATGTCGTCGATGAAACCAAAGCCGCTGTGATTTCGATTAATTATGAATGGGCGCCAAGTTTGCATTATCCGGGACAGGTCAAACAGTTAGCCCAAGCGGTAGACTCGATCAAAGCAGATGCCCAAGCATACCCCATGCTTGATTTCGATCAACTCTTCTTTGGTGGAGATTCTGCAGGTGCCCAAATTGCCGGGCAATATGTGGCGCTGCAAACCAATCCAGCGTATGCGAAGGAAATGTCCTTTGATCAAGACATTCCTGCATCGGCCCTGAAAGGGTTTATTTCCTATTGCGGCCCCCTTGATTTGAAACAGATCGTTGGAACTTCTTCGGATGATCGTTTTATGAAATTCTTTGTTAAAACAGTGGCTTGGTCGTTATTAGGCAAAAAAGAATGGCAAGATAGTCCCCAACTGCAGGAGATCTCACTGGTGGATAAATTGACGGCTGATTTTCCACCAACGTATATCACTGATGGCAACGCCTATTCCTTTGAAGACCAAGGCATTGCCTTTGCCAATCAGCTGCAAGCTCTTGATATTCCCGTGACAAGTCGCTTTTACAAAGGGGATTCGGAAACGGTGACCCACGAATACCAATTTGATTATAGCTTGCCACAAGCACAGGCCTGTTTGACAGAAACATTGACCTTTATCAAAGACCAGCTGGCTCACTAAAAAACACCTTGTTTCTCACCCTCAATTGGCGAGAAACAAGGTGTTTATTTGTAAGCAAATCAATCAAGTCCGATGAAGTAGTCATCGTCTTTCATCGCTTCAACGGAACCAAGCAGATACCCGTTCCCAACTTGTGAGAAGAAGTCGTGATTGCTGGTACCAGTTGAAATACCGTTCATGACGATTGGATTGACATCGTTGGCGGTGTCTGGGAAAAGCGGGTCTTGTCCTAGATTCATCAAAGCCTTATTGGCATTGTAACGCAAGAAGGTTTTGACTTCCTCTGTCCAGCCGATCTCATCGTATAATTCTTCGGTATAACGTTCTTCGTTTTCATACAACTCATACAACAAGTCGTACATCCAGTCTTTCAGCTTTTGCTGTTCGTCTTCTGGTAATTCGTTGAAACCTAATTGGAATTTGTAGCCAATATACGTGCCATGAACGGATTCGTCACGAATGATCAATTTGATGATCTCCGCTACGTTCGCTAGTTTGTTATTGCCTAAGTAGTAAAGGGGTGTATAGAAACCTGAATAGAATAAGAAGGTCTCTAGAAACACACTGGCGATTTTTTTCTCTAGCGGTGTCCCATTTTTGTAAATCTCATTGATTCGTTCGGCTTTCTTTTGTAAGTAAGGATTGGTATTGGTCCATTCAAAAATATCGGCAATCTCCGCTTTTGTATTCAAGGTGCTGAAAATCGATGAATAGCTTTTTGCATGGACAGATTCCATAAATTGGATGTTGTTCAAGACCGCTTCTTCATGTGGGGTGCGGACATCTTTACGCAGTTGATCCATACCGCTTTCTGATTGAACGGTATCTAATAAGGTCAAGCCGCCAAAGACGTAGCCCACTGTCGTTTTTTCTAATGGTGATAGCGTCCGCCAATCATCAAGGTCATTTGATAAAGGGATCCGCGTATCTAACCAGAATTGTTCTGTTAATTTTTCCCAAGTGGATTTATCGATGATATCTTCAATCTCATTCCAGTTGATTGCTTCATAGTAAGTCTTACCCATAGTCGGTTCCTCCAATAATCGTATCAAGACAACAGCCGACCCGCTCTCAAGAAAGAGCAGGGGCAGGCGGTTGGTTCGTTTTCAGGCAAAAGTTGGATTAGATGACACAGCTTTCACATTGGTTGCTACCGATCTCTTCTGCATCATCTGTAAAGGTCCGTATATAGTAGATCGATTTGATGCCTTTGTGGAAAGCGTAGTGACGCAAGATGTTCAAATCACGGGTGGTTTGTTTTGTCGTTTCTTTCCATTCGTAAAGACCTTCTGGAATATCTGAACGCATAAACAAGGTCATACTCATCCCTTGATCGACGTGTTTTTGAGCAGTTGCGTAAACATCGATCACTTTGCGCATATCCATATCGTAGGCTGATTTGTAGTAGCCGATCGTCTCATTGCTCAAGTATGGTGCTGGATAGTAGATCTTGCCGATTTTCTTTTCTTGGCGTTCTTCGATCATCCGAGTGATCGGGTGGATGCTGGCACTCGTATCATTAATATAAGAGATCGAACCATTTGGTGCAACGGCTAAGCGGTTTTGGTGATACAAGCCGGTTTCTTTGACGGTTTGTGCCAAGGCTGCCCAATCTTCACCAGTTGGTAAAAAGACGCCTTCAAACAATGCTTTGACTTTTTCCGATTTTGGTTGGTAGTCACCTTGGATATAATCAGTGAAATAGCTGCCATCTGCATAGGCTGATTTTTCAAAGTTATGGAAAACTTCGCCTTTTTCTTTGGCGATGGCATTGCTTTCAACCAATGTCCAATAGTTCAACAACATGAAATAAAGATCAGTAAATTCAAGAGATTCTGGTGAACCGTATTCCATTTGATTTTTTGCAAAATAGGTATGCAAGCCCATTGCGCCTAAACCGATCGTGTGGTTCAAGGCATTCCCGTTTTGGATCGATGGTACCACGTCAATGTCAGACGCATCAGTAACAAAGGTCAAGGCACGAGTCATTGCTCGAACAGATTTCCCAAAGTCAGGGCTGTCCATCAAGTTCACGATATTGGTGGAACCTAAGTTACAGCTGATATCTGTTCCTAAAACCTCGTATTCTTGTTTGCCGTTGATTTCAGATGGTGCTTGGACTTGAAGGATCTCGGAACAAAGATTACTCATGATGATCTTGCCATCGATTGGGTTGCTGCGGTTTGCGGTATCGATATTGATGATATAAGGATAACCAGATTCTTGCTGCAATTTAGAAATTTCGTTTTCTAAATCACGGGCTCTGATTTTGGTTTTGCGAATCCGTGGATTCATAACTAAGTTGTCGTATTCCTTGGTGATATCGACATAAGAGAAGGGTACGCCATATTCTTTTTCGACACTGTAGGGACTAAAGAGATACATTTCTTCATTTTTACGCGTCAATTCGTAAAATTTGTCAGGTACGATCACGCCTAATGATAAGGTTTTGACACGGATTTTTTCATCCGCATTTTCTTTTTTCGCTGATAAAAAGCTGATGATATCTGGGTGGAAGACGTTCAAGTAGACTACGCCAGCCCCTTGCCGTTGACCCAATTGGTTTGAATAGCTGAAGCTATCTTCAAACAATTTCATTACAGGCATTACACCACTTGCTGCACCTTCGTAGCCTTTGATAGGCGCGCCGGCTTCCCGCAAGTTTGATAATGTGATCCCGACACCGCCGCCGATCCGTGAAAGTTGCAGCGCGGAGTTGATCCCACGACCGATCGCGTTCATGTCATCAGTGATTTGGATCAAGAAACAAGAAACCAATTCACCGCGACGTTTGCGTCCTGCATTCAAGAAAGAAGGAGTTGCTGGTTGGTAACGTTGGTAGATCATTTCATCTGCCAAGCTCATGGCTAACTCTTCATTGCCATCCGCAAAGTAAAGGGCGTTGAAAGCGACCCGATCTTCGTAACGTTCTAGATACGCGGTACCATCATTGGTTTTTAGTGCGTATTGTGAATAAAACTTGTAAGCAGCCATAAATGATTTGAAAGTAAAGTGTTGCTCGTCTAAGAATTGATACAAGTCCTCAATAAAAGCAGGACGGTACTTTTTGATAAATTCTTCTTCTAAATAATCATTTTCAATCAAATAATTGATTTTGTCCATTGCAGTCGCAAAGGTTAAGGTGTTTGGTTCAACGTTTTCTTTAAAGAATGCCGCTAGGGCTTCTTTGTCTTTATTTAATGGAATTTGACCATCTACTGGACGGTTGATCTCATTATTCAATTTGAAATAACTGACATCTTTGATTTCTTTCAAGCTCATAAATGGCTAACCTCTTTTCTTGTTTTGTTCGTATAAAAAAGGACTTGCGGTCTGGACGACTGACAAATCCCTCAAAAGCATCACATTGAGAAAAATCTTAGCTCGCTAATTGACGTAGTTGATCTGGACGGAAACCGATGATCGTTTGCGCATCAGAGGTAATGACTGGCACACTTTGGAATCCTTGTTCTTTCAAAAATTCTAATGCTTCAGGCTCATTATCGATATTGATTTCTTCAAAGGCAATCTGATTTTCACTTAAAAAGCGTTTCGCCATTTTACATTGCATGCAGTTGTTTTTAGAAAATAGTTTGATATTCATAATTGTTTCCTCCGAGTTGTAATAGTTATAAACCTAGTATAAATAAGTCTCGGAGAAAGTCAACGAAAAAACACTATATCTTGTGCTTGTGAATTCGACATACACAATTTATAGTGTTTCTGTGTTTTTTATGCAAATGAAAAAAGCGGAAAATACGTAGAATTACAAGGTTTTTGCGTAATTATTAGAGGGGATATGCAATCAAAATGAGTAAAAAAAATCTCCATTGTGAAGGAAGATTCAAAGTTAAGTCGAAAACAGATTGACTTCCTGTGGAAATGGCTCTATTATAATGATAATCATTCTCAATTAAAGTGGGTTAATTAAAACAACACTTCACAAAAGGAGTAAGAACCAATGAAAATGGCGCAAACTCGGGCTTCTGGGACATACAAAATCGACTCGTTCGCAACAACCAAAGAAATCACGGTTCATTTAAACGATCTTGGCATTCGCACGGGCGTTGAAATCGTTGTGATACAAAAAGATCGCAAAGGCGGCATCATTTTGCACCAGGGAACGCGGATTGCTTTAGATGCAAGGGTCATGGAACAAATCGATGTCACAGAGATCCAGCAGCAAACCGTCATTACCTCTTTGGATCAGCTACAAGTCGGTGAAAGCGGGAAGGTCAATCAGATTGGTGCAAAAGGTGCTTTGCGCCGTCGTTTGATGGATATGGGTCTTACGAAAAACGTTCATTTGGAAGTAGTGAAACTGGCTCCATTGGGTGATCCAATGGAGATTCGGCTCCGCGGCTATGAATTGTCTTTGAGAAAGCAAGAAGCAGCGTTGGTTTTTGTCGAAAAAGGAGTCGAAACGGTATGACCTATCACTTTGCATTAGCAGGAAATCCCAATAGCGGGAAAACAAGTACTTTCAATCAATTGACTGGTGCCAAACAAACAGTGGGCAATTGGCCGGGTGTCACCGTAGAACGTAAAGCGGGGAGACTGCGAAAAGACCGGCACGTGTTGATCCAAGATCTGCCCGGGATCTATTCCTTGTCGCCTTATACGCCGGAAGAACTGATTTCCCGCAATTATTTGATGGAGGCATCGCTGGATGCGGTAATCAATATTATTGACGGAACTAATCTTGAGCGAAATCTGTATTTAACCTTGCAATTATTAGAAATGAATGTTCCCACCGTGGCAGCCATCAACATGATCGATCTATTAAAGAAAAAAGGCTTGCAGATCAACTTCGAAAAATTGGCTTACGGATTAGGGATTCCGGTAGTGGGGATCAGTGCTTTGAAACAACGTGGTTTAGCCAAAATGATCGAGGCAGCGAAGCACGCAGTCAACACACAACAGCTCCCTCCCCGCTACGATGATCGTTTAGAAGCTGGCTTGACCGAGATCATGGCGATTTTGCCAGAGACGATCCCTCAGCAGCAAAAACGCTGGTTTGCCCTAAAACTCTTTGAAAAAGATGAAGCGATTCAAGCAATGTGTAAACTGACTGATTCCCAGCAAGCAGTCATTCAGGAGACGATTTCGATTTTAGAGATGATCTTTAAAGACAGCAGTGACGCCATTCTCGTTAATGAGCGCTATGGCTTCATTGAAGAATTGTTGGCGCTGGCAGTCATCAAGGAAACAGATCAGCACTTAGCCTTCAGCGACAAAATCGACCGCGTGTTGACCCATCGCGTATTGGCGCTACCAATTTTTGCCTTCATTATGTGGGGAATCTACTATTTATCGATTCAGACGATTGGCACGATCGGCACCGATTGGGTCAATGATGTATTATTTGGCAGCTGGATACCCGAAACAGCAGCGCACTGGCTAGAACAGCTGCGGGTCGCCCAGTGGCTGCAAGAATTGATTTTGGATGGCATCGTGGCAGGGGTCGGTGCGGTCTTAGGATTTTTGCCGCAGATTTTCGTGTTGTTTTTTTGCTTGGCTATCTTGGAGGACTGTGGATACATGGCGCGGGTGGCATTTGTCATGGACCGGTTGTTTCGCAAATTTGGCCTATCCGGCAAGTCGTTTATCCCTATGTTGATTGCCACAGGATGCGGCGTGCCGGGGGTGATGGCAAGCCGAACGATTGAAAACGAAAAGGATCGTCGGTTGACGGTGATGGTCACGACCTTCATGCCTTGTTCTGCCAAATTGCCGATCATCGCATTGATCTCCGGAGCCTTTTTCCCTCATTATAGTTGGGTCGCACCATCGGCCTATTTTGTCGGCATGGGCGCTGTGATTTTTTCAGGGATCGTCTTGAAAAAAACGCCGCTTTTTGCAGGTGATCTGGCACCATTCATTATGGAACTACCAGCGTATCATTTGCCGCAGCTCACAACGATTTTGAAAAGTGCCTGTGATCGAGCCGTTGCTTTTGTAAAAAAAGCCGGTACGATAATTTTTGTAGCTTGTATCTTTGTCTGGTTTAACTCCAGCTACAACTTTGCCTTGCAGCGGGTCAGTGAAGACCAAAGCATTTTGGCCTTTTTCGGTCGACTTTTGGCGCCGCTTTTCGCTCCTCTAGGCTGGGGAACTTGGCGAGGCGCCGTGGCGACGATCACTGGCTTGGTGGCCAAAGAAAATGTGATCGGCACATTCGGGATTCTCTACGGACAAACCGGTGAGTTGTCAGAAAGTGGGACGGAGATTTGGCAAGTGTTGCGCGGCGATTACACTGCTGTGGCGGCATACTCTTTCCTCGTCTTTAATTTACTATGTGCCCCCTGTTTTGCTGCCATCGGTGCGATCCACCGTGAAATGGGGGACAGCAAGTGGACATGGTTAGCCATTGGCTATCAATGTGGCTTGGCGTACTGCGCCAGTTTGTTGGTCTACCAATTCGGACACGTCATCTTTGAAGGTGGACACCTCACGCTAGGTGTTTTTGCGGCAATAGTCATTGCTGGTCTATTAGTATTTGCTCTGGTGAAGAAACCATTCCGAGGGAGTGCACCCTTGATCCAAGTCGTAGGAGGCGAAAAATGATTGCTACAGTAATTCTAAGCGGACTGATCTTTGGCTATGGCGGCCGTGTGGTTTACCGCATGGTGAAAAAGGATCATTGTTCTGATTGCCACAGCAGTTGTCCCGTGAAGCATGAGGAAGCAAAGTAGAAAATAGCAGTTGCAAGTAAAAATTCGTGTGAAAATACCTACGGCTAGAAATACAATTAAAACGGTAGATCTATAGCCATGAATAGAGTGTTTGCCTTAAGAAGTTCTTAGTTTATTTAAGAGCTTCTTTTTTGTGGATGCAAGCAAAAGATCTGTCCATTTTTGGTTCACTTTTTCCTTGATAGAATAAGTTTTGTGAACTGCTCAAGAAGGTTATCGAGAAAAACTGGAGGCAAATAAAAAAAATAGCCAGTATACCTGGTCTTTTTGAGAAGAGCAGTTCACTTAATCTGGGAGCGTGTACAAACATGTGGTCTAAAATCGTCTATTCAGGCCGAAACTTTTCACTTATAGTGTGTGTATAGGAATTATCTCGAGAAATTCTTTACTAAGACCTAAAGAAATTTTTTTAGAAAGGAAATTGTCGTTTGCAAACTACATTATTAACAAAAGAAAACATTTTACTTCAGCAAGAGAGTACCAGCTGGCAAGAAGCAATCAAAAAAGCTGCCCAGCCGTTATTGAGGAATGGCAACGTTACAAAACAGTATGTCGAAGCGATGATTCAATCCGTCTTAGATGCCGGGCCGTATATCGTGCTTATGCCTGGATTTGCTTTGGCGCATGCCCGATCAGAAGATGGGGTTTGTCGCTTAGGACTAAGTGCGATGACATTAAATACCCCCATCTCATTTGGTTCGCCCAATGATCCAGTGAAAGTCATTTTCTGTTTAGCAGCGATAGACCCGACGAGTCATTTGGAACTGATGGGTGAGTTAGCAGAGGTTTTAGCAAGGGACAGTATCATTGATCGTTTAGCAAATGTGGCGACACCAGAAGCATTTATACAACTATTAGAAGAAACGAGGAGTTAAGATGGGATTCTTTCAAAAAAAGAAAAATGATGCATCGATCCAATCAGATGCAAAACCTAAGGCGAGTATTGGCAAGAAATATTTGATAGCGGTTGCATGCCGTGCGGGGATGGGGAGTTCAACGCTGCTTCACATAAAAGTAAAATCAGTGATTGAAGAAAACGGCTATCCCATTGAAACGATTCATGGAAACCTAGACGTCCTCATTGGTTTTACGGGCGATGCCTTTATGAGTATGGCAGATATCGCAGCGGAACCTGATTTTCAAAACAAACCTTATGAAGTCATAGGCATTCAAAATATTATGAGTAAAGAAGAGATCCAAGGAAAACTAGAAACATTTCTTGAAACGATGCAAACAAAATAAATTGATGGAGCGAGGAATAAATTGAATGGCAATTTTAGTAATGAACCAATTCAGAAATACTGCTGTGTTGCTAATGATTTTGGCTTTGATTGGGTTACTTGCACAAAGAAAGCCTGCGAAGGAGACCCTGAGCGGTGTCCTCAAAGTGGGCATTGGGTTTATGATTTTTAATATTGGTGGTGGTCATGTAGGAACGATTGCTGCAAATTTTGCCACGTTGTTTCAGACCGCATTTGGTGTTCAAGGGACGGTTCTGGCAGTAGAGCCTGCTACAGCGTTAGCCATGGATGTATATGGTTTTGAAATATCAATGATTATGGGGCTAGGGTTCATATTCGGATTAGTTATTGCGAAATTGACGCCTTTAAAATCAATTTTCTTAACCGGTCAGCATTATCTTTTCTTTGCTGCTGTCATTGGGTTGATTTTTATTTCGAACGGTATGCCCACTTGGGTAACAGTTATCTTTGGTTCTTTGGTGCTAGGTTTTGCAGGAGCAGGGCTGCCCAAATTGGCTCAGAAATATACAGATGAGCTGACAGGTAATGCAGGGGTTGCACTAGGTCACTTTAACTTGATTTTTTACTGGTTCTCAGGTGTCATCGGCAGTGTCATTGGAGGGAAAAATTGGCAAGCAAAGAAAGAGAAAGCAGCCAATCGCGAGCTTCCTGATTTCTTCTCCGTATTCCGAGATTTTGTCTTCTCTGTTGCATTTTTCATGATTATTCTTTTCTACATTGCAACGATCGCAGCAGTTTTAAGTGGTCATATGGATGTCGTTCAAGAAATGGCTGGCAACGACTTATGGTTCTTATATCCGTTGATTCAAGGGTTGCAATTTGCGGCGGGGATGTCTGTACTGATTTATGGTGTGCGTCAATTTATTGCTGAATTAACGGCTGCCTTCGTGGCGATCTCAGAAAAATATATCCCAGGATCAATGCCGGCAGTAGATGTTCCTGTGTTTTTCCAATATGCGCCAACCATGGTTCCTGTCGGTTTTATTACCTCGTTTATAGGTGGCTTAACAGCGACGTTCGCCATGGCTGCTATGGGTTCTCCCGTTGTACTTTTGCCAGCAGCTGGGATTGCTTTTTTCTCGGGTGGAACCATGGGTGTCTTTGGTTCAATAAGAGGCGGGTTGAAAGGGGCGATCATCGCATCCTTCTTAGGCGGTATTTTGCTGACTGCATTGCCTTTGGTGCTTTTCCCAGCTTTTTCTGAATTAGGCATCACAGACGCTGGATTTCCTCAAATCGACTACAATATTATCGGAATTTTACTAGACAAAATCTTAAAACTATTTAGTTAAACAGTATGATTAGCAAGGAGAAGGATGAATACCATTTCTCCTTGCTATAAGAAAGGAAAATCTGTATTGAATGAAAAAAACGTTTTGTTTGCATATAGTACGAATTTAAAAGCCCAAAGCGATGCTCAATTTTATCGGCTTGAAGACGAAGAAGTCTATCAACAGATGGTGAAGGCCAAAGAACTTATTCTCCATGCAGAAAAAAATCATAAGCGCGTTCATGTAACCGGCGTGGGAAAATGTTCCTATGTAGCAGGCTATGCAGCTTCACTTTTCTCATCTGTCGGTACACCCGCCTATTTTTTAGACACAACCGAAACCGTGCACGGATCGGCAGGACAAGTCGTGGCTGGCGATGTAGTGATTGCGATAAGTAATAGTGGGAATACCAAAGAATTAGAATATGCGCTTGCTACCTTAAAAGCTAATGGCGCTGTAATTTTAGCGGTAACAGGAAATGAAGATTCTTCCCTAGCTTCCTGTGCTGAAGTCACATTGTCTTCTTATGTTTCCCAAGAAGGGGACTCATTGAATAAACCGCCACGTTCCTCTGTGATTGCCCAAATGATCCAGCTGCAGATTCTGTCGGTGTTGCTGCAAGAAGCAAAAGAAATCAATTTAGAAGATTACCTTAAATGGCATCCAGGGGGAAGCTTAGGAGCAACGACAAAAAAGGAGCTTACACAATGAAAATCAGAGGAATTATACCAGCAATGGTCACACCATTAAATGAGAACGGCATCAATGAAGAGTGCACCAGAAAGCTTGTAAGGCATTTGATTGCTGGTGGTGTCCACGGGTTGTTTATTTTAGGAACCAATGGCGAATTTCATACCTTAAGCAAAGAAGAGAAAATCCAGTTTGCAAAAATCGTTGTCGATGAAGTATCGGGCAGAGTACCAGTATTTGCAGGTGCCGGAGACATCGCAACGAATAAAGTGATTGAATTAGTAAATGAGTTTGCAAAAATCGGCGTTGATGCTGCTTCCATCATAACGCCATATCTTTTGAAGTATACCGATGAGGAGCTGATTCATCATTACCGTGTGATTACTGAGCAAACGACATTACCAATCATTTTGTACAATATTCCGCCAAATACTAGAAATTTCATCAATCGTCATGTTTTCTCGGAATTACTCAAAATTGACTCGATTATTGGGATAAAAGATTCAAGCGGTGATCTAGAAAACTTCAAGGGCTATCTTGAATTAAATCATCGAGAGGATTTCTCTTTGCTGATGGGAAGCGACTCTAAGATTTTAGAAGCATTACAGTTAGGAGCAGATGGCTCTGTGGCTTCAACCGCAAATGTTGTGACGAAAACAGATGTGGCGATCTATGAACAATTTGTAGCTGGAAACATAGAACAAGCGCTGCAAGCACAAGCAAGTATTGATGATTTTAGAGAAGCCTGCAAATGCTCAACGATTCCGTCTGGGCTGAAATACTGTTTGCGGGCAATCGGACAGGATGTTGGGTTACCGAAACTGCCTGTTCTAGATCTTACTAAAGAAGAAAAGCAGCAAGTAGATCAAGTGCTTCAAAAATATGTACAAGCGGAAGGATTTACATTGAAAGTAGAACAGTAGGCTGCAGAAATGGGGGAATATTGATGGTAAAAATTGACTATAGGACGAGAAAGATGATGATGGCTCTGATTGAAAAACCAACCATCAGTTACGATTATCTTCAGCGGAATTATTCTATGAACCGCACTCAAATAGAGTATACCATTGATAAAATCAACCAGTTTCTATCTGCCCAAAAACTACCACTTAGCGTGAATAAGGAAAGTGTGATTCGACTTCCTGAGAAAAGCAAGGAATATTTGTTGGAGTCATTTTTACGTGAGCGTATGTTTAAATATTATGAGATGAGTTCAAAAGAACGAGGAAAATATATCTTTTTGACGCTCTTTTACTACGAGAAAGACTATCTGTCGGTCAACCATTTTTTAGATGCGTTAAAAATCGGCAAAACAACCTTTATGAGTGATCTGCGCAAATTACAAGCGGAATTACATGGGTACGATATTTCAATCAGTTATTCGAGAAAAGAGGGGTATCACTTAGCAGGTGATGAACTGATGATTCGTTACGCTTTATTTCGAATGATTTTGGAAGATGTGACTAGCAAGGACGATGATTTTATTTACCGTTACTTTATTCATAACGAACGAATACAATTGGCGGATGAGCAGGACACCTATCTTTCTCTTCTTTTAGAAAAACATGCGATAGAGTTAGTTGAAAATAGGTTGATTGAATTGAACTATATCCTTATTTTTTTATACCCAAGAATGGGCTTGAATGAATTTGATCTAAAGCCCTTTTCTAATGATCATGAGTTAGTAAAAATGAAGGAGTATCGCTTTGCTGAAGAAGTTTTAGAAAACGCAGGGGTGATGAATAGTATAGAAAAGAACTACCTCTGTGGGTGGGTCCTGGGAATGGCATTAGGAAATGAAAAGGAATGGCTTCAAGGAAATTTGGTCATCATTGACTTGGTAGAAAGAATCGTCGAGCGATTTGAATTGCTTTCAGGTATTCGTTTCAAGGATAAACACTCTGTCATCAAGCAGTTATATAGTCATTTTCGACCGACCTATTTCCGGATGCTGTTTCGATTACCGATCATCAATCCTATGCAGGAGAAAATTTTTGAAAAATATAATGATCTTTATCAGATCGTAAAAGAAACCTTGAGACCAATCAGTGATAGCTTTGATTCAAAGCTTCCAGATGAAGAAGTAGCCTTTTTAACAATGCACTTTGCGCTTTTGATCAGGAATTCTGAAGAATATATGGTGCAACAAAAAGTGGGGGTCGTTGTTTGCCCAAATGGTATTGGAAGCTCAGCAATCATTTACAATGAATTAAAGGAAATCTTTCCCTCTTTTATCTTATTGGGACCGATTGAAACAAGCGAACTATATTCATTTGATCAGTCGTACGATATCATTTTTACGACAAAACCCAACTTTCAACTTTATCCGTTAAACAAACCGATTTTTGTAGTAAACCCGATCATGTCTTACGAGGAACGAACCCAGTTATTTTTAGATGTCAAATTTGAAACCAGTACAAGTATCAAGCCCAATACTGTTACGATCGACGGCTTGATGCAAATTATTCAACAATATTCAACAGTTACTAGCGAGTCAGCTCTGCGACATCATCTAGAGAAATTTGTACAAGAGACCTGCTCGCCAACGGCATCTATCATGTCTCAAAAAGAGAAAAAGTCAAAAGAACCTGCAATGCTGTTGGATATGATGCGTCCAGAATTGATACAATTAAACAAAAAAGCCAGAACGTGGGAAGAGGCCTTTTATCTCGCAGCCAATCCATTGATTGAAAGAAAGATCATCACTAGAAATTACATCGATTCGATCATTCAACAAACCAGATCAGAAGGTGCTTATATGGTGATATTCGATCAAGTTGCCTTACCGCATACGGTTCCTGAAGCAGGTGCAAAAAAACTTGGCATGGGATTGACAACATTAGAATCTGAAGTATATGTCTTAGGAACGATTCCTGTAAAGTACATCTTTACTCTTTCTGCGTTAGACAGCAAGCAGCATCTAAATGCGATGACTCAGTTTATTACCCTTATTGAATCCAAAGACTTTTTTCGAGAATTAGAAAAACATGAATGTCCGGAAACAGTTTATCAATGGTTTGTAGAGCTTTTACGTACAGGGGATACGGAGTCCATATATGATCGGAAGTCTATCATTCATGATGAATGAGAAGAATCCTTAGCTAAAAATCGTAGCCTAAGATACTAAATGATACAAGACCTTAGACAACACAGACCTGCAGGAATGATTTTAGAGGAATCCACTGCTAAGAGATGTGTGAAACAGTTCGATTACGATCGGGCTGTTTTTTTATGCTTTGTAAAATGACCTATTAAAGGGCTGATAAGTATAGTATAATTATTTAATAAAAAGATATTATTTAGTGGGACTCGCAGAGAAGGAAGCAGGGAATCTAGGTAGAACGTAAACGAAGATAGATTTTTGATAAAGCAGAGTGAAAGGGTGAGGGTATGAGACAACAACGAAGACGGGAGCGTCAGAAAAGGCAGCGGATCATTGCGGGGTTAAGTGTAGCGCTGCTGGCAATCACACTTGGAGTGATTTATCTAGTGATTCAAGCGATAGGTATCCCCGAACAGCGTCTTACAGCAGAGTCGACAAAACCGACAAAAACAATGCAAGAAACAAGTAGTTCTACCGAAACAAAGCCAGCAATAAAAACCATCACAGTGACAGCTAGTGGTGATATGCTTTATCATACGCCTGTTTATTTAAGCGCTTACGACGGAAAGCGTTATGATTTTGACAACGATTTTGAGCAGGTCAACCCGTTGATTGCATCGGCGGACCTTGCTTTAGGTGATTTTGAAGGAACCATCAATCCTAATAAACCGCTCGGCGGTTTTCCCTTATTCAACGCCCCTATCGATGCTGTTGCCAGCATCAAAGACGCGGGCTTTGATGTGATCGATCTTGCCCATAACCATATTTTAGATACGGGGATCGAAGGAATCAAAACGACGGCGGCTGCTTTTCACGACCAAGGCTTGGCAACGATTGGTGTCACGGTCGACAACAGTGGAATCCTGGTCAAAGAAGTCAACGGGATCAAAGTTGCTCTCTTGGCTTATGCCTACGGCTTCAATGGCCTTGAAGAAAGCTTAACTCAAGCAGAGTATGATACCTACTTGAAAGACTTGTCGTTAGATAAAGTGGAGGCAGAGATCAAAGAAGCGGAAAGCTTGGCGGATATCACCATCGTGATGCCTCAGTCTGGTGTCGAGTATTCTTTAGAGCCAACGGAAGAACAACAAACTGTTTATCGGAAGATGATCGATTTTGGTGCTGATATTATCTTCGGCGGCCATCCGCATGTAGCAGAACCAACCGAAATCATCGAAAAGGACGGCGAAAAGAAATTTATCATTTACTCAATGGGGAACTTACTGTCGAATCAACGTTATGAAACCGTCAATAACAACTATTGGACCGAACGAGGCGTCATTCCAGAAGTTGAAATCTCCAAAGAAGGGCAGCGGACCTATTTAAGCCAGATTGCCTTGCATCCAACTTGGGTCTCCAAAGAACCGATCCCTGATCGTACCTATTATGATCCAGCATACGGCGTCTTGCAGGCCTTTGATTTTCAAGTCTGCCTTGCTGAAGATTATCTGCCAGATGGGCGATATGCCAAAAATGTCCCTGAAGAAAAGCGCCAGCGAATCGAAACCGCCTACCATGAAATGCTGGAACTGTTGGATTTGAAGTGGGAGCAGTGATGAGAAACTCAAAATGGCAAATACGGCAATCTGACAACGGTTGTTTTTTATAGGTTATCGAAAAAACGAATTATGAAATGAACGTTGATCCTTTCCACAAAACATGACACCATATCAGCATTTATGAACAAAAAATGACACCTCAAGCGGATAAAAATAAGTAATAATGTCAACATAAAGCATTCAGAAATGAGTCCGAATGGATTCAGTAAATGATTTCTGAATAAATGGGGAATGAAAGCAGGATGTGTCATGAGAATTATTATACTGACAAAAAACATATCATATGAGATTGATTTGCAGCGGGAGCTACAGATGTTGAGTCATGAAGTATTCGTAGGGAGAACTACGAAAGAGGAAGAGTGGTTGATAGAAAGCGCCAAGTTATTTGACTGTTTATTTGTTAGTGAAACAATTGCTGATCCAGAATTTTTATTGATCAATCAGACATTGGCTCCTCATTATCAACAGCGGATCGTCCGCATCTTGGCAGGGGATCGTGAACAAGAAGGTATGATTGCAAAGCTGAGAATGCCACGTACCTGAATCGCTCTTTTGTCGAGCTGAGAGAATTTTTAGCAGCTTTACCACCAAATAGTCGTAAATTAGAAAAAGCATCCGTTACAAAAGAATCCTTTCCTAAGTTTCTTAGTCTGCAAGAACAGATCTTTTTTAACAATTTAGGAGAAGAACAATTCATCAACCGGGAAGATTTGTGTTGGAAAATTTGGGGAAATGGTGGAACGAACTCAAGAAAATCCCAGTTGTCGATATTAGCGAAACGCATCAATGAAAAACTAGATGAATACGACTATACTGAAAAGCGGGTGCGAACCGCTTGGGGCAAAGGCTATATTTTACAATAAAAAGAACCAATGTGTGGTAAGAAGTGTATTGAAGCTTTTTCTATCACGAGTACACCTCTTTAAATCAGTCTATTTTGTAGAAGCGACTCTGTTTTCAAATTGAGTCGTTTTTTATATAAAAACATTAGTATTAAATGAGTGATGGTATTGAAAATTATAATAATGCTTTTTTTTAGTGTTAAAATAGAGATAATCAGTAATGAAAAGGAATACTGCAGGATCTAAAAAGTGCTTAGTAGAAAAGTGTTGTAGTATCTTTCAGAGGAGGAAATGGCGTGAAGAAGATTGAGTGTGTGATATTTGATTTGGACGGAACTTTATTGGATTCAAAAGAGTGCAGTGTTAAGGCAACAAAAGCAGCTTTTACAGAGATGGGACTCAAAGTACCCAGTGAAGTAGTCATTGAACACTATATGGGGATACCGATCGAAAAATCATTTTTTAAAATGTCAGAACAGCCATTAGATCAAGAAGTCGCAGCGGAATTGATTCGGATTTTTCGTGCCTATTACCAAACATATGAAGAAAGTACCTTGACAGTATTTCCTGAAATTCCCCATATCTTAGAGAGTTTAAATAAACGAAAGGTTCCTTGTTTCGTTGTTTCAAGTAAGAAGACAGCAGTCGTCAAGCGAAACTTGGCTGCTCAGGATCTTGTGGATTTCTTTGAGGAAATCATCGGCTCAGATGCGGTGTCCCACTACAAGCCTCATCCAGAAGGAATCAATCAATTAGTAACGCAGTATCAGTTTGATCCGACCAAGACGATCATGGTAGGAGATGCTATTTTTGATATTCAGATGGGCAAAGCAGCTGGTGTCAAAACCATCGCCGTAACGTGGGGCAGCCACAATGCAAAAAAACTTTCTGCCGAAAAACCAGATGCTGTGGCAGAGACACCGCAGGAGATTTTAGATTATATTTATGCTTGATCCATTTTTACTGACACTGTCCCAAAGTCCATTCTATTTTTGACCTGTAGCGTGATAAAATAGTATGGACTGAACGTCTTCTTCCAACAAAATATTTAAGGTTTCGACCAATGATCGATAGATTCGATTATTGGTTTTTTTTGGTATGGATAGGAGGTGTCTTTGTTCCTTGAAGCAACAACTTTAGCTATCTGTTGATTTTTATCGATATTGTAGTCATTTTCTTTTTACTAGAACCGATCTAGTTTCGTTCGAGCACTACTTTTTAGTAGAAGGAAACGAGTTGTCCGCCACTTTTTCACTCTTATTTCTCTTATTTAATAAAAAGTAATTATAAGAGGACACGAAAGGGAAACTATAATAGGAGTAACTGATTTTCTTAACGTGTCTGCACTGGTAAGAGCTAAGGACCCAATCACTTTTAGTCGTTTTTGGACAGCTAAGCTTCAATTTGTCTGAGCGAATAAAAACACCTAGTGGAAGAAAATCAAAGCGAGCAGAAGTGATAGCGCTACTTTCACCGAAAAAAACATAGATGTAAAGGAGTAAGGATATGATATCAGAAAATATCAAGGAACCGAAAGACTATTTGTGTTATTCAAAAGAAGTGTTGCTAAGTGTAGGGGTATTGACTGATTACCCAAAAATCTTCCATTATTATCAAGAACTCTGTGATGAATTTGAGCACATTTACTATGATCAATCAAAGAGTTTATTTGTTCAGCTCAAAGCACTTCTAGCAATAGATGCGCAGATTCAAATTTTACTGGAACTTTTTGAAAATAGTAGAACAAACTTATGCCAAGAGTTTTGTATGGATGAGCATGAAATAATTTGTATGATCAAAAATGATAAAAAATCATATTATCGCGAGCTTACAGGCCAAAAAAACAATCAACTACCAAAATGGAGCTTAATTTATTTAAGTGAGGAGTAAGCACAATTTAGGAAAATTCAACCATCTCAAGAAAAAACACATGGAGTAATAGTGCGATGAACACGGAGTAAAGGAATAGAAAGAGCGACCACAATAACAGAATCCCATCTTATGATCAATTAAAATAGTCTAGCGAACTTTCCTTGTGATTTGTTATACTAAATCTAAGTAGCTGATCTTGACACCTTGTATTCGGCAAGTACGTTCATGTGAGCGCTTTATTGATTGAGTGAGAAAAGAGGGAAAGAAATGACGAAAAAAATTGTCTTTTTAGATGTAGATGGAACATTATGTGATGACGCGGGGAACGTACCAGAAAGTGCACGCCAAGCGATCACAGCGGCACATAAGAAGGGACATGAGTTTTTCTTATGTACCGGTCGTTCAAAAGCCGAAATCACAGAGGATGTACTGACGCTGCCCTTAAGCGGAATGATTGGTGCCGGCAGTGGTTACTGTGAAGTACACGATGAGGTGATTTTACACAAAGTTTTTGAAAAAGAAGCTTTATTAAGATTGGTCGATTTCTTAAAAGAAAACCAAATCGAATATTATTTAGAATCGAATCAAGGATTATTTGCAAGTACCAATCTACGAAAACGCTTGCTGGAGATCGTTTTGGCAGGTGAGCCTGTTGAAAGTGAAGCAGGAAAACAACGCGTTCAAACTATTCAGTGGTTCCTTGACTTACTGATTGAGGACGAAGCGAAAATTGATTATGATGACGTGAACAAAGTTTCCTTTATCAATCATTCGATTCCTTATGAACGGGTCCATGACCAATACCACGATCAATTCCAAATGATTCGCAGTACGGTACCTGTTTTTGGCAAAGACAGTGGCGAGATCGGCATCAAGAATATCCATAAGAAAACAGCTATCGATTTTCTCTTGAACCATCTAGGAATCGATAACAAAGATACATTGGCGTTTGGTGACGGCCATAATGATGTCGAAATGTTTGAAGCTGTTGCGACAGGAATTGCGATGGGCAATGCCTGTGAACAGCTATTGGCAGTAGCTGACGAGGTGACGGCTCGACCAGAAGACGGCGGGATTGCGCAAGCGTTACAAAAGCACGGTCTTGTGTAGCCACCAAAAAGCATGTCTAGCACATGCGTTTTTATGCTAGTCAGGTTTCATAGTGACAAAGTTCAGACGACCTGCGAAATGACCGATAGAGTAGTTTTTTGCTCCATTATTGTGAAGAAGACTCTGATTAGAAAGAAGTACTATCAGTGACGCTAGAACATACCATAGGTAGAAGGGGACAGAAGCCGAATTCTGTGCCTCTTTTTTTATTTCTAGATAAGATTTAACTGGGGACAAGACATGCACCCCAACTTTGGAAACGGATACGTTATAATTTAGATACAATCAAACTTGGCCAAGGGAGATTAAAAAAAATGGATAATAATCGATTGAATTTCATTTATAAGCTTAATCATATTGTGAACGAAAATGAAGTAGGGACGGTTGAATTTGAACTTGCTAAATTTTTCTTAGAGAACTTCAAAAGCGTGACTCGCTGGAACATTTATCAGATTGCAGAAGAACAGCATGTATCACGGGCCTCCATTCGACGATTTGCGAAACAATTGGGTTACGAGAACTTTTTAGATATGAAAAAAAACGCGGAAACTTTTGATGATGGAATCAATGAATTTCTAAAGTTTTACGGCTACTCTGATTTTTTGCCTAAGCTTCAAGCCAATATTACTTCGCTAATGGAAGAATTAAGTCTGCGGTTTAACACACAAGAAGTCGATCGTCTTGTCCGATTAATCAATGATAGTCGAGAAGTTATGATTTTGTGTTCAAGCAATATTACCGGTAGTGTAAAAACTTTCCAACAGCGAATGGTTATCTTCGGCAAAAGAATTACTCTATTAACGTCAAAGAGCGACCTGACATTAGCCTTGGAACATTGCCAAGATCCCTTGATCATTGTTTTTTCGCTATCGGGTCTCTTCGTCTCTTCCATGCTTGAGATACTAAAAGAGGTCAAGGCACCAACGATTTTGTTTACAAATAATAGAAACCCGATCTATAACCGCTATTTTGATAAACTGTATCATTTAAGTTCACAAACACATGAAAAAGAAATCAATGAGCTGCTTTACTATACGTATGGCATTGATTTCGTGCTTGATCTACTATTCAATGGTTATTTACTTAAATTTAAGAGAGAAGGCAATGGGCATGCATTATAAAGATAAACCACTATTTCCAAAGGATTTTTTATGGGGGGCTTCAAGTGCGGCGTGGCAAGTTGAAGGGGCTGTAGCAGAAGATGGGCGTTCAACTGCGATCATCGACTTAAACAGTAAAAAGAAAAAGCCCTATACAGATAATTCGATCGCCGCTGATCATTACCATAAATACAAAGAAGATGTCCAATTAATGGCTGATGCGGGCTTTACTTCCTATCGCTTTTCGATTGCTTGGCCTAGGATCTATCCTGATAATTCAGGGGTGCCCAATCAATTAGGAATTGACTTTTATAATCAGCTGATTGATGAATTAGTTGAACATAGCATTACCCCAATCGTCACTTTGTATCACTACGATATGCCAGTCTGGGTTGACGAAGAATTCAATGGCTGGTACGACCGAGGTATTATTGATGCATTTGACCAATATGTTAGAACCTGTTTTGAGTCATTCGGCGATCGTGTGAAATACTGGCTGGCAATTAATGAGCAGAACATGCAAATTGTCTATGGAGACTGGTTAGGTGTATGCAAATACCCAGAGACTTGGTTTGAAGACAAGTGGAAAGTCAATCATATTATGAACCTATGTCATGCAAAAGCGGTGATTGCGTGTCATGAGTTGGTTGAAGACGGCAAGATCGGCCCGGTTCCTGGGATGGTTCCGTTTTATCCTGAGTCAGCAAAACCAGCAGATCAGATTGCAGCGATGAATGCAGAAGAACTGACGGAAAAAATCTGGAATGATTTTAATGCAAATCGTGAATACAATGGTTTTATTAAACGTTATTGGAAAGAAAATAATATTGACCCAGATATTCGCCCTGGGGATATGGAATTGGTTGCACATGCAAAAATAGACTTTTTCGGCATCAATTGTTACCGTAGCAACGTAGCGAAGGAGTCACCAGTGGCATCCGATCATCAAGAAATTGGGTTGAACAAATCGGGGAAAAAAGGGGAATTTGTTTACCCAAATTATCCAGGGATTTTTGCGCAAACGGTCAATCCTTTTGTCGAGACAACCGATTGGGATTGGGAGATCGATCCAGTTGCTATGCGTTACTTGTTACGGTATATGGAAGACCACTATCATTTACCAATGGTGATTACTGAGAATGGCTACGGGGCGCATGAGACGCTAGGTGAGGATGGACAAGTACATGATCAAGAACGAATCGATTTTTTAAATGATCAGATTTATCAAGTCGGATTGGCGATTGAAGATGGCGCAAAAGTCTTTGGTTATAATCCATGGTCATTTACTGATCTTTTAAGTACGGGCAATGGGATGGCGAAACGGTATGGACTTGTCTATATCAATACAACTGATGAAGAGTTACTGGATTTACGTAGAATCCCGAAAGATTCTTACTATTGGTATAAAGAAGTGATCCGATCAAATGGTCAAGCGTTAGCACGTCCAAAAGGATGAGAAATGAGCGATAGAAGAAAGAGCTTCTATCGCTCCAAAACTACTTTAGTGAAAGCGGTTTATTAAATAAAGTGAGGATGAATCACTATGTCAAACTATCATGAACTGGTTGCGTATATTATAAAAAATATCGGAGGAATCGAAAATGTTCAAACAGTCAATCACTGTGCCACTAGGCTTCGTCTGCAGTTGAGTGATCCAACCGCTTTTGATGACAAGCAATTAAAAGAAAACAAACTCATTTTGGGCACAGTGAGAAGAGGACATGAAGTTCAACTGATCATCGGTCCGGATGTGCCAAAAGTGTATGCAATTTTTACAGAAAAGCGAAATCAAATGAATGGTCAGACAAAGGAGGAACGAAAAACGAAGCGCACCCTCAAAGACTACGGCTTGCTGGTTGTCGATTTTATCAGTGGAACCTTCGTTCCAGTTCTGCCCGTATTGGTAGCTGCTGGGCTGGTATCGGCGGTATTGAATATTGGTGTGACCTTTTTCGGACTTGCAGCTGACAGCGGGACCTACACGATTTTAAATGCCATCAATGATGCGGGTTTTTATTTTCTACCGATTTATATTGGGTATAGTGCTGCTAGAAAACTTGGTATCAATGGTTTGATGGGTATGTTCCTAGGTGCGATCCTCGTCCACTCATTGATCAATGGCGTGGAAGGATTGAATTTCTTAGGAATCGCTATCCCAACGATGAGCTATAATACAACGACTATTCCTGTAATATTTGGTGTTTTGTTTATGGCGGTAATGGATCGAATCGGGGATAAGTTTATTCCGCAATCGATCAAGTATTTCGTCAAGCCATTATTAGTTATTTTAATTACCGTACCTGTCACACTAATCGTATTAGGGCCAATTGGCAATGCAGTGGGCGGATACATTGCTAGTGGTTTGAGCTTTTTATACGACAAACTCGGCTGGTTTTCAGTTGGTGTCTTAGGAGCAATGACTCCGCTATTAGTCATGACCGGCACTAATCAAGCGTTGTTCCCCTTGGTCTTTGCTATGTTAGGAGACTACGGCTATGATTCATTTGTTATGCCAGCTATGCTGGCAGCTAACGTTGCCGTGGGTGCATCAGCCTTAGCTATTTCTTATACGGAAAAAAATACTGAAAAAAGAGCGTTGGCTCTTTCTTCAGGACTGACTGGTGTGATGGGGATCACCGAGCCGGCTATTTTTGGCGTCTTGATCAACTACCGAAGTGCTTTTATAGGGGCGATTCTAGGTGGTGCAGTAGGTGGGATCATGGCAGGGTTTGTTCAACTAAAACAATATGCAGTTGTTTCACCAGGTCTGGTTGCGATCCCGACTTTTATCCCGACAGATGGTTCTGGATTCAATAGCAATTTTTGGTTTGCAATTGTCGTCATTCTCCTAGCTGTATGTGTCTCTTTTACTACAACGATTCTCTTAGAACAAAAACGAGTTCAAGCAAATCAAATGAGTAAAGCCGAAGATGCTTTGAAGGTTAGCAGCCCAATATCGGGAAGTGTTATTTCTCTTGAGGCAGTCAAGGACCCGATGTTTTCGGAAAAAATGATGGGGGATGGAGTGGCGATCATTCCTTCTGATGAAATTATAGTCGCTCCTTTTGATGGCTATGTGATTATGACTACACCCACCAAGCACGCGATTGGCTTAAGAGGAGAGAATGGTGTCGAACTTTTGATCCACATCGGGATCGACACGGTTCATTTAGATGGAAAAGGATTTACTCTTTATGTAGCTGAAAATCAATACGTTAAAGCTGGAGAAAAACTGATTTCTTTTGACGAAGAAGAAATCAGTGCAGCAGGCTATGATCTAACGATCCCCATCATTGTCACAAATACAGCTGATCATGAACCCTTTGCTCAGACGATACAGCAAAAAGTAAATAGCAGCGATTATTTATTTTCAGTTCAATAATGGGTTCCTAATTACTTCTTTTTCACGTTCCTAGGCGCGGACGTCAACTATACCTTCAAGTGAAAGCCCTGTCTTGAATTTTCGGCAGGGCTTTTTATTTGATGCCCTTTCTTTATTTCTACCAATAAAGTGTATCTAAAAAATCCAGAATATTTCGAAAAATACCATTGCTTATTTATGGCAAAACCATTAGTATTATTAGAAAAACTGATGGTGAACCGATGAAAAAGTTTAGTTTTTAACAACGGAAAAGTCGGATCAGTGGCATGAAATAGGAGTGATAAGTGTGGAAGAGTTATGGAATGTATTGAAACCAGCCGAACAAGTCGAACTGAAATTAAGAAAATTGTATACGCAGCATCATTTTTCCCCTTATCACTCGAACAACTTTGAAGAGTATCGCAACTATCAGCAAAATGATCAGTTCTTGCGTGGTTCTTCCATCATCACGTTTACAGGCACGGATGGCAGGACGATGGCGCTAAAACCCGATGTCACCTTGTCGATTGCCAAAAATACACCTTCTGGAGAAGCCCGCAGAGTGTATTATGTGGAGGATGTCTATCGACAGGATCGTCAAGCAGGGGAATACCAAAAGATCGATCAAATCGGTTTGGAGCTCATTGACCAAATCACATGGGAAGATCAACTGGAAGTTGTAAAACTGGCGTGGGAAAGTTTGGCTCAGGTGGGAAAAGGGACCTTAGATCTGTCCCATATGGGGATTTTGGATGGCATCTGCCAACGCTTTCCCGAAGCGGATCGACAAAAGGTACTGCACTGCCTGCGGGACAAGAGTTCTCATGGCATGGATGCACTGACTGAAAAAGCTGGCTTGTCAGCAACAGAAGCTGAAAAATTGGCGAAACTGGTACGTTTGTCAGGTGATTTTGAAACCAAGTATCAAAAAGCCAAAGAGCTGCTGGCAGAATATCCGCAAGCTCAAGCTGGTTTAGCAGAACTGAACCAACTGTATCAAGCATTGCAAAAAGAACAACTGTCAGCCTCCATTCGGATAAGGCTGGATTTTTCGATTTTAAATGATGCCGATTATTACAGTGGTTTGCTGTTTCAAGGATTCATTGAAGAAGCAAGAGAGACGATTTTATATGGCGGCCGTTATGATCGCTTGATGAGTCGCCAAGGCAAAGAGCAAGGGGCGATCGGGTTTGGTATGAAACTCAACCATGTAGGGCAAAAGGTGCCGACTGACAACGAAAGTTCAGGCTATTTGAACATTGCGCTACCTAAAGGCCGCATGGGGGATGCCGTATACGATTTGTTCACGAAAGCCGGTGTGGCTGCACAAGGTGTTTTCAAAGACAATCGCCAACTGATTTTTTGTGATGAAGAAAACAAACTGCGCTTTTTCTTAGTCAAGCCAAGTGATGTGGCAATCTATGTGGAGCACGGAGTGGCGGATATCGGTGTCGTAGGCAAAGATATTTTAATGGAAAGCAAGGCAGAAGTCATCGAATTTCTTGATTTGCATATGGGGGTCTGCCGTTTGGCAGTAGCGGCGCGTACAGATTTCGAGGAAGACTTCTCCCGCCCGCTGCGGGTCTCCACAAAATATCCGCAGATCACCCGCCAGTTTTATCAAGGGTTAGGTCGCTCGGTGGAATTGATCCAACTGCATGGATCGATTGAATTGGCTCCTTTGTTAGGTCTCTCCGATGTGATCGTTGACATCGTCGAAACGGGGACGACACTAAAAGAAAATGATTTGAAAGTGATCCAAGACATCGCGCCGTCTTCAGCGCGCTTAGTGATCAACCACGCCACGTGGCGTTTCAAGCAAGAACGCATTCAAACAGTGATTGAGAAGGTGAGGGAGCAATTATGAGAATTTTTTCGACCCAAAAAGATACGATCGAAACGATTGTGGCAAGGAAACAGTCGGAAACAAAGGATGTTTCAACCGTTGTCGCCCAAATCATTGCCCGTGTTCAGCAGCAAGGAGATCAGGCGTTGTTTCAATTAATTGAGGAAATCGATCAAGTGACCTTGTCTTCCTTAACCGTCAGTCCAGGGGAGATAGACGCGGCTGTCCAAGCCGTCTCCCCTGAGCTACTTGAGGTGATGGAACAGGCGAAAGAAAACATTTTGGCATTTCATCAAAAGCAAGTCCAGCAAGGCTTTGTCTTAACGAAGGAAAATGGCGTTGTGATGGGGCAGCGGGTCTTGCCACTAGCAAAAGTCGGGGTCTACGTTCCTGGCGGCACAGCAGCTTATCCCAGTACGGTTTTGATGGATGTTCTGCCGGCAAAAATCGCCGGGGTCAAAAAAATCGTTATGATCACACCGACGGACAGCCAGGGAAAAGTTCCGTCTGCTATCTTAGCGGCAGCTTCCGTTGCCGGAGTGGATGAAATCTACAAAGTCGGTGGGGCCCATGGCGTAGCGGCATTGGCTTATGGGACAGAAACGATTCCCAAAGTCGACAAAATCGTTGGACCAGGCAATATCTATGTTGCCACAGCAAAAAAAATGGTGTACGGCGAAGTTGATATCGATATGATCGCAGGGCCCAGCGATGTCCTGATCATCGCTGATGCCAGTGCAAATCCTCGCTGGCTGGCAGCGGATCTTTTGGCACAAGCCGAGCATGATCCCTTAGCGCAAGCCATCTTAGTCACAACAGAAGCAGCCTTGATTGAACAAGTCCAAGTAGAGCTTGACTTGCAGCTGAAGGAACTGCCCCGTAAAAACATTGCTGCTGCGGCGCTTGAATCTAGCGGAAAGCTGATCCTAGTCAAAGATTTGACCGACGCACTCACCATTGCCAATCAAATTGCTCCAGAACACCTTGAATTAGCAGTGGCAGATCCTTTTGCTTTGTTGGGACAAGTAGAAAATGCGGGTAGTGTCTTTTTAGGTCACCATACCCCAGAAGTACTGGGAGATTATTTTGCTGGGCCAAATCATACTCTACCAACAGAAGGGACGGCTCGTTTCTATTCGCCGTTATCCGTGGATGATTTTATTAAGAAAAGCAGCTACTTGTATTACCCAGAAGCAGCCATGAAGGCGGCTGGTCCAGCCGTAGCGTTGTTCGCAGAAACCGAAGACTTGATCGGCCATGCCCGTTCGATCAATGTACGAAGAGAGGGAGAAAAATGACCTTTTTACATCAAAAGTATCACAAGCTGGCTCCTTATACACCAGGGGAACAAGTAGACGAGCAAGCCGTTATTAAACTGAACACCAATGAAAGTCCTTATCCGCCAGCGCCAAGTGTTCAAGCAGCGGTTGCCGATGCCGCCCACAAGCTAAATCGTTACTCGGATATTGCTGCTGAAGTGGTGACAACCCCTCTGGCTGCTTATCTTGGCGTTACACCAGCCCAGCTGTTTCTCGGTAATGGCAGTGATGAAGTTTTGTCCTATCTCTTTCAAGGCTTCACGGAAAACGGCATCGCCTTTCCCGATGTGACCTATGGGTTTTATCAAGTGTATAGTGCCTTGTATCAAGTCGCTGCCACCGTTGTTCCGCTGCAAGAAGATTTCTCGATCGCGTTAACGGACTACGATTCGCTCAAAGGGACTGTCATTTTTGCCAATCCCAATGCGCCGACGGGGGTTTATCAAGAACAAAGCGAAATTTGTGCCTTTCTAAAACGGCATCCTGATCGCTTAGTGATTGTCGATGAGGCCTATATCGATTTTGGCGGCTCTTCGATGGTTTCTTTGATCGATCAATACCCAAATCTTTTAGTGGTGGGGACGTTTTCGAAATCTCGGCAGCTGGCAGGGGCACGCTTAGGCTTTGCGGTTGCTAATGAAGGACTGATCCAAGACTTGAATCGGTTGAAATTTAGCTTGAATCCTTACAATGTCAATAGTTTGACCCAAGCCGCAGGTGCAGCCGTTTTGCAGGAACAAGCGTATGTCGATGAGAAGATCCAAGCAACGATCCGCGTGCGTGAGTGGAGCAAGCAAGCCCTAGCGAAACTCGGCTTTGAACAGACCGACAGCCAAGGAAATTTTTTGTTTGCAAGGCATCCTGCGATTGCCGGTGAAGAGTTGTATCAGCGCTGAAAGCGCAGAATATTTTCGTCCGCTGGTTTAATCAGCCCCGCATCAAAGAGTATTTACGGATCACGGTAGGAACGAAGGCCCAGATGGAACGATTGATGACGGTGTTAACAACGATCATAGAAGAGGTGAAGGAATGAGAAAAGCAGAAGTTACCCGTAATACGACTGAAACCAAGATCCGCCTGCAGTTGACGATCGATGGTACTGGTCAGCAATCGATCAAGACTGGTGTGGGGTTTTTAGACCACATGCTGGAATTATTTGTCCGCCACGGTCGCTTTGATTTGACGTTGGTTTGTGATGGCGATACAGAAGTAGATGCCCATCACACAACAGAAGACGTTGCCATCGCCATTGGCCGAGCGTTTTCAGAAAGTCTTGGGGAGCGACGAGGCATCAAACGTTATGGTAGTATGCTGCTGCCAATGGACGAAGCCTTAGTTATGACGGCGATCGATATTAGCGGTCGCGGCATGGCAGTCGCAGAATTGGCGATACCGAGTGAAAAAATCGGGCAGCAGTTTGATACGGAATTGGTTGAAGAATTCTTCATTGCTTTTGCCCGTGAATTAGGTGCTACGATCCATCTCCATCAAATCGCTGGCAAAAACAGCCACCACATTGTGGAAGCGTGCTTTAAAGGCTTTGGGCGTGCTTTAGGTGAAGCAGTAGCGATCAATCAAGCAGCCCCAGATGAGATCCCTTCAACCAAAGGGACGATCCAGTGATTCATGAGGGGGAAAAATGATTACGTATCTTCCACACAGATGGATGAGATAAGGAAAGGGGCGTATTATGTTAGCAATCATCGACTATGGTGTCGGCAATTTGTTCAGCTTGTCTCGTTCGCTGGACTACTTGGGTGTTGAGTGCCGAATCACGCGTTCACTAGCGGAATTAAAAGCTGCCGACCGCATTCTTTTACCCGGCGTAGGTGCGTTTGGCGATGCCCGCCAAAAGTTAGCAGAGTTGTCGCTGATCGAACCGATCCAAGAATTGGCAGCAGCTGGCAAACCCTTTTTAGGCATTTGTTTAGGGATGCAGCTGTTGTTTGATAGTAGTGAGGAGTTTGGCACACATGCGGGGCTCGGTTTGATTCCAGGAAGGATCGTTTCCATGCAAAGCGCCGTTGAAGAAGCCAAACTGAATCTGAAAGTGCCGCAGATTGGTTGGAATCGGTTGACTGTCAGAAAAGAAAGCCCCCTCGTCAGCGGGTTAGGGGAACAAGACTTTGTCTACTATGTCCACAGTTATTTTGCTACTGATTGCCAAGAGTATGTCATAGCAGACAGTGACTATGGTCTTGCAATTCCCGGTATCGTGCAAAAAGACAATGTCTTCGGCACTCAGTTTCACCCAGAAAAAAGTGGGGCTGTCGGGTTGAAGATTTTAAAAGCATTTACGGAGGTGCCGCTATGAAAATTTTTCCAGCAATCGATCTGTTAGATCAAAAAGTGGTCCGTTTGTACCAAGGAGACTATGAGCAAAAAGAAGTGTTTGGGGATGATCCAGTGGCATTTGCTCGTTCCTTTGAAGAAGAAGGTGCCAACTATCTGCACCTCGTCGACTTAGATGGTGCCAAAGCCGGCAAACTCCATCACTTTGATGTCGCAAAAAATATTGTCCAGCAGACCAATCTGTTTGTCGAAGTCGGCGGCGGAATCCGTGAGGAAGAAACGATCCAGCATTGTTTGGCAGCAGGCGTTCATCGGGTGATCCTCGGCACGATTGCCCAGAAAGACCCAGCATTCACAAAAGCGATGCTCAAGAAATACGGCAACAAGATCGCCATTGGGGTCGATGCCAAGGAAGAAAAAGTGGCAGTGGAAGGCTGGCTCGAGAAAACGGCAACAGACGCGTTTACTTTTTGCCAACAATTGGTGGCATGGGGAGCGCAAACGATCATCTTTACCGAAATCTCCCGTGACGGTACAGGAGAAGGTATCAATCTGCCCTTATACGAAAAACTCAATCAATTGGATTGCGACATCGTGGCTTCTGGTGGCGTGGCTTCATTGGCAGATATCAAAGGATTAAAACAGTTGGGCATCTCTGGCGTGATCGTCGGGAAATCCTTATATAACGGCAGTCTCCAATTGGCCGATGTCTTAGCAGCAGGGGAGGAAAGGTCATGATCGCCAAACGAATCATTCCTTGCCTTGATGTGCGAGATGGGCGAGTCGTGAAAGGGGTCAACTTTGCTGGCTTAAAAGATGTCAATGATCCGGTGACTTTGGCGCGCTTTTACAATGAACAAGGCGCCGATGAGCTGGTTTTTTATGACATTACTGCTTCTGCAGAAGAACGCGGCTTATTCACGGACATTTTGCAGCGCGTGGCGTCAGAAGTGTTTATTCCTTTGACGGTGGGGGGCGGCATCAATCAAGTAGCAGATTTTGAACGAGTCTTAAACTGTGGCGCCGACAAAGTCAGTGTCAATTCGGGGGCGCTTCGTCGACCAGAGTTGATTGCAGAAGGTGCGAAACGCTATGGCAGCCAGTGCGTTGTTGTATCCGTCGATATTCGCCGAGTCGGTGAGAACTGGCATGTGTTTGCCAAAGGGGGGCGGGAAGATACAGGCTTAGAAGCATTGGCGTGGATTCGCCAAGCCGAGCAGTTAGGTGCGGGTGAACTAGTCATCAACAGCATGGATACCGATGGTGTGAAGCAGGGGTTTGATCTCGACTTGCTGAAAGCTGTCAGCGAAATCACCAAATTACCGATCGTCGCATCGGGTGGTGCTGGCAAAAGTGCCGATTTTATCGAGCTGTTTCAGTTGCCAAATATTGAAGCAGGTCTGGCAGCCTCGATTTTTCACTATGGCGAGGTAAAAATCCCGGAGCTGAAAAAACAATTACAGGCCGTCGATATTCCCGTACGAACCGTATAGCGTTGGCGTTTTGACAGGCAATAGAAGGAGTGGATAACATGGTGCAAGTACGATTTGATGAACAAGGATTGGTTCCAGTGATCGTGCAGGATGTGGAAACGAATGAAGTTTTGACCTTGGCTTATATGAACCAAGAAAGTTTGACTTTGACCTTGAAGGACCGATTGATGACCTTTTATTCCCGCAGTCGTCAAGAATTGTGGCGCAAAGGAGAAACCAGCGGCAATTACCAGCATTTAGTATCTTTGACCGCAGATTGTGATCAAGATGCCTTAGTCGCCAAAGTAAAAAAAGACGGACCTGCTTGCCATACAGGCACAGAAAGCTGCTTTACAGAAGTGCTTTATGGTACAGAATCCTCTCCGACCATTGATGCGTTGTATGAGCTGATAAAAGGTCGTAAAGATACCCCGCAAGAAGGCAGCTATACCAGCTACTTGTTTGAAAAAGGCAGTGAGAAAATCTTAAAAAAAATCGGCGAGGAAGCAACCGAGGTCGTGATTGGGGCGATGAAGGAAGACCGTCAAGAAACCGTTTATGAGATTGCTGATTTGGCGTACCATATATTGGTTTTAATGGCAGAAATGGGGATTGAGTTAGCTACTATTCGCCAAGAACTTGCCAAGCGTCATGTTGTGGATAAGAAAGTCAAACAAGAGCGGATGCAATAACAACATATTATCGATTTAAGTCTCTTTATTGTGATAGAAAGGAGATTTCTTTATGAAGACGATTGGATTGCTCGGTGGAATGAGTTGGGAAAGTACTGTCACATATTATACAAATATTAACAAAATGATAAATCAACAATTAGGCGGGGTGCATTCTGCTAAACTACTTTTAGCAAGTGTAGATTTTGCGGAGATTGAAGTTTATCAAAAAGAGAATGAATGGGAAAAAAGTGCCGTTGCTCTAACGAAAGTAGCCCAAAAATTAGAGAAAAGTGGAGCTGATTTTCTTTTAATCTGTACAAACACGATGCATAAAAATTATAATTACATCCAAAATAATCTGTCAATTCCAGTGCTCCATATTGCCGATGCTACAATTGCGGAACTTCAAAATAAAAATATTTCACGCGTTGGATTGATTGGAACAAGATATACAATGGAACAAGACTTTTATAAGAAAAGAATTGTGGATTCAGGAATTCAAGTGACTATTCCCGAACAGGATGAAATTGCAGAAGTAAACGATATTATTTTTAAAGAGCTTGTTTTTGGGAAGACACTTGCAGAATCAAAATCGTTTTATTTAGAAGTTATTGAAAAAATGGTGAGAAAAGGTGTTCAAGGAATCATTTTGGGTTGTACGGAAATAGATTTGTTGATTCAGCAAGAAGATTTAACCATTCCTGTTTTTGATACAACGATTATCCATTCAGAAAAAGCGGTTAATGAAGCCTTAAAAGAAGATTAGATATGCTCTTATAATTCATGGACTGTTTATTTACCATAAGACAGCAAAAGAGCTTGCTAGAAGTTTGCTTTGTAGAATGACTTTTAGCAAGCTAGTTTGATAATAGGTGGCTTCAAAGCATTCTTTTATCCCATTACTTATTTTCCAACTCTTCGATCAATTCTTTCATTTCTTTGATTTCTTTTTCCTGTGCGTCAATGATTTTTTCTGCAAGTTCTTTTACTCTTGGATCAGACAAATCGGCATTTTTACTGGTTAAAATCGCAATCGAATGATGGGGAATCATGGCTTTCATCCAGGCCGTATCTCCCACGGCAGTTTGGCTTCTGACCATAAACAGTGAACCAAAAAAGAGTACAACACTGACAACTAGAATGCCGATATTCATTTTCTTGTTGTCATACATCTTCCACATAAATAACAGCATGATGATCGCCATCATCGCGCCCATCATAAGTGCCATAAACAGGCGGGTTTGGCTGAAAAAGATATGATCGAGGGCGTAGACATTGAAATACATCATACAAAACATAATCACCGTCGATACCCCAATCATTACCAAAAATTTCCCGTATTTCTTCATTTCTTTCCTCTCCTTTTTGTATACAAAATAAAAACAATAAAGCAATCCAAAACATCATCGTAACTGATGCTTTTTTTCGTTTATTGTTCTGTTAGAAGAAATTTACTCCCTAAATCAAGTATAGCGGAGGAAGTGGAAGGAGAGAAGCGATATACATCTGAACGAGAACAATGGATTCTCAGAGTAAAAAAGCGAAAACAGGATTACTCGTCTAGGTTTATTTGTTATAATCAACCTAAGAAATGGATGGTGTATAGAATGAATCACAATGATCGCTTAACGCGTTTACGCTATGCTTTGGATATCAAGGATACCGACATGGTGAAAATTTTTGAACTTGGCGGCGCTTCTTTCACAAAAGAAGAAGTAAGACAATTATTGAAGAAAAAAGATCCTGAGACCTACGAGATTGAGTGTACCAATGAAGCCTTTGAGCGTTTCTTAAATGGTTTGATTCGCTCGCAACGAGGAACAAAGCCAGATGCTGCAGAACCTGTCTTAGAGCTAAACAATGGCAATGTGAATAATTTGATGTTGAAGAAAATAAAAATTGCCCTTTCCCTAACCACGGATGAAATGCTGGACATTTTCCAGCAGGCTGGAGTTACGGTTTCAAAAGGTGAACTAGGCGCCATTTTACGCAAAGAAGGCCATCGCAATTACAAACCATGCTTAGACAAATATGCCCGCAACTTTTTAAAAGGATTGACGATCGAGTATCGGGACAACAAGTAAAAATCTAAAAATAGGATGAGCTTACAAAATGGCCGTTAAAGAGATGCATTTTATGTGTCTTTTTTTTTTGAAATCTCATAGTATCAGCTCTTGTTGAACAATTATAAAACTGATGGGGTTCATACAAGGAGTAAAAATGAGTAACTCAACTGACAGATTATTCTTTTCAATTCTTTTTGTTGGAACTTGACGTACTCATTCACCACTGATACGAGAATTAATACCTACTAAATGAAAATACATGTTTAAAAGAGTATAATTACCTTAAAAATAAAGTTAAGAGGTAGTGCTATGTATAAGTTTCTTTTAACTAAATTAGACCAAGATGTCTATGAACTATTTGCGTATTTTTTTGAACAGGCGATTGATCGTGAACGATTGAGTGACCTTGCTGACAAAGTAAATCTGTCAAAAAGAAGAATAGCGCTAGTTTTTGAGCGGGCCAGAGACTTACAAAACTCCTATCCTTTTTTTGAGATCGATATGCATGAGGGGAGGGAGTTGGTGCTTTATTTTGCTCCTAATTTTTTATTATCCAAGCTCTATTCGGTCATGCTCTCAGAGAGTATGCCATTTCAAATTATAGACAGACTCTTTAGTGATAAATATGTGTCCTTAGAAGAAACCGCCCAACAACACTATGTCAGTAATCGCACCGTTCAAAGAAAACTCAAGGAAATTGAGAGTATTTTAGAAAATTACCAAATCAAACTTAACTTAAAAAGGAAGCCACTATTCGTGGGAAAAGAATACCGCATTCGTCATTTTTTCCATATTATGTATTGGCAGATCTATGATGCAACAAATGTCCGTCATTTCGGATTGTCGAAACAGAGCATTCGTTCCTTTAAGGACAAGTTAACGAGTTACCCCAGCTGCTATCGCGGTATTGATCAGGAAAAATTTGTTCAGCTGCTTGCGATAAGTCTTTATCGTTTAAAAAGAGGATTTCCTGTGAATGAGATTCCTCAGGAGATGAAGGAAATGGTTCATCTCACGATTTCCTTTGAACAATTCAAAGAAGAGCTTATTAAACCATTGTTAAGAGATAACTTGATTCTAAATGACGTTCCAGAAGCAGAATTTCTTTTCTTATATTACATGTTCTCTGTAATGACGACGTATTTACCTGAAGAGATTCCTAGCCATCCATCAATTGACGATCATTTCTCAGAACAAGCACTAGCAACAGCAAGATTATTTGCGGAAACTGCTCAGAAGATCTTTCTTGTACCAGAAGGTGAGACTGACTATCTTCTTATTAATGCTTTGTACATTCATTCTGTTTCTGTTGTTTTTCCATCGAAAAACAAAATCGATGCTTTTGGAAAAACGACAACGGATAAGGACTATCGCAGAGTGTTTCCAAAGATTTTTCCACTTGTTCAGGAGCTGTATCAAACCCTTACCCAACAAACACCACTCTTTGCTAGTATGTACGCTGGCAATAATCGCTTGTTATTTCAATACAGCATGCTTCTTTCAATTGTAGCAAAGATCGATCGATCGACCGTGCGGATTTTTCATGAATCAAAATTCGGAAAAATCCAAGAAATCAGGCAAAAAGAACGGTTGAAACGCTGGTTTGGCTATACCCTATCTTTCGTTTCTGAGAAACCAGATTTTGTTGTGACCGATTATCCAGTCGATCGGCAAGCCTTTCTTGATCAAAATCCGAACGTCCAATTTTTTAAATGGAATAGCTTTCCAACTGGCGATCGTTGGCTAGAACTAATTGAGGCGGTGGAAACATTTCAGAATAGGTCCAATCAAAAATAAAAAAGTGATTGATTTATCCAAGTTTCAGCAAACAGTCAGTATTCTCAAATCTGAGAGTATTGACTGTTTTTCTTTATACCCAGAGGATATAAATTCGTTGAACAGGAGTGTTTCAGGTTCTCTTGAATGCCAACGAAGTTTGGAGGTAAATCAATTAGCTGTATATAACAGGACGTATTTTGTATTTAATCAGTCACATATTGACGCGTTTCCAGCTAAAAACCGTGTGATAATACAGACATACAATGCTAGAACAATTCCTTTTACATAAGAATCAACAGCTAAAATAAAGGAGGTGCTTACGATGGAGGAACCATTTAAGATCCACACATTGCAAGAATATTTGAACTTTTATATTGAGGAATCTGAACGAATTTTCAGTAAGTATGGGTATTTAAAACTCAAAGAAAAGATTCAAAAAAATTGTTTAGAAGTTCGCAGAGCAATTCAAGAAGTCAATCAAGAAAATTTTTTCGAACAGTTTGCAAGAATCAATACGCTTGAAGCAGAAATTTTGATTATTTTGGAGTGTATTGAGCTGCGGGGAAGTGATAATGTTGTGCCTTTTACTGAAGCGGAAATCTTGCAAGTGGCAAACGAAGACAGCAAGACTTACTTTAAAGAAAGATGTGGGCTGACTTTGACCGCCCCAACCCCGCACTCTTTGCATTTTTCGGTGGATTAGGAATTCATCAGTTGGTATGCCATGGTTGACGATTTAAGTCATACAAGGTCAAGAATAGAACAAGGCAAGTATTAGACAGCGTCTATTACAAAAAGAAATATAAAGGAGAAGCGAATGAAACGATATGATATCAATGAGGATTGGGCACTTTCAGGCGTGATCGAAGCAGGGAATTTTTTTTTTTGTTGGCTACTGTGTGGGAAATATCGGACAGTCTATCGAACAACAGATTGTAGGAGCACTGGATCAATTGGAAGAACGCTTGAAATTAGTGGATTTGTCATTAACAGATGTAGTCAAAATGGATGTACTTTTTAAAGATGTTTTTGATATCCCGATTATGGAAAAGATTCTGAAAGAAAAATTCCATAGAAAATTTCCGGTGAGAAAATCGATTCAGACAGCATTTGCTCATTCGGGTGAGGTAGGGATCCTTTTTCAAATCGACGCCATTGCTTTCAAAGGATAACATGTCTGGGAAGCATGTAGGATTCAAAATTCGGTTTAGTTTTTCACCCTTAATCGCAGGAGAACTTGAAAGAACAGGGATTTTTGGCTGTTCCTATAAAAAGGAGTAATAAAAAGGAGGCTGAATATCCAGTCTCCTTTTTTAACCCTCTGTAACCATCTTTTTCTTAGAAATAATTGGAGTGTTCGATTGTTTCAAAGTTTTTTCATTAGGTACCCAAATAGTTTATAAAAATGGTGCACATCAATTTTAGGTAACAAATTATGTGATATTTTTTTATTTTATCAATGCTTTCAGAAACAGATGTATTTATATTCTTTTATTTTCGCTTTATAAAATAGGACTTATTTTGTCTTTTTCGTGACGATTGTTGTCGTGTCCGCACTTGAAAACCATGCAATAATGCAATCATAAGGAATGAGACTACGAACGCATTACATAGCTGTAAGACGGAGTTGTCAAAGGGCAGCTTTTTTTTAATTGGAAAGAGTGTCGTTGATTTCATTTACTTAAACTGAAAGAAGGAAAAAATGATGATACCCGTGAAGAGAGAGCTTTTATCACGTATTTTGGTCAGCTCTTCTGTTTTTATATTAGGCAGTCCCTTGATTACCCAAGTATTTGTCAGTATTCCGGCAGCAGCGGAAACGATCAATACATCACCGACAGAAGAAACGACACTAAGTACTAACGAATTAGTACCTGAACAACAATCAGTCACAGCCGAGCAAGCAGTAGTCGAAGAAACCGTTGATTCAGAAACACAAATAGAAAAAAGCGCAGAAGAACAAGCGTTAGCGGAATCATCACCAGCAAATGATTCTCAATCAGAATCATCCGCAGAGCAAATAGTAGAACAATCCACTGAGGCAGAAGTAACTGAGAGTGGTACAACATCTGATGAGGAGTTGAAAATAAAAGCAGCGGAATCAGACAATATCCTTTGGTCAGGCAATTGGGGGACGGCGCCAGCAACATTAGATATCGAAGGGGTGTTAACTGTAGGCGCAGGCACACTGTCTACCACCGTGGATCAAGTGATCCCATTAGATGATTCTCTCAAAAACATGGTCATCAAAAAAGTTGTTCTCACTGCACCAGTTATTCTGCCAGCAAATGTGCCTGGTCTGTTTGAGAGCACCTCTCATTATGGAAAAGTTCCATCAGAATTGGATGAGATTGTTGGGCTGACTTACCTTGATACGAGTCAAGCAACGACAATGAATAGTATGTTTTATGGCTTTCGAGGAACAACGCTAGATTTGTCGAACTTTGATAGCAGTGGTGTAATAAGTTCTTTAGGAGCTGGGATGAACCAATTTTTAGCCGATGTTTGGTACTTAAAGGAATTGAAGTTAGGACCAAATTTTAGTTTTGTAGGATGGAACAATTGGTCAAGCAATCCCTATCCAGTGAACTTAGTTGACCCTAGTGGAATGTATGGTTTTCATTCCAGTTACTATACCGGCTATTGGCAAAATGTTGGGACTGGTACCGTCGAAGCGCCATATGGTGAAAATATATTGAAGTCACAGGAGCTAGTGTTGACCTATGATGGAGCAACGATGGCGGACACCTATGTGTGGCAGCCTCGGTTTATTGAAGGCGCACCAGTCACTATCAATTACTTAGATGAAGATGGTCAGGAATTATTGCCTCCGAATGTACTGACTGGCGGAAATATTGGCGATTCAATTGAAGTTGTTCCTGAAGATATTCCTAACTATACATTGAAGGAAGTACAAGGGGAAGAAAAAATTATTTTTAGCAATATTCCGCAAACGGTCACGTATATCTACAGTCCCTTGATAGAAACCAGGGAAGAAAGAAAAATTGTTGCACGAATCATTCACTATTTACATGAAGACGGTATGGAAGCTGCCCCAGACCATGTGGATACAGTCGAATTTATTCGAGAAGTGATAACGAACCTAGCCACTGGCGAAGAAACGCTTGGTGAATGGCAAGCAAGAGATGATGATACAACCTTTGACTTAGTCAAGAGTCCAGAAATAGACGACTACTTTACAGATAGGGAATTTATTGATGAGGTCATGGATGTAAAGGCCGATTCAGAAGATATTGAAGAATTTGTCATGTACTCGCCAAAGATAGTTGAATCTACGGAAACCAAAGAAGTCAAGCGAATGATCCATTATGTGTACGAAGACGGCAAAGAAGCAGTGCCAGACAAAGTAGATACTGTTACTTTTATTCGAACTGTCACCACAAATGAAGCAACAGGTGACAAAACTTTTGGTGAATGGCAAGCCAAAGATGATGATACGACCTTTGACGAAGTGTTAAGTCCAGAAATTGACAAATACAATGCGGACAAAAAAACGGTTGTTAAAGTCACAGGTCTGACTGCAGAATCAGAAGATCGTGAAGTGACTGTCACTTATTCGCCAAATATGATCGAATCTACGGAAACCAAAGAAGTCAAGCGAATGATCCATTATGTTTATGAAGACGGCAAAGAAGCAGCGCCAGATAAAGTAGACACGGTTACCTTTACACGCACAGTGACAACGAATGAAGCAACAGAAGAAAATACCTATGGAGAATGGCAAGCTAAAGATGATGACACGACGTTTGACGAAGTGTTAAGTCCAGAAATTGACAAATACAATGCGGACCAAAAAAGGGTTGATAAAGTCACAGGTCTGACTGCAGAATCAGAAGATCGTGAAGTAACTGTCACTTATTCGCCAAATATGATCGAATCTACGGAAACTAAAAAGGTGAATCAAACGATCCATTATGTTTATGAAGACGGCAAAGAAGCAGCGCCAGACAAAGTAGACACGGTTACCTTTACACGCACAGTGACAACGAATGAAGCAACAGGGAAAAATACCTATGGAGAATGGCAAGCTAAAGATGATGACACGACGTTTGATGAAGTGAAAAGTCCTGAGATAAAGAACCACCATGCGGATAAAGCAAGCATAGATGAAGTTGTAGGTTTGACAGCCGACTCCAAAGACCGCGAAGTAACTGTCACTTACTCACCAAATATAACAGAGTCAACAGAAACCAAAGGAGTCAAACAAACGATCCATTATATGTACGAAGATGGCAAAGAAGCTGCTCCAGATAAAGTAGACACGGTCACGTTCACACGCACAGTGACAACGAATGAAGCAACAGGTGACAAAACTTTTGGTCAATGGCAAGCGAAAAATGATGACACGACGTTTGACGAAGAGAAAAGTCCTGAAATCAAGAACTATCACGCAGACAAAGCAACAGTTGAAGAAGTCACTGGGCTGACAGAAAAATCAGAAGATCGCGAAGTGACGGTCAATTACTCGCCAAACATGACCAAATCAACAGAAACCAAAGAAGTCAAACAAACGATTCATTATGTATACGAAGATGGCAAAGAAGCTGCTCCAGATAAAGTAGACACGGTCACGTTCACGCGGACGGTCACTACCAACGAAGCAACTGGTGACAAGACCTATGGCGAATGGCAAGCCAAAGATAACGATACGACATTAGATGAAGTGAAAAGTCCTATGATTAAGAACTATACCGTCGATAAGGAAACAATCGAAGCAGTTACAGGAGTAGCGGTTGATAATCAAGACATCGAAGTCACCGTTATGTATATGCCAAAAATGCAAACCGAAACAGAAACTAAGGAAGTTAAGCAAACCATTCATTATGTGTATGATAATGGCAGCAAAGCGGCGGACGATCATACCGATAAAGTCACGTTCACCCGTGAGATCACAAAGAATTTGGCAACTGGTGTAGTTACCTATGGCGAATGGAAGGCAAAAGACAACGACACGACTTTTGCCGAAGTTTCCAGCCCAATGATTGAATATTGCACACCAGATAATGAGTTGATCAAAGCAGTTACAAATATTCAACCCGATGTAAAAGATACCGAGTTGACTGTGACTTATAAAGCGAATACGGAAACGAAAGAAGAAAGCAACGAGGTTTCTCGGACGATTCATTATGTCTATGAAGATGGCAGCAAAGCGGCAGAAAGTTATACGGAAACTTTGACCTATACACGTAATGCAACAACCAACCTGTTGACGGGTGAAGTCGTATATAGTGACTGGGCAGCCGCAAACGATGACACGACATTTGATGAGGTGAAAAGCAAGAAAATTGAGGGTTACACGGCAGATCTTACGGCGGTTAAAGAACAAACAGGAATGACTGCGGAAGATGAAGATACAGAGCTGATTGTGACGTATACAAAAAATACAACAGATGAAGCCGATCCGACAGACCCATCAAAAGAGTCAAGCAACACGCCAAATGATCAGACAAAACCAGAGGATGAAACACCATCTATTGGTGAGAAAACAACGACTAAAGTACAAGAAACAACAAAAACAGCAACTAGTGAAAAAATTCTTCCGAAAACTGGAGAAGAAGCCAATCCCTTCGTATTATACGCTGGAGTGACTATGGCGGTATCATCCCTGCTAGCATTTTTCTTAAGACGCTTAAGACAGAAACGAAAATAAGGAATCAGAAATAGCTTTCTTATGAAATGGAATAGAGTACTGACGAAGTAGGAGACTACTGATAATTTCCAATACTAATTTTGGAAAATTATCAGTAGTCTTTTTGTTACGATTTGAAGCTTGCTCAAGTACTGACAAACACCAAAACTTCTGTCTGCTTTAATATAAAAACTCCTTCGTTTTCTGTAGAAAACTATGATATGATTTTGTGACAGAGACACGCGATGAAAGATAGGGATGGAACGATGAAGATAAAACAAGTGAGTGAAAATTATGATATTACACCGCATACTCTTAGATACTATGAACAGATTGGTTTATTGTCACCCAACTATACTGAGAATGGCTATCGAGATTACTCATACGAGGATATTGAGCGATTAAATACCATTAGAGATCTGCGTTTTTTCGATGTGTCACTTGAGGAAATTAAGAACTACTTGGATACAAAGAATAAAGCGTTGACCAAAGAAATCCTGCATTTCGAGATGGAGCAATTAGAAGACAGAATCCAAGCATTAAAAGAGAAACAAGATTTGTTAAAAGAGCGAATTGACTTGCTTGTCTATGCTGAAAAAAAGCAAAACCATGAAATTGAACGTACTTTTTATGAAGAACGCTACCTTGTTTTAAGCCAAGAAAAAGATACGTTGGGGAAAGACCTATACTTTGAACTTAAGCGCCTGCACAAACAATTTGAAAAAGAACTCCATGCCAACAATCAAAATGTTTTCGGAACGATTTTACTGCCGCACGAAGACGCATTTAGGCATCAAGTTTTCTATTGTCTGACAAACGATTTAGCAGATGAGAAGGCATTTACAATGCCTGCAGGAGAGTATCTCGCTATTTATTATACAGGCACATATAAGCAGCGCTTAGCTGCTTTAGCAGAACTAAACAGTTACCTAAAGAAAAATAGACTGGTCGCGAAAGGGAATTTTTATGAGTTCTACTTGATTGATTTTCATGAGACGAATTTTCCGGAAGAATACGTGAGTAAAATAGAAATTCTCCTTGATCAACCCGATTAAAACGGGATCAATCAAGGAGAAACGTATCTATTGGTACTTGGTGATTCAGCAAGTTTATCGATAAGATAACTTATGAAATGGAGCTGTTCTTATTTCTTTACTTTGGTATCCATTGAGTAGGCGGGAACATTTTCCTTTAGAATGACTCGTGTTACGTGCTTTTCGGATTCTACTAACAAGAAAAGGAGAGTTGCTGGGAGAACACTGATAAGCAATTCGGATACAGTTAAAGAGGTGGTCTGTAGGATACTTTGCAATGGTGAAAAGTAGACCATTCCTAATTGGAGAATTGCCATAACAAGTAATGAGTAAATCAAGGCTTTATTCTGCTTGATTTTGTTACTGAAGGCTGAATCCGTGATCTCACGACAGTTGATCATGTAAAAAGCTTGACCGAAAACGATCGCATTGATCAAAACGGTTTGTCTGACAGCTTCGTCGCTGAATGCATTCATCGTTAGAAAGCCGAAGAAGGTCAAGAGTAGACCGACATAAACGATTCGAAAGAGTGTATATTTGGAAATGATTTTTTCTTTCATATCACGAGGTGCTCGATTCATGATCATTTTGTGAGCTGGTTCAAAACCTAACGCATAGGAGAGCGTAATTGACGCAACTAGATTTAACCAAAGAATCTGCACGGTACTTAGTGGCAAAGGGAGATTTCCCAACATAGAGACGATCAGCAAAAGCCCTTGGGCCAGACAGGTTGGCAAATAGAAGAGGATCGTCTTTTTTAAGTTATCAAAAATTCGACGGCCTTCTTTGATTGCTTTTGCAATTGTTTCAAAATTATCGTCAATGAGGATCATGTCGGCAGCTTGTTTACTAACATCGCTTCCTTTAATTCCCATGGCGATCCCTACATCTGCTTTTCTAAGTGCGGGTGCGTCATTGACCCCATCACCAGTCATTCCAACGATTTCGCCTTGTTCTTGTAAATAAGTAACGATCATAAGCTTATGCTCAGGTGTCGTTCGGGCAAAAATATTGGTATTTTTTACCACTCTTTGCCACTCATCTGTGGATAAACGATCCAGTTCAGTTCCAGTGATTGCCCGTTCAGAATGGTCGATTCCTAATTTTTTGGCAATCGCTTTTGCGGTCGTTGGGTGATCTCCGGTGATCATTACGACTCTTACGCCGGCTTTTTTACAATCTGCTACCGCTTCGATCGCTGATTCTTTTGCTGGGTCAATAATGCCAGCTAATCCGATGATTACGAGTTCGTCCATCTCCTCATGAGTCAATTCTGTCGATATATCTACATCCTTATAAGCAAACGCGATCACTCGTTGTCCCTCTGAAGCAAAAGCCAAATTGATCTTTTCCCACTGTGCATGATCAAACTCCGCTATCTGCCCATCAATATGTGCAGCAGTTGCTTTATTTAAAACGATATCTGGAGCACCTTTTACAAAAATCCGCTTTTTCCCATTGATCAGGTGGCTTGTTGCCATATACTTATATTTTGAGTCAAAAGGTAATGTTTCTAGACTCTTGATCCGCGGTGTGCCAATACGATTGGTCCAACGTAATAACGCTAATTCTGTTGCATTTCCGGTCACTGGACAGTGGCGATCATCGAAACTCTGTGTTTCTTGACAGTTTTGCATGATTTGGGCTAGTAGTTCATTGTTCGAAAGATCTGTTTGGTCTTCATGATCAATCACTGTTACCTGATTATTAGAAAACACATTGGTAAGGGTCATATCGTTTTTGGTCAAAGTACCTGTTTTATCAGAACAGATGACTGTCATTGAGCCAAGTGTTTCGACAGTAGGCAATCCCTTTACGATCGCATTTTGATCCGACATATTTTTCACGCCGGAAGACAAAATAATCGTCAAAATAGAAGGCAATCCCTCAGGAATAGAAGAAACGATCAAAGCAATGATTGCTGATACGATATACATCGGACTCATGCCATAAATGAAGTAGCTGATCAATCCTAATAAGAAGATAAAGACGCCGATCCCTTTAAAAATAGCATGATTCATTTCGTTCACTTTTTTCAATAGAGGGGTTTCTTTCACTTCAATGGTTGCTAAAGAAGCATTGATTTTACCAATCTCAGTGTCCGAACCAATTTCAACAACGATCCCTTTTCCAGTTCCTGACTGAACTTGGGTACCCGAATACGCCATATTGGTTCGTTCAGCAAGTGCTATTTGCCCCTCTAAATGAGCAGTTGTTTTTACGACTGCGTCAGGCTCTCCAGTTAGAATCGATTCATCGATTTTTAGTTCATTCACGGTTTCCATACGCAAATCAGCAGGAATAATATCACCCGGTGCTAAATAAACGCGATCCCCTGGAATCAAATCTTCTGCATCAATTGAAAGACGTCCGTTTTCAGATTCGATTGTCGCCTTTGAACTAAGCAATTTTGAAATGCTAGATAGTGAATCATCTGCTTTTCTCTCTTGGTAATAACCAATCATTGCGTTTAAAACGACAACGAGTAAAACGATCGCTCCTTCAATTAGACTTCCCGTCATAAATTTTAAAACAGCTGCACCGATCAAGACATACATTAACGCATCATGAAGTAAGATAGAAACTTCTTCCATTCGGGTGTCTTTTCTGATGCTTGTAATTTATTTTTCCCGTGTTTTTCTTGATACGCTTTACGAACCTCATTTGTGACAAGCGTCTCACTTGTCGCTGACTGCACCTTGTCAATATCCAAATTATGCCATTGTTTCATTATTTTCCCTCCGTTTTCTTTACATGAATAGCATAAAGGTTAGAGTGACTATAAGGTCAAATGTTTTTTGAAAATATTTTGTACCTATAGGCTAATTTCAAAAAAATCTTTAGATGGACTGAAAAAGGCGATTTGTATCCGTGTTTCGTTATAGGAGTCAAGGCGCTTGATTGATGAAGGTACCTACAAAAAGGCTAGCAAAACTATTATCAAAGGGCTAAATCAGTGGCCACTGGTAAACTTGATGCCCAAAATACCAACTATTAATAAGATGACGAAAACCCAAGTCAGGAGAGACAGCTGGTCTTTAAAGAACACGACCCCCACAATAATCGATCCCACCGCGCCGATGCCTGTCCAAACAGGATAAGCGATACTTAATGGTAGATTTTTGACCGCTAAAGCCAAGAATCCAAAACTGAAAATCATTCCGATGACCGTTGAAAAACTGTACCAAAAGTGGCTAAACCCGTTGCTCAGTTTCATGGTAGATGCCCATACGACCTCAAAAAATCCTCCTAAAAATAAATAAATCCATGTCATAATTTGTTCTCCTCCTCAAAAAAAATAAGCATTCAGTAAACTCTTCAAGGACCTAATGAGTTTACCAAACACTTCTATCACCCGGTGGTGGTTTGGATATTCAATTAATGTAACAATAATAAAATCTTAGCTGAAAAGGGAGGGATTGTCAAACTCTCTGAATTCAGAATCTTTTCATTTACTAACCATAGTTTGCATGCATTTCACAAAAGTTAGAATCAACAAAAGGAGCTGGATTCCCCAGCTCCTTTTATAATTGCTTTATACAGCTCAAAAAGTGGTGATAGTCACTTTTTTGCAGGATTGCTTGTTGAATATCTTCACGATCCATCAACTCTAATAAAAGACTATAGATTTCTTCGGTATCTTCATATTCGTCTTTTTGAATCGCAAAGAGAAAGACAAATTTAACCAAATCACCATTTCCCCAATCAACACCATCAGGAATGATCGCCACTGAAACGGCTGATCGTTTTGCCATCAATGTCATGGGGTGGGGGATAGCAAGCCACTCGTTAATATTGGTTTGATTGATTGCTTCTCGTTTTTTCACACTGTCATAAAAATCTTGGGGCACAAAATCTTTTTGGTACAATTGCCGCGCCATTTTCTTTAGCAAGGTTTCTTTATCTACATGATTTTCATGAAGAAAAAATGCTTTATGAAACAATGAATAGATGCCGTCTTTTGTTTCGCTGAGCGTTTCAATGAACGGTTCGATTTTGTCAATTTCTTTATCTAGCTTGGCCATGTTGATATAAATAGAAGGAACCGAGAACTGTTCTAATGGAACGGTTGTGATCACAAAATCAATCGAAGAAAGATCACATTGTTGTAGCTCGACGTAAGAAAAGCGATCAACGACTTCGATCGTTTCTTGATAGTGCTTGATAATTTTTGCTTCAATAATACGACTCATGGCTCGACCGGTTCCGCAAACAAGGATGACGCGATGTTTATGATGATTTCTGATGGAACTCCTTTCCATAGCACCTGCGATGTGCAAAGCGATATAGCCGATCTCATCAGGAGAAAAATAAAAACCGTGTTTCAGGCTTACCGTTTCTAAATGAGTCAAACATAAATCATAAGCCTGTGGAAAAGATTTTCTGATCGTTGCCAGCAATGGATTGCTACGGCGTGCATCCATTAGATTCATGTTGATAAAGCCCTCAATATGAGATGTCAAATCGTCTATTAGCATCTTGTCTGTCTCTAACGCATAGTTTGACGTCTGTTTGATCGCAGTTAATAATTCTTCCACAATGGCTTTCGCAGTTTTCGTGGAAGAATCGCTTGCATCGCCTGTTTCAACTAAACGTGGTGCATTCATCGCAAGATAGTAAATGAAGTATTGTTTTTCTCCAGCAGTCAATTGTATATCAAATGCATGATCGATTTCTTCTAAGAAGTAACCAACAACTTTCTGGGCGTCTTTTTTGAGCGCGGGCACATGCAAGGGAAATTCGTTGATCTGATGACCGGCTATAAAGCGACTGATTGCTAAAGCAAAATGAGAAAGAATGTTTTTATGATAGTAATCAGAGTCTAATAAGTCTAAGGGTGCCAGATGATTTAATGACAATTCTTGCAAGCGAGTCAGATCAATCGTATCAAACAACTCAAGTTCCATTTCCGTAAAGCCCACCAAATACTCTTGGAGATCTTTTTCAATCAACAGATCACTGATTGCTTGGCGTTTGGCGAATTCGTTACCCAAGACTTCAAAACCAATATTTGGACGATTTACTATTTTTAATTGATAGGTCGCTAAATTGTCTCGAGCCGTTTTTAAGTATGAGTAAAAGGTGTTTTTACTAATAAATAATCGATCAAGAAAATCATCTAAGGATAAAGGGTTTTCATTCTTAAACAAAAGGAAAAGTAGATAGGCTTGTCGTTCTTCACTCGTAGTTAGAAAGGACTCGGTAGTCGACATACTTTCAGTCCACCAGTCATGAAATTGTTCTTTTGAACCAATAGACAACAAATAGCCTTGCCCTCGAATCAACTTGATGGAGGCACCCACATTTGTTAACAAATCATTCAAATTTGCAATGTCCGTCCGAACCGTTCGCTCAGAAATCGAGAAGCTTTTCGTTAACTCCTTCATTGGTAGCGGTGCCGTTTGTCTAGTTAATACTTCCATTAGATCATCTAATCGTTGATAAGCAAGTTTTGACACTTGTTTCACCTCCGTGCTCTTTCTCATCATACAATAGAAAGAATAAGAATGAAATGCTTCACCAGTACCGAAAATTTCCAGAAGAGTTGGCAATCATTTTGGAAAACGCTTTACTAATGATTGCCACTTGAATTGGAAATTTGTTGTGTTTACATCGTGAATTAGAAACCGTAAATTAAACGTGTACAGAAAATAAACCACACGAATTACGATAATGGTTTCATAATAAAGGAAAGGAGCAGATGAGATGGATTTTCAGAAAAAAAATATTCTCTTGAATGTGGCTGTTACATCAAAAGAAGAACTGTTTCACGTAATTGCGCATCATGCCTATGAATCAGGGATCGTTACCAATGCAGCAGATACATGTGCGGCATTCATTGAACGGGAAGCACAATATTCAACCGGCTTACAAGAAGGCTTTGCTATTCCACATGCAAAAGCTGAACCGGTTTTGGAACCGACCGTTTTGTTTATTCGTTTAGAGCAAGCCATCGAATGGGAAACCTTCGATGATTCGGCAGTCAAAAATGTGTTTGCTTTGATGGTTCCTAAAAAAGATGAAGGAACGGTGCATCTGCAAATGTTGAGTCGCCTAGCAACCGCATTGCTTGAAGAGACATTCATCCAGCAGATTCAACAATCAGAAGACAAAGCTTATTTAGCAGAATTGATCAAAAAGGAAATGATGGGAGAGAAAATTGTATGAAAATAGTAGGAATTTCCGCCTGTCCAGCTGGATTGGCACATACACCGATGGCGGCAAAAGCTTTAGAAAAAGCTGGTGTGAAACTTGGCTATGAGGTCAAGATCGAACAGCAAGGTTCGTTAGGACAAGTCAATGAGATCACTGCAGCCGAAGCAAAAGAAGCAGATTTCTTACTTTTAGCGACTGACCAAAAAGTTGTTGGGATGGAACGGTTTGAAGGGAAACCGCAAATTCGAGTAAATATCAATACGTGTATCAAAGCACCGGAAGCTGTGCTGAAGAAATGTGTCGCTGCTGTTGAACAAAGAAACGCAAACTAAAGGAAAGAGGCAAGGATGATGAAAAGAGTTCTAGCAGATTTAAAAGGCCACTTGATGAGTGGAATTAGTTTTGTACTGCCATTGATTATTGGTGCTTCACTGGTTGTTGCCATTCCGAAAATGATTGCTCTTGGTATGGGAATCACAAGCTTAGATCCATATGCTGACACGGAAGGCTTTAAACATGCGCTTTATTTGATTGAACAAGTAGGATGGACAGGAATCGGCTTGATCAATACTGTCTTGGCTGGTTTTATCGCGTATTCTGTTGGAGATAAGGCTGCGCTAGGTGCCGGCTTTATCGGTGGTGCGGTCGCTTCTAGTACCAATGCTGGGTTTTTAGGGGCAGTTATTGCTGGGTTCTTAGCAGGATACTTAGTGAAGTGGGCGAAAGAACATATCAAATTACCGGAGTCGTTTGTTGGTGTGATGCCGCTGGTAATTTTACCCTTGATTGCTACATTGTCCGTAGCAATCGTCATGGGTGCTTTACTCTCTGAGCCATTGGCGTGGATCAATACTAGTTTGGTTGAATGGATCCGAACCATGATTGAAAATGACGTTAACAAAATTTTACTGGCAGTCATCATGGGGGCAATGATTGGCTCTGACTTAGGGGGACCTGTAAACAAAGCTGCTTGGATGGCAGGAAATGTGTTACTAGCGGAAGGAGTCTATTTACCAGCCATCATCGTGAACGTTGCGATTTGTGCGGTACCATTTGGATATGCCTTAGCAACTTTGTTCCACAAAAATCGATTCAACAAAGAGCTACTGGATGCTGGGCGTAATAACTTTATTATGGGGTTCATCGGAATCACAGAAGGAGCAATTCCTTTTACATTAGTCAATCCATTACGGCTTGTGCCGATCAACATGTTGGGAGGTGCAATCGCTTCTGGTTTGGGGATCGCATTAGGAATGTATGACAAAATGCCGCCAGTTGGGGGAATCTACGGCTTCTTCACTGTTGGAAACGGTTGGGCGTATTTGATTGGACTATTTGCAGGAGCAGCCTTCATCGGTTTTGTTGCGCCTTTATTCGTGAATTTCAATAAGCAAGAAGAACAAACAGAAGATATTGCCCTCGATGATATTGAAGTGAGCTTTGAAAATTAAGCAACAAGGCTGATTAGCTAAATAGTAGCAAAAGAAAAGGCACGAGCAGGTGATTTTTCAAGAACGTTTTAAGGTATCTGACAAGGACAAGACTTGGGGAAGAAAACAAGAGTATTTGAAGAGAAACGATTTTCAAAATTCGAAGCATTCATGTAAGGATCAAATTACGCGTACTAGATGGTAAAAAAATTGAGAAAAATTAATAGGCACGAACGACACCCATCGTTACGTGCCTTTTTTAATCACGGGAGAGGAATGATTGAATGAAAAAAACAGTACATGTCGTACCCCACAGTCATTGGGATCGCGAATGGTATTTTACGACGAGTCGCTCGAAAATCTATTTGATGCACGATCTAAAAAACGTCATTGAACAACTAGAAAAGGATGATCCTTATGAAAGTTTCATTTTAGATGGACAGGCTTCTCTGTTAGATGATTACTTGAAATGGCGCCCACAGGACAAAGAAAGGATTCAACAACTTGTTCAACAAGGGAAATTGATCATTGGCCCATGGTACACACAAACCGATCAATTAGTGATCTCGGGAGAAAGCATTGTTCGAAATATGTTATATGGCATGAAAATTTGTGAAGCATTCGGAACCTACATGAATGTCGGCTATGTGCCAGATTCTTTCGGACAAGCAGCTAGTATGCCACAAATCTATCGAGAGTTTGGTATCACTGACACAATGTTTTGGCGCGGTGTCAGTGATGATGATGTTAAACACACAGAGTACAAATGGCGTGGAGAAGATGGTTCTGTGGTCAATGTTTACCAGATCCCAAGTGGGTACTACATTGGCGGTGCCATTCCTGAACGAGAAGCAGAATTAGCAGAGTTCTTACATCAAGAACCGTTTAAAACGACTTGGGGACGCAGTGCAACGGATCAAGTGTATTTTCCAAATGGTTTCGACCAAGCACCAGTTAGAGAAAATCTTCCAGAATTAGTTGATCGAATGAATCAACTGTATCAGGATGAGTATGAGTTACAATTTTCAACGATTGAAAAATACATTGCTGCGGTCAAAGCACGCCATCCTGAGTTGGAAGAAATCGCTGGTGAACTGATCAACGGCAAATTGATGCGAATCCACAAAACGATTTTTTCTTCACGTCCTGATTTGAAGGCGATGAACACTCAGATCCAACATTACTTAGTCAATGTCATGGAGCCTATCCTAACAATGGCTATGCAATTAGGATTTGAGTACCCTGTGGAAACAGTCATAGAGATTTGGAAGTTAATGTTTGAAAATGCGGCGCATGATTCGATTGGTTCTTGTGTTTCTGATACGACCAACGAAGATATCTATATGCGCTATAAGCAAGCGCGAGATATTTCCATGAATCTTGTCGAATTGACGTTACGACAGATTTCTACTGCAATCAACAACCCACAAGCAAAAGAAATTACTTTTACGCTTTTCAATACCTATGACACAAAACGTAATGGGGTGATCGAAGCAGAGGTTTATTTGCCGCAAAAAGAATTTGCGATCCTTGACCAGTCAGGTCAGGCGTTACCTTATACGATTTTAGAGCTTACCGACCAAACGGAGTATGTGTTGAATCAGGGGAACATATTAGATCCAGTCAAGGAGATCTATTTGCCGGAGAAAGTCTATAAAGCAAAGATTGCCATAGAAGCGACTGACGTGCCGAGTATGGGGTATACCCAGCTGACAATTGATTTAAAAGGTGATACAAGCGCACCATTGCAGGAGATTACAACCAATACGATCGAAAATGAGTACTATCAGATCACTGTCAATAGCAATGGCTCGTTGGATATTCTAGATAAAACCAATCAGGTGCTTTATCAAAATCAAGGGATCATTGAAGAAAATGGCGACGATGGTGATTCATTCAATTATTCACCACCTGTGAAAGATTTTGTGATTTCATCAATTGATGCGCAACCAACGATCTCGATTCAGCAATCAGCAATCTACCAAAAGATTGATGTGGCATTCACGCTGAGGGTTCCGAAGGATTTAGCTGAACGTGCAGAAAAGAAGGCCTCGGCTTCACTGCCGATCCAATTGACGATCGTGTTGAAAAAACAATCGCAACAAATTGATTTCAACTTAACGGTTGAAAACCAACAAGTGGATAGTCATCGGGTATGTGTGCTATTTGATACCGGAATTGCCTCGAAATTTTCGCTGGCTGACCAACAGTTTGGTACGTTGCAGCGTCCGGTTGTTTTTGAAAAAGAAATGGCTCTTTGGGAAGCTAATAAAGAGCAATGGAATGAGAAGCCGATTGCCATAGAAACTTGTCAATCGTTTGTCGGTTTATTCGATGCGTCCCATGGCGTAGCAGTCATGCCTCAGGGGGTACGTGAATATGAGATCGTGGGGGAAGCGTTTGATACGATTCGCTTAACGATTTTCCGAACCTATGGCTTCATGGGGAAAGAGAATCTACTGTATCGACCAGGGCGTGCTTCAGGAGAATCAGTGATTGCGACACCAGCTGCGCAGTGCCACAAAACGATGCATTTTGATTTCTCTGTTGCTTACTTTGCTCAAGGATTTGATCGAGCAAATGTTGCACAACATGCCAAACAAGCAGTAACACCGATCACGCTTTATCAATCCGCAGAATTCCTGAATTCTCGCTTGATATTTACTTTAGGACCGGTTGAACCAACCTTACCGGCAAACTTTAGTCTTTTTGAGATCAATGGCAATTTGACCCTGAGTGTATTGAAAAAAGCCGAAGATCGTCCAGGTTATATTTTGCGCCTATACAATGGGCTTTTAGATGAAGGAGGACACGCGACGATCACATTCAACCATCCAGTGAACGTAGTGGAAACAGTCGATTTAAAAGAAGCTACAAAAGAAGCACTTCTTGTGGAAAAGAATGTAGTCACTCTTGAAAAGATAGACCATGCAAAATTTGTGACATTGTACGTAGAGTAATTGCTAGTGATCGAGAGTAAGGATATTCAAACACAGAGTTGAAGAAAATTCATAGTTAAAAGGTCAACCTCCCGTATACATTCTAACTAGATGTGTACGGAAGGTATGTTTTATTTTCGACTATTTTTAGCAGTTTTTTGTTGAGAGTCTATCAATTGATAGCAATGACAAGTAAAGAATTTTCTCAGCTACAGCTTTTCCTAAAAATTCCCCTCCAGTTTGAGAAAAATGCAGATGATCCCCCGAATCAAATGCAGAAGCTAATCTTGTTTTATCAGAAGGATCTCTTACCATATCATTGATATCGATCGTATTTTCTTGCGTCATTAACCATTGATTAAACGCAGTTCGGATAGCTTCTTTTTCCTCGGTCCAACTCGGCTTTCCTTGGTTGTAAGAATAGTTAAAAGGGGGAAGCGTGAGGGGAACAAACGGAATGTCTGCTTTATTTGCCAGATTTATTAGAACTTTGTAGTGTTTGATCAACTCCTCTTTGGTAGGTAATTCTGAAAGTGGAGAGCCCGTTCCTGGATGAAATAAGTCATTTAACCCAATCAATGAAACGATCAAATCTGGCTTTTGATCCACGACATCTACTTGGAACCTGTTTATTCCTGCAACCCCAAAACTGTCTTTCCAACGAGAAATCCCTGAACCTGCACATGTCAGACGATTACCTGATATGCCAGCATTAAAGCTTGTTGCAACCAGACCACGTTTGTTTAGATTGTCGATGACACTATCGCTAAAATATCCTTGATTCGTCAAAGAGTCACCAAAAAAAGCAATGACTTTTGCATCAACTTCCGTTTCTAGAGCAACTGAAGTAATTCCAAAAATAAAGTTATTGGTTTCTCTTATATTCGAATGGACTACTTGATCAGACAGCAAGTTTGCCGAGGAAGATACGCGATTGATCTCGTTAGAAAATAATGCCTCTATCAGAATATCGGCTCCTTTGGTTACTGTAAAATCAATGTCATCTGTCCATAAAGTGGCCCCAGCTGGGACAATGAATTGTGGTCGATTATCTAAGGTAATAACACTGGATTGTTGGTTTCCCGGATCACTACTGATTTTTATCGACTCTACGTTTAAATCAAAAGAATCGTAGCGGTTACAAAGTTCAAGTGCTAATCGTTTTCCAGAAAGCGGCTGCTTGATTCTCAAACGTAATTTACGTCCATTAGGAGAAAAGTTTAGTACTTGGTAATTAGAAAATACTTGATGCCAAATTATTTTTTTCATCATATATCACCTTACAGTTCATCTGCAGCGTTCATTTTATCATTGAAACCAAAAAGCCAAGTCAAAAGAAAGGATAGCAAAAATGTTCCTATATGAGAGAGTAGATAAGCATAGAAATTTTTATCGATCCCTGCAACCGGGTTGATAAAAGAGGCAAAGCCTATAACCCCACCTGCAAATCCATAGTTGACCAAGTGAAGGAAGCCTGCTAGAGCACCACCAAAAATATTTGAAAGGGTCACGAGATAGAAAACTTTTTTGTATTTTAGTAGAATACCATAGATTGCCGGTTCGCCAACACCGCATATTTGTGAAAGAGTGGCAGCAAAGGCAACTTGTTTTAGTTGAGCTTTTTTTGTTTTTAATGCAATCGAGCACGTTGCACCCGCAATACCCATCATCAATACAGACGAGAAGGCATTCATCATACTAAATCCGTTGACAGTTAAATCGTTGACGATGATCGGAATCAATGGCCAGTGCATGCCGAAGACCACTAAGACTGGAAAAAGTGCGCAATAGACGGCTCCGCCAATAATCGTGTTAAAGTCAAAAATGGTACTAATTCCGAATGCAAGCCCATCACTAATAATCGTTATGATTGGTCCGATGATAAGAAGAACGGCTAAGCTTAGTACCAGAACTTCAACGATTGGTGACACAATGGAAGAAATCACGAGAGGAACAATTTTCTTTAAAAACTTTTCAACATACGTTGCTAACCAAGCAGCGACCAGAATAGGGAAAACCGAAGCTGTATAATTCATAATGGGGAATTCTATGCCAAAAATAGCGACCTTCGCAGCTGTACTTGAAGCAATAGTGACTATATTTGGATGAATGAGTATCGCACCCACGACTGCCAGAACAATAGGATTCACCTTTAATTTTTGAGCTGCAGTAAAACCTAAGATGACAGGCAAAAAATAAAAAATGCCATCTGCAATCGTATTAATCAATAGATAAGATTGCGAACTATCTTGTAATAAATCAAACGTCACCAACGAAGCTTGTAATCCTTTGATTATTCCAGCTCCTGCAAGAAGACCGATGACGGGCATCATTGAACCTGTAATTATGCCAATAAACTGATTGAAGCCATTTCGAAATAGCTGAAGAAAATCACTATTGGAATCATTTTCCACCACTCCTTCTGTAGAATCAAAGGCTTGATCATTGTTTAACTGGCGCATTACTTCCTCGTAAATAGCATTTACTTTGTTTCCAACAACCACCTGATATTGTCCTTGGGCTTCTACGACGCCCATTACACTATCCAACTCTTTTATCTTATTTGTATCGGCTTTCTCTTTGTCCACTAGATAGAAACGAACACGTGTAATGCAGTGGATTACATTTTTGATATTATGTTTTCCACCAACGTACTCAATCATGTACTCTGCTAACTGTTTGTCACTCATACTAAAACCTCCTCATTTCTTTATTTCTTTTAACCGGTTACGCTCATTTTAAATTTGTTTAAACAAATAATCAAGTATTTGTCTAAACAAATTAAAGTTTTTTTGTATAGGTAGAATGATATCATGCTATAATTAACTGAAAGAGTGAGGTGGAACTATGGTGAACAAGTTTCGGGATATATATGACACTTTGAAAAATGAAATTAATGAGGGACTCTATAACGATACAATGGTTTTACCGACCGAAATGGCGTTAATTGAGCGATTTGGTACTAGTAGAAATACAGTTCGCCGAGCGATTCAACTGCTTAATGAAGATGGATTGGTTTATAGTGTGAAAGGAAGAGGGGTAGTGATTCTTGAAAGAATCGAGATTGACAAGAAGTCATTCAAGGTAGGAAATTTTCAAGGATTGAAGGCACTATCCTCAGATACTGAAGTCGAAAAAAAAACAATTGTGCAAGAATTTCGCGAGTTGACTGTTGATGTTTCATTAGCAAAAAAAATTTCATTTCCGGTTGGTGAAAGAGTATACCTTGTGAAACGATTACGAATCATTGATGGGAAAGCGATGATGTCAGATACGAGTTATTTCAAAAAAAGTATTGTTAAGGGACTTAATGAGAAAATCATAGCCGGATCAATCTACGACCATATCAGACAAAACTTAGATTTTAAAATCGCTGCATCAAAGTCCATTATGAAAGTTGAGTCTGCAAAAGATTCTGACTTTAAAGAATTAGCTTTAGGAAAAAATAATTGTGTGGGGATACTGGAAAATGCGGTCTATAATGATATGGGAAAATTATTCGAATATACGACCATCAGGTATATACCTAACGAATACGCACTCATTTCATTTGATCAAAATTAAAAACTGGTTTAGCTAAATAACATAAAAGATCACAGCAAAGTGATTTCTAGTACACTGTCTGTATACTTCTTTTTTTCTATTGCACTTTAACAAATCAACTAACTGTCATTTATTTCTAAGTTGATAAATGAATGTGAGTTATCTAAAACAAGACCGAATCAAAAGCCAAAAGGTGGGAGAATACTATGAAAATTAGATCCGCAGCATTGTCTGATCGTAAAGAACTAGCTCATTTATCGAAAGTACTAGGCTATCCAATCGAAGAAGAAGTATTGATCGAGGGTTTAAAGAGGATCTTAGCTGAGGAGGATCATCTCTTACTGGTCGCTGAAATAGGGGGAAAAGCAGTTGGAATGATTGAAGCACAGCCGTATTCAACAGTTTATTCTGCCGGGCGATTTTTTAATGTCCTAGGTTTGGTAGTGGACGATCAAGTGCAAAAGCAAGGGGTTGGGGGGGAACTACTGTCGGCAATTGAAGAAGAAGCCCGACAGAGAGGAATGCAAGGCATTCGATTAAATTCGAATGTCAAACGCCATGCTGCCCACAGGTTTTATGAAAACCATGGCTACCACAGCAGTCATGAACAGAAACGGTTTATCAAGGAATTATAAAAATGAAAAGACGCTGGAGGAGTGACAAACGACACTCCAGCGTCTTTTTTTGTATTCATTTTAATTGGTTCAAAAGACTAATATTTATGGAATCAATGCCAACAACAGTCGTTTAATCTCCTCATAAACCTCTCCGGTTTCCGGCGTCACACGCTGACGATTTTGAATGATAAAAAGATCACGATAGCGGTACTCTGGATCAAGTTCCTGCCACGGCAACTCTTCTGGTAATGAAAGTTTCGAGATGATCGATTTGCCGATGTTTTGTTTTAGTAGGGACAAAATCACTTCGCTGTTATTGGCTTTAATGATTTGCGGATGCAGGTGCTGTGCGTACAGATAGGTTTCGTTAATGTAATACATCCCCGAGTCGTTTTCTCGCAAGACCCAAAAATCAGAAGCGAGGTTGCCTGCTAACACCAATTCATCGCGATAAACGAATTCTTTTTGGATCAACGGCGAAACGATTGATTTTTCTATCAGGCCAATATGGGCTTTGTTTGATTCGACGGCATCGATCACTTCTTGCGAATTCATGATTTTGATTTCAAAGGCAAACGTTGGAAATTCTGCAATCAGCTGCGCCATGATGCTGGGCAGTAAATAAACGGCGGTGGTATTCGAACAAGCGAGCACACACTCCGTTTTAAAATTTTTGGTGTCTTTGGCTTGCGAAAAAATAGTGGACAATGAGCGGAGGGACTCGACCACACGAGGATACAAAAACTCCGCTTGGCTGGTGGGTAAAATCAATTGTTTTCCTTTACGTTCAAAAAGCTTGAAGCCAAGTTCTGCCTCTAAGCGTTGGATTTGCAAGGAGATCGTTGGCTGAGTTTTATAGAGCTGTTTGGCGGCAAGACTAAAGTTTCTCGTTTCATAAACAACAATGAAGGTTTTGAGCAATTCAATCATTTTGCGGACTCCTTTATTATTAATAAAATTTATAATTAGTATTTAAAAGTACAATTTTACAAATAGTTATTAGGTGATTATAGTATAAGTGTAGAGAAAAAAGAAAGCAAATTTAATTGAAATTTTCATACATTAAGAAAGGATGAGTTGATGAAAACATCGATCCAGCATTTTTTACATTCATTGCCAATCCCGATTTGCGGCTTGATTTTAGGCACTGTGTCTTTGGGGAATTTATTGTATTCAGAAGGAATGGAGACGGTTGGAAATGCGTTTTGCACCCTTGGTGTTTTCATCATGGGGCTCTTCCTTCTGAAAGTATGCTTTACATTTAAGCACACGATGTCAGAGTTGCAAAACCCAATCGTTGCTTCGGTGGCGCCGACCTTTACGATGGCGCTGATGGTGATCTCCACTGTTTTTGAACGGGTCATTCCCAATGCAGTGGTGAATGATCTGCTCTGGTGGGGGGCTATCGGCTTACATTTTGCTTTAATGATCTATTTTGTTGTCGTGCATATTTTGCCTGTCGACCTTTCGCTGGAATACATTTATCCAAGCTGGTTTATTACCTTCGTCGGGATTGGCGTAATTCCCAATACTTCTGCTGTCTTTTTTAAAGAGCTAGGAGAAGTGATCGTCTGGATCGCATTGGTATTGTATTTTGCGCTTTTGCCGATTATTTTAAAGCGAATCGTCCATCAAAAGCTAACGGAACGGGCGGCAGTTCCTTTGATCACGATTTTAACAGCGCCAGGTTCTCTTTGCTTAGCAGGTTACCTTTCCGTATTTGAACAAGGCTCTGCTTGGTTTGTCGCCTTTATGCTGTTATTGTCACAAACGATTTATTTCTGTGTCGTCGCTTATATGAAAAACATGCTAGCAGTCGGGTTTTACCCCAGCTATGCGGCATTTACGTTTCCTCTTGTGATCTCGGCGACTGCAATGTTCAAATCAGCACTGTTTTTTGCGAATCACCCACTGATATTTGGGTTTCTACAAGCCTTAACGATTATTGAAACAAGCTTTGCCGTGATTGTCGTCTGCTATGTGTTAGGAAAATATGCTGTTCATTTGTATCAGCAAACCAAAGCGCTGATTGCCGGTCATAGTTACTAAGGAAGCACAAGAGATTATCTATTTTTTAAGAAAATGCGTACTCTACGCAAAACAATAGTACAAGTATTTGAAAAGAAAGGGAAGGGATCGCACATGAAAAGTACAAGCAGAAAAGTTGTCGTTGTCGGAACAGGTTTCGTTGGAACGAGCATTGCGTATTCCATGATCAATCAAGGACTGATCAATGAGTTAGTCTTGATCGATGTCAATCGGGACAAAGCAGAAGGAGAAGCCCTCGATTTGTTAGACGGTATGTCATGGGGGCAAGAAAACATCAAAGTCTGGGCGGGAGAGTACTCGGAATGTAAAGATGCTGATATCGTCGTTATTACCGCAGGGGTCAACCAAAAGCCAGGACAAACTCGGCTTGAATTGATCGATGTGAACGCCGAAATTATGGCAAGCGTCACAAAACAAGTGATGGCTTCAGGCTTTGATGGCGTGCTTGTCATCGCTTCAAACCCAGTCGATGTCTTAACTTATCAAGCATGGCGCGTGTCCGGGTTGCCAGCCAATCGTGTCGTTGGTACGGGAACGACCCTCGATACCACAAGACTTCGAAAAGAAGTGGCGGCAAAATTAGCCATCGATCCACGGAATATTCATGGGTATATCATTGGGGAACATGGTGATTCAGAAGTCGCTGTCTGGTCCCATACAACGATCGGTGGGCAACCGATCGTAGAATTGATCAAGCAAAAGGATCGTTTGACCGTTGCCGATCTAGCGGTTCTTTCTGAACGAGTAAAAAATGCCGCCTATGAAATCATTGATCGAAAACAAGCAACTTTTTACGGAATAGGGATGAGTGTCGCAAGAATCGTTCGAGCGATCTTAAATGATGAGCAAGCGATTCTACCGGTTTCTTCCTACCTTGATGGAGAATATGGCATCAACGATTTATTCACAGGGGTTCCTGCAGTTGTGGACCAAAACGGTGTTCGCGAAATTATTGAATTGACGCTTACTCCTGAGGAAAAACGGCAGTTTGATACTTCGTGTCATCAGTTACGAGCAGTAATTTCCACAATTGGACAAAGCAAAGTCAGCTGATCTCTAGAACACCAGTAATGAAATCCTCGGGTTCGTTTTTGCCAAAGCATGGTTCGACTATTTACGGTCGGCCATGCTTTTTTTACATCTAGCCAAGAATGTTAAAAGGAAATGGCTTATTTTACGCGAAGCACCCAGTATTCAACTCTCTTTTTTCTTACTCCTTTAGAAAAAAACAGCCTCAGTGAATGACAGAAAAAGAATGATCGATCAACCTTACAAACTTTCCGAGTTGTAAAAAGTGACAAAGTGTCACCTTGTGTGGTATTCTTCAAAAAGTGACACTTTGTCAATATTTGGAAAACAGGAGGAAAGAGCAATGTTTCTGGCTATAAAAGAAATGCGTTATTCAAAATTAAGATATGGGCTGATCGTAGGAATCATGTTTTTGATCGCCTATGTTGTTTTTATATTGTCTGGCTTAGCAACCGGACTTAACTGGGATTTTAAAAAGGCCATCGTCGACTGGGATTCATCCGCGATCGTTTTATCAGAAGATGCGAATGATACATTTGCGGCTTCGCAATTGACGAGAGGGGATTTAGACCGTGTAGCAGGGACCCAAAAAGCCCCGATTGGTTTATACAGCAGTGTCATCACGGTCAACGATGAACAAGTCAATGTGACTGTTTTTGGTACACAAGACGATGCGTTCTTGTTACCAGAAGTCTTAGAAGGTAAGCAGTTTTCAAAAGAAAATGAGATCACGATTTCAGAAAACTTAGCAGAAGAAGGTATCAAGGTCGGGGATCAAGTGAAAATCGGACGCTCAGATGAAACCTTCAAAGTCGTTGGGATCACCCCAGAAACGTCTTATACGGTGTCACCAGTGATTTATACTTCCCTCGATACTTGGACGAAAATGAAGTTTGCTAATCAACCATTTGCATCTGACAAGGAGCAGCCCATCAATATCATTGTGACCAAATCAAGTAATCCGAAAGTCGATAACCAAGAAGGAACACCGCTCAAAGTGTTGGCAACGGAAGACTTTATTGAAAAGCTTCCTGGATTTTCTGCCCAAAACTTGACCTTAAACGCCATGATCTACTTCTTGTTTGTTGTTGCAACGGCAATCGTGGGGATTTTCATGTATGTGATCACCCTACAAAAAACGGCGATTTTTGGTGTGATGAAAGCCCAAGGGATTCGGACCAGCTTTATTGCTAAATCAATTATTGCGCAAGCATTTATGGTCGGTGTGATCGGGGTAGCCCTAGCCTTTGCGGCGGCATACGGCACCAGCTTGTTTTTACCAGATGCCATGCCATTTTTCTTTGAATTCAAGCAATGGCTGCTTTATAGCGGCATCTTGATTCTCGTGGCAGTTCTAGGCGGCTTATTCTCCATTCGGACGGTCACAAAAGTCGATCCAATCACGGCAATAGGAGGGTAACAAAGATGAAAGACATTTTAGTAATGAAGGATATTATAAAAAAATTTGGCAAGCAGCATACGGAAGTAACGGCATTAAAAGGACTGAATTTTCACGTTCAAGAAGGGGAGTTTGTCAGTATCATCGGCCCTTCTGGTTCAGGAAAAAGTACCTTTTTGACTATCGCTGGCGGCTTACAAAGTCCAACATCGGGAGAGATCATCATCAACCAGGTGAACTTTTCCCAATTAAATGAAAAGCAACGAGGGAAGTTGCGTTTTAAAGAGATTGGGTTTATCTTGCAAAGCTCGAATTTGATCCCTTTTCTAACGGTAAAGGAACAATTTTATTTGGTCGACAAAGTTACAGGGAAAGCCAAGGAAAAGGAACGGATTGATGAATTGCTTGCTTCATTAGATATTCTCGACCTTCAAGACAAGTTTCCCCGCGATTTATCTGGTGGGGAACGTCAACGAGTAGCGATCGGCAGGGCGTTGTTTAATGACCCAAGCTTGATTTTAGCGGATGAACCAACTGCCAGCTTAGACACCGATCATGCGTATGAAGTCGTGAAGTTATTGGTGAAAGAAGCACATGAGAAAAAGAAAGCGACAGTCATGGTCACCCACGACGAGCGAATGATCCAATGGAGTGATCGCATTTTCCGAATGGAAGATGGCAATCTCATCGAACAAAACGCCCCATCAAGAGAAACTGCACAAGTCTGAGTGGAAAAGTAGAGGGATTTGTTTATAATAGAGGGAGTAGATTGCGAATGATGGAGGAGAATCCCTTGCCAAGTACAACATTTTTTCATTTAAAACAAGAGAAAAAAGAAAAAATCGATGCCGTGCTTTTAGAAGAATTTTTCAGCAAGCACATCAGTCAAGTCAAGGTCTCTGCCATCGTCGAAAAATCGCACATTTCTAGAGGGGCGTTTTACAAGTACTTTCAAAACTTAGAAGATGCCTATGACTATGCGATCACCAACTATTCCAACCAAATCCATTCTGCGATTTTTACGTTTATCAATCGCAACAAAAATGATTTTTTCAAAGGGATCGAAGAATACTTGGCTTGGTGCAGTCAATGGTCACCTGAAGATGATCATTGGAAAATGATCCACTTATGTACCCAAAGCAATGCCTGGACGATGCGCGATGCGATCCCTGACGATTCACCCATGATTCGTCATTGGTTGGAGCTGTTGGAAGAAAATCGCTTTACGATCCATGATACGCAAGAAGCCGTCAGTTTCCTTTACTTTATTATGGCGGTTGTGATGGATAGTCTGACAGATTTCATTTCGAATGAATGGACCGCAAAAGAGCTGATCAAAGATTTTCGCTATAAGGTGCAATGGATCAAGTATGGAATCAAAAAGGACGACAAAGAGGAATGAATGCTTCGGCAAGAGGATGGACCAAATACCGCGAGCGGCGAAGAAGTTCATTTACAAAGAAAGAGGTGCCCGACAACTGAAATAGTTGTCGGACACCTCTTTTTTGAGGGAATGATTATTTTTTATTTACACGTTTCGCAATGATCGGCAAGATCAAGCCAATCAAAAGAAAGGCGATTGGCGTAATGATATTTAAGGCCAATTGGAAGAACCAAGCTTGCGGATCTGCCGCATAATCAAGCTTAGGAACCATCCCTAAAATGCAGGCAAAGGCCGTGAACAAGAAGCACCATAAGCCGATCCCAAAGCCAACCTTGGTGTTTTTCACGAATTTATAATCGGAAGTAAAGCGATTGGCATGTTTGTTGACTAGCATAAAGGCTAAGAAGACCCATAAGTAACGCAATGGCATGACAACTGAATTCAAGTTCAACAACCAACGATACAGTTCGGTCATATTGCCGATTCCTAGTGCTGGAATAATGATCAAAATGCTGACTAGGATACCAGTCATAATATACCCATTCACTGGTGTTCCTTTTTTGTTTAGTTTTGCTAAGCCATTTGGTACAAATTCTGAATCAGCATCAGACAATAATATTTTCAATGGGGCATCAATTGAAAATGCCAACGCAGAAATTTGCGCCAACGCATTGGCGATGGAATAAAGAATGACAAAAAAGTTGCCAATTCCGTAGAAGTTTCCTAGTCGTTGAAAGGCTTCATAAGCGCCGTTGACCATCAAATCTTCTGGAATATGGTTGGCATCAAAAAGCATCCCCATTGCAATCGAGCCGAGCAAGGCACATAACGCCACCATACCGGCTAAAAAGATCATGCCTTTTGGAAATTCTTTGGCAGGATTTTTTGTGTTATTTACGTAAGGCGAGATTTTTTCACAGCCACCTACTGCAAATACCAGCATCGAGATCGTGGTTAAATAGGTAAAGTCAAATTTAGGGATATAGGTTGAAACAGATGACATGTTTGGTGTAGCAATTTCAGCACCAGTCATTGCTGGAGCAGTCACTGCTAAAAGGATAAAAAGAATCGACATCACGAACATGGCTGTTCCGGCGATGTTCCCAATCATTTTTAAGGTCGTCAATCCTTTAGAGGCAATCCATAAAAAGAATAGAAAAATAGCTAAACAAATCAACGATACTTCCATGGAACCCATCGTCGATACAAATGTACCATTTCCTTTAAATAACCAACTCAATGATACTAAGATTCCTTGGGGTTTTTGTGCCAAGTAGGGCACGTGAACGACCCAATAAGTCCAAGCAGCAAAGAAAGCCAACCGCTTTGTTGAGGTTTCTTTGATCCATGAGGAGACCCCACCACTTGACTCTTTGAAGGTCGATCCTAACTGACCAACACTTAATGCATAGGGTACAAAATAAAGAGCCATAATTAATAGCCACGAAACAACAACAGTCAACCCTTGTTGAGCGTAGTTGTTTACAACATTTCCCAGTCCCCAAACAGAGACGAACGCCATCAGCGCAATATTATACCAGCGTAATTGTTTCTCATTCATCGCTTTCTCCTTCTTAAAATGATTTTTCTGACTGGTTAAAATAGAGCGTTTTTTGAAATTTAGTGAGAAAAAAATTTCTTTCCATAAGCGCTTGATCACTATCAAGTTTCTTATGCATTTTTTCACAAATGTCAAAGGTCAAATTGAATAAAAAATTTCACTTGCTTCTTTTTTATCCAGTCGTCGATTTTCCATAGTTAGGATAAACCTCTGAATTCTTTTGGTCAAGAAAAATTAAATTGTTATTTTAAAAAAATAATAAATTTCTGATGATTGAAAAAGCAAACATCATCATTCATTAATAATCTGAAAGAAATGCTACTACATTCGGTCAAGGGGATGGATAGGAGAGGGACCATTTCATTTAAAAGAAGCGATGGCTCTTTCTAAAAAGAAAGAAGAGGTCGGTATTTCTTAAGCTGATATGGAGAAATTGTTAGATGAAGTATAGAGTATTATACATGCCTCAGCTACAAAAACAACTAAAGAAAATGGGTCGAAATCAAGCAAGAATAATTGTCGCTTGGATCAGAAAAAATTTAGAAGGAACAAGCAACCTTCACCAATATGGGAAAGGATTAAATGAAAACAGTAGTGGCAAATGACGTTATCGCATTGGCAATTATCGTATTTTAGCAAATAGAAATGAATCAGAAATAGTGATTGAATGATTTGCTATTGGTCATAGAAGTATTGTATAGATAAAATAAAAAGCGGCAGCTGCCATCAAGGATGCTGCTTTTTTTGTGTTTAGAAAAGACAATCACTCTACGAAAAGTTCTATAGCATCCCCAAGCTTTTTAAGTTATGATAATCAGAGAAAGCGGACAAGGAGAACGACAATGAAAGAACAATTACTCGCGTATTTGCAAAATCAAACAGCTTTTTTCTCTATCGAAAATGTAAGCGATATCTTTACTGCGAAAGATATTGCCGAGAAGTTTTCCGTCAAGAGAAATACCATCAGTCACTACTTGAATCAGTTAACGGAAGAAGGTCGCCTTGTGAAAATTGCGACCCGACCCGTTTATTTTTTTCATAAGCAGGCATTTGAAATCCAAAATTATCCTTTAACAAAAAACGTGTATGATAGTCTGGCTGCGGTGGCGGAAGAAAAGCCTTTTTTTGATCAAAAAGAAGATTTCTTTTCCAGTGTGATCGGCAGCAAAGGTAGTCTGGCAGAAATCATTGAACAGATCAAGATGGCAGCCTTCTATCCGAATGGCGGGCTTCCCTTCTTATTGACGGGAGAAAGTGGAACTGGGAAGAGTTTTCTCGTAAAAATGTTCCATCATTATTGTGTGGCAAATGAATTACTAGAAAGTGATGCTCCGCTGATTACGATCAATTGCGCACAGTATGCCAATAACCATGAGCTATTGACGAGCAATTTATTTGGACATGTAAAAGGAGCCTTCACTGGCGCAGAAGAAGATCGCGAAGGTGCATTTGAAGCAGCAGACGGTGGAGTCCTCTTTCTTGACGAAGTTCATCGACTGAATGCTGAAGGACAGGAAAAATTATTCACTTTTCTGGATCAGGGAGTTATCTATCGAATGGGGGATACGGGCCGGCCAATCTCAGTTGATTGTCGGTTGGTGTTTGCGACCACCGAAGATTTGAAACAAACATTTCTAACAACCTTTATACGGCGAATTCCGATCCAAGCGACATTGCCCGCTTTGGAAGAACGGACGGTTTCCGAAAGGAAGCAGTTGATTTTGCAAGCATTTATTGAAGAACAAAAACGTATCGGTTTGCCGTTAGAGCTCTCACCTCAAGTAATCGAAATTTTAACGACCAGTCATTTTTCTGGGAATGTCGGTGAATTAAAAAGTACAATCAAAATTATTACAGCCAAAAGCTATACAGCCAGTTTAAAACGAGAAGTAAAAAAAATAGCAGTCACTGTGTATCATTTGCCAGAACACTTACTGCAACTGACAGAAGAACCTAATGAAATGGGGACAATGCAACCGGTTCTTATTGATAGCCAAACTCAAATCCAGCAGCTAACTGCGGAAAGTGAACCCGAACAACAAAAGATCATTCAAACGTATGAACAGATCTTACTTAATTATGTCCAAGCAGGGCAGGACTTTGCGGCGGCAGCCGAGCCTATTTCAAAAGTGATCGAAAGGCTTTTCGAAAATTTATTGTTTGATCATAAACAGGAACAAAAGCAGCGGACAATGATTTTTGTGACAGAACATGTTCAGCGAATGATGGAGCAGATCGAGCATTCTTTTCAAATCAGTTTTAATGGTAGCATGGTTTATACAATCAGTTATTATTTATGGTTGCGGAGAAATGTGGAGTGGCTGCCGGATGATCAAGACAAACTTTTATTGACAGAAAATCTATTGAAAAGTGTGAAAAAGCATTATTCTACAAGTGATCGTTACACCGAGAATTTGTTAGGCCTAGTGCAAAAAGCATTGGATATCGAGTTAACAAGTATGGACCGAATCATTTTTACACTTTATATCAATGATATGGGGTATTCCAAAGATTCATCGCTCCCCCGTAGCATCATAGTAGCCCATGGTTACGCAACCGCCAGTAGTATCGCGAATGTTGCGAACCGCTTATTGAATGAATCGGTTTTTCAGTCTTTCGATATGCCATTAGAGGTCACGCCCAAACAAATTGCGGAAAGGGTTACCACCTATATTCAGAAAAACGATGTATCTAATGGACTCGTTGTCTTGTTCGACATGGGATCTTTGAAAGAAGTCTATCAATATATTCCAGAATTGGCGGTTCCAATTGTTATGATGAACAATGTAACGACAAGTGTAGCCCTCGCTGTGGGGGAGTGTATCCAACAGAATATTTCCTTGAGAGAAATTCCAGAGCGAGTAAATACCTTTCACCAAAACGAATGGGAAATCATTCTTCCAAAAGTGAAAAAAGAGAAAGTTGTCATTACAACTTGTTCAACCGGAATTGGAACTGCTGTTCAAATCTCTACCTTATTAGAAAAGAGTATTCCTGATCATTTACAGATTCGGATCCTTCCTTATGAATTCAACCAGCTGGAAAACAGTGAACATATAAGACAGACATTGGCAGCGTATGACATTGTTGGTGTTGTGGGAACCACTAAACCTCGCCAAGAGCTGGCTCCTTTTATTTCTTTAGAAGAACTAATTTCGGGTGCTGGGACAGAGGTGCTATTAAGTTGGCTAAAAGAAGAATTGGATGAAGAGATGATTGCCTATGTGAACAATCAATTAGTAAGAAACTTTTCATTGGATCGAGTGATTCAATCGGTAACGATTCTAGATACAGAAAAAGTGATTTCTCAAATGGAATTTTTCGTGGGAAATCTGGAGCGTATGTGGCAGCAACGGATCGCCAATGATCGCAAACTCGCGTTGTTTGTCCATACAAGTTGCTTAATTGAGCGTCTTATTCGAAATGAAGCCATTGATACTTATCATGCCAGCGACACATTACTCCAGTGTCATGAAAAACAGCTGAATGAGATCAAAAAAGCATTTAGTGTCATTGAAAAGGTTTACAGTGTCGCGATACCGGAATCTGAAGTTTGCTACATCTATGATGTTTTGTTTGGAAACACTGATTCTTCAATGGTTGAAGCAGATTTTTAATCGATAAGAAAAGCGTGCCACTTTTTTTGGCACGCTTTTTGCGTTTAGTAAGATGTAACTTGGAGCAAAGTGAGGTGAAAGCAGTGGAACGACTCGTTATTTTAGCATCCCACGGACGATTTGCATCAGGAATCTTGCATTCGTTAGAACTTATCTGCGGTAAAAAACAATCAGTCCTTGCGATTGACTGTTATGTGGACGAAGCATTTGATCTAACGACAACGGTAGATACCCTGATGGAAACATATAAAGAACATGAAGTGATCGTTATCACAGATATTTTTGGCGGCAGCGTGAACAATGAATTTTTGCGTTATATCCAACAACCCAATTTTTATTTAATCGCAGGTTTGAATTTGCCATTGTTGATTGAATTGACGACACAACTTCAAGGGGGAGGTGCAATTTCAGAAACGATCCATCAAGCGCTGGCAAATTCGAAAGATATGATCCAGTTTTGCAATGATAGTGTAGCAAAAGAAATCGAAGAAGAAGAATTTTAGGAGGGACGACATGATTATTTTGACACGAGTCGATCATCGGCTATTACACGGCCAAGTCGCATTTTCTTGGACCCAAAATTTAGGCGCAGATTGTATTTTGATTGCCAATGATGATGTACCGACAAATGATATTCGTAAGACAACGATCAAATTAGCAAAACCGCAAGGCGTAAAACTGGTGATCAAATCAATTGAGGATTCAATTCATGCCCTGCAAAGCGGTGTAACGGATAAATACAAATTATTCATCGTAGTTGATTCCATCAAAGATGCGTATAAGTTAGCAGAAAACTGTCCAGAGATCGACAAGATCAATCTCGGTGGGATCAAAGCCAAAGAAGGCTCTAAAAATATTGGCAAAGCAGTCAATGTTTTACCAGCAGAAGAAGAACTCTTGAGAAAAATGGTTGCAAAAGGAATCGCTGTCGATATCCGTCAAGTACCTTCGGATAAAAAAGTCGCTGTCGAAGATGTTTTATAAAGAAAGGAGCAAAAGAGATGCTGCAAGCAATATTACTTGGAATTGTTGCATTTATTGCGCAGTCTGAATACGCATTAGGAACGTCATTACTGTCGCGTCCGATTGTCACTGGATTGTTTACAGGAATCGTATTGGGGGACATAAACACTGGAATTATTATGGGAGCAACACTAGAGTTAGCGTTTATCGGCTCATTTTCTGTCGGTGCTTCTATTCCGCCAGATGTCGTAACTGGAGGGATTCTGGGTACAGCTTTCGCAATTACGGCAGGAGCGGGAACCGAGACGGCTTTACTGTTGGGACTTCCAATCGCCACATTGACCCTTATCTTGAAAAATGTTTACTTGGGGTTGCTTATCCCAATGATGAACCAAAAAGCCGATTTATACGCGGCAGATGGAAACTACAAAGGTGTAGAACGAATGCACTTATTAGCAGGTTTTGGCCTATCTCTGATGTTAGCCCTTGTAGTGACGATCTCCTTTATGGTAGGCAGCAATACGATTAGTAAATTATTGGCTATGATTCCAGCCTTTGTACAGAACGGCCTATCAGTTGCAACTGGTTTGATTCCAGCCCTTGGGTTTGCCATGTTGGCTAGGTTACTGATTAACAAATAAGTTGCACCGTACTTCTTTTTAGGTTTTGCATTAGCAGCTTATTTAGAGATTCCTGTTACAGGGATTGCAATCTTCGGAGCAATAACGGCTGTTGTAGTCGTGAATTTAAGAAACATTCGTGGACAAGGGCAATCTATTCAAATGACTTCAGTGGAGGTACTAGATGATGATGAAGACTTCTAATGAGAAACCCGAAATTACCAAAAAAGAGTTGAATCGTGTCTTCTGGCGTTCATTTCAAATGGAGTTCTCATGGAACTATGAGCGACAGATGAATCTAGCTTATGTCTATGCGATGATTCCGATTTTAAAGAAACTCTACAAAACAAAAGAATCGATGGCCGATGCGTTGAAACGGCACCTGGAATTTTTCAACACGACCCCGCATATCGTCACTCTTATTTTAGGAATCAATGCGGCGATGGAAGAAGAAAATGTCAATGATCCAAATTTTGATTCTTCAGCGATTGATAACATCAAGACCTCTTTGATGGGCCCTTTAGCGGGAATCGGTGATTCCTTCTTTTGGGGAACGTTGCGGCTAATTGCTACTGGGGTAGGAACTTCATTGGCATTACAAGGAAATATCTTAGGTCCGATTCTGTTTCTAGTGATTTTCAATGTTCCTCATCTACTATTTCGTTATTTTGCGACTGGTTGGGGATATAAGCTTGGGACAGGATTTTTAAAGAAAATTCAGGAAAACGGTTTGATGGAAAGTTTAACTTATGGCGCTGCAATCATTGGTTTGATGGTCGTAGGAGGAATGACCGCTACGATGATCGATATCAACATTCCGTTGCAGATTGGTTCAGGAGAAAATGCAGTTACGGTTCAAAGCATCTTTGATGATATCGTTCCGAAAATATTGTCATTGGGTGCCTTTGGGGCTGTCTTTTATCTTTTGAAAAAAGAAGTCAAGCCGCTAATTATTCTGCTGGGATTAGCAGTCGTAGGTATTTTAGGATCCTTGATTGGACTCTTTTAAGGAGGAATTGTTGTGGCAACGATGATGGACTATATACAAGAAGAGCAAGCAACACTAGTTGAGATCTTGCAGGGGTTTGTTCCTAAAAAAGAAGAAAAAAGAGCTGCAATCGAGAATTTACTGATTTTGGCAACGGGCTCTTCTGCCAATGCCTGTTTAGCAGCAAAGTACGCAATGGAGAAATTAGCGCAGATCACTGTCACGATTGAAGAGCCATACCACTTTAATCATTACGGCCATCTTTCTAAAGAAATCGAGACAGTTTTGGCGGTTTCTCAAAGCGGAAAAAGTGCTTCTACGATAGATGCAGTGGCGCAGTTGTCCAAGCAAGATATTTATACGATCGGTTTAAGCAGTGATCCCGAAAGTCCCCTTGCTCAAAAAGTTAACGAAAGCATTGATCTAGGAACTGGGATCGAGACCGTTGGATTCGTGACCAAAGGATATGTAGCAACAGTATTGCAACTCTATTTAATGGGGGTATCTATTGGCTACAGCAAAGGTATATTATCCGACGACCAAGTGTCGATGATCAAAAATCAGTTAGAGGAGATGATTGAAGCCATTCCTCAGGTCATTGCTAAGACAATTGATTTTTTTGAGAAAAACGCAAGTATTTTTAAACTAGCGAATCGGTTTGTGGCAGTCGGTTATGGACCAAACTGGGGAACCGCTAAAGAATTTGAAACGAAATTTACGGAAACGATTCGAGTGCCTTCGCAAGGATTTGAATTGGAAGCGTATATGCACGGGCCGTATCTTGAAGCCAACCATGAACATGTGCTTTTCTTTATTGAAGCACCAAGCCCGAATCAATCAAGAGCCCAACTGTTGCATGATTATATCGCTTCTTATGTGGGAAAAGCTTATACGATCACCACAGCAGCGGCAAAGAATCCCGATACACTTGGGTTGGATGTTGCATGTGAAGAAACGTTTTCTTCTTTGCTCTTAGTTATTCCGTTCCAAATTTTCTCCTATCTCGGGGCTGCTGCTAAAGGGATCGATTTGAGTAAACGTATTTTTGATGACTTTGATCAAGTGCTAAAAAGTAAAATTTAGAGGTGGAAAAGATGCTGAAATTTAATGAACAACAACAAATTGACGATATTCAAGGAATGTTAGATCTACGTCCAGAAATTGAAAAATTAGTCGATGCCATTGACGAAAAAGGCTTTGACGCCATCTATTATCTAGGAATTGGCGGTACCTATGCTTCTGCGATGCAAGCTGTCACTTACATTAATGGAAAAAGTGACTTACCGGTTTACGTCCAACATGCGGCAGAATACTATACAACCGGCAACCGTCGATTGACGAAAGACTCATTAGTCATCTTGTCCTCTGTTACTGGAACGACACAAGAAGTGGTTAAAGCAGTTGAAGAAATCAAAAAAGTAGGAGCGACATTACTAGGATTTATTGATTCAAAAGGCAGTATTTTGGCGGAACAATGTGACCATGTCATCACGTATCCTGCACCGGGAACCGAACAAATCAAATTCTTTATGGTTGCCGATCGATTAATGAAAAACCATGGGGATTTTCCTGATTACGACGCCTACTATCGAGAATTGGATCAATATTTAGCAAAAGGATTAGTAGAAGCTGAAAAGCAGGCGGATGAATTTGGGCGAGCATTTGCGGAGAAACATCGTCACGATGCGATGCATTATTTCATCGGTGCGGGAAATCAATGGGGCGCAGTCTATTCTTACGCCATGTGCTATTGGGAAGAACAAAGCTGGTTGCGTTCAAAATCGATCCATGCTGCTGAGTTTCTTCACGGAACGTTGGAAATCGTTGACGAAACCACACCTGTCACAGTGTTTTTGGGAGAAGACGAGCAACGTCCATTATCAGAAAGAGTAGCTAAATTATTGCCAAGAATTTGTGGAAACTATACATTGATCGATACCAAGGATTATCCTGTTTCAGGAATCAGTGAGAAATATCGCGGCCGAGTGCTGTCCCACTTATTGATGCATTGTGTGACACAGCGCATTGATGCTTATGTCGAACAAATGAATTGTCACCCAATGGAAATTCGGCGCTACTATCGCCAATTTGAGTACTGATAGAAAACCAAGAGGAATAGGATCGATAGAAAGATAACCCAAAAGAACACTGAAATATAATGTTTCTATGGAGTGGATAGGGAAGCTACCTTAATAAGAAAAAGTGATCTATTCTTAAACTTCATAAATGAAGAACACCTGAATTCATAATTTAACAATGTATAGAGCGTTTCGTTAACTAAATGTTGATGGAACGCTTTTTTTGGTATTTTTTGGAGGAGCAAAAAGAAACGAAAAGAAAAAGGATTTGAAGGGACTTAAACAGTTACTAAAATCTAATACTTCCTTGTTGATAACAAACTAACGAAAGGCAATTAAGTTAGTTTAAAGTTAACGGGAAAAAGAGGGAGGCTAAATCAAAAGGTTTCTAATATTTGTAATAAATGGCAGCAATCTATCATTGAAAAACGTCTGAGAAGTGGAAATTCTTCCTAAAAAGTTAGACCGAATTACTTTGATTTTTGAAAAGAGCATAGCTGAACTACTTAGAAGCGAGGTGTTTTTTGGGGATAGAGATAAGTGTTAAGGATAGTCATATAAGTTTCTGAATGATCAGCAGTGGAGAAGGAAACCCTGGTACATCTTTTCAAGGTGACCAAAAAAGACTTAAACAAAAAAATGGAACAGCATAAATGTTTTCGAAATGCTTTCGCACCAACATTTACCTGTTCCGTGGGTTTGGCACCCAATGGGCCGTGAGGGGCTCGAACCCGCGACCCGCTGATTAAGAGTTAAATAATTGATAGTTTTATTTGGTTTGAAAATGCTTTGTATGTGTTGAATTTTATTAAGTATATCAATGTTTTTAGGCTTGTTTTAATACTAGTTAATACACATAAATATAAAACAGTAAAAGAAGAAACACGGAAATAATCAAGAAAAATGTTGGCAATATGGAGAACGATTCTAACAAAAAGTTTTTTTAAAAAAACATCTTTATATTTAGTTAT
>NZ_VHIL01000015.1:0-120711 GCF_006491895.1 Enterococcus sp. OL5
GAGATTAATTTTTAAATTACCATAAAGTAAAAAAATAGCGTGACCGAAAAATCATTTTTTTGTGTTAAGTAAAATTTCTTTACAACTTTTTATTGCAATCACTCTTGGCATTAGGTATAATGACTAGTGTTGATTTATACGTTTTCTAAACGTAATTGAACTTTTTTTCGGAGGTGAAATACATGCCAAACATTGAATCTGCAATCAAACGTGTTCGCACAAGCGAAGCGGCTAATGCTAAGAATTCATCTCAAGTAAGCACAATGCGTACAGCAATCAAAAAATTTGATCAAGCTGTTGAAGCTGGTGCTGATAACGTAGATGCGTTATATAAAGATGCTGTTAAAGCAATCGATATGGCTGAGACTAAAGGATTGATCCACAAGAACAAAGCTAGTCGCGACAAATCTCGTTTAAGTAAAAAAATTGCAAAATAAGCAAATTAAGAAAGGCGCAGCAATCGATGATTGCTGCGCCTTTCTTTTTGACTTACTGTTTGCCATGTTTTAAAACAAATAGCTGGAACAAATACTCTTTGTCCATCTGACCACTTTTTACTAAGTAATCATTTTCGATCAATTCACTATATAGTGCTGCTAATTGCTTTTCTCCAAACCCACGAGCTTGCTGCATCGCTAACTTCACTCGGTACGGATGAATCCCCAACGTTTCTGCGATATTGGCTTGCTGGTAGCCAATTTTCATCAAAATCGCCGCCTGTAACAGCAGACGGACTTGGCTGATCAAGATAGCATTGATCTTGATCGTCTCTTCCCCTTGCAATAATAGATCGTCATACAAGCGCAACGCATCCGATACGTTCCCCTTTAAGACATCGCTGGTTAATTCAAAGACATTGTGTTCCAACGTCTTAGGGATCAACTGCAAGACGATCTCCTTCGTGATTTTATTGCCATTTCCAGCATACAACCGTAGTTTCTGTAACTCCTGCATCGCTTTTGAAAGTTGCAGATCCGTTAACCGTAAAAACAAATCAAACGCCTCTCGGCTCATCTCGATGCCGTCATTGGCCAACGACTGTTGGAGATACTGACGCACGTCGGCTTCTTTCATAGGTGCGACATCAATCACAACTGCGGCTTTCTTCAGCTGCTTAGTAATTTTTTTCCGTTCATCTAATTTATCGACATCTGCAAAAATCACCATTACCGATGATTCCAATGGGTCTTTGATATAATTCAAGAAATCATCTAGGTCATGCTCAGGTGCATTGCTCTTTTTTTCAGCCGTTAAGAAAAATGGCCGCTCGACGAAAAGTAAGCGCTGATCGCCAAAAAAAGGCAACGATTGGGCTTCTTGGATCACCATATCAAGGGGATCTTTCTCCATGTCAAAGGAAGCAAAATTCAGATCATCTTTCCCAACGGAAAAACGCTCCAAAAATGCCGTGCGAACTTGCTCTTGTAAAAACATTTCACTGCCGATGACCAGATAAATCGATTGCAACTCCTTGGTTCGAATTGCATGCAACGCTTTTTGTAATTCCATCGTTCCCCCCGCTTTCATTCTTATCCTACCATTAGTCAATCGGATAGTCTAGCAGCGTTTTTATCAAAAATGATTGTTGTTTTTCAGACCAAATAAATTGGATCATGCCTTGCTGATCGGTTCGCAAAACGGTCTGATTTGCCAACGTTTCCAGCACCTCTTCATGAGGATGCCCGTACCGATTTTTCCGTCCACTTGAAACGATCCCGAATTGGGGATCGATTGCCGTAACAAACTCAGGTGCCGTAGAGGTTCGACTGCCATGATGCCCTAGTTTCAAAACATCAGCTTTAAGATTCGGATAATCATAAATCAACTTTTTTTCCCCAGCTTGTTCGAGATCACCAGTAAACAAAAATGTTTTATCCCCTACCTTGGTTTTAATCACCATCGAATCTTCGTTTTGTCCTGCACCTGATTCTGGTGCCAATACTTGCAACTGAAGGAAATCACCCACCACTTGGCCAACCGTCGTCCAAACAACGCTTGTCTGCTTAGGGAGCTCTTTTAATAGCTTGGCAATCCGGTGATCTTGTTCACTTCCTGGTACAAGATATAACGTTTCAACGGGGATCGCCTTCATTAATGCTAGTGCGTCCCCCATATGGTCCGTGTCCCCATGAGTTAGAAACAAACCAGTAATCTTCCTGACTCCCTCCCCCTTCAAAAAAGGAATCAATGTAGATTCCGCGGCAGCTTGTCGTTTACGCTCTTGCCAGTTTTCTTTCGGAAAAGACAAAGAACCTCCAGTATCGATCACATAAACTTCGCGATTCTTTTCTGCCTGCAAAACGATGCTGTCTCCTTGCCCAACATCGACATAGCTAATCGTCGGTACAACGCTGTTTTTTTGGTAGACCGTTGGTATAACGAGTGAGAAACAGATCACCAGCAACCACCGTTTCTTTTGATAAAAAAACAGGCCAAGCAGACAACAGATGCCAGCCAATCCCACAGGTATAGCACCAATTGTCAGGGAAATGCCCCCAACAGCGCCTATAATTATTTCCATAAGCAGCAAAAGTCCTTCGAAAACGACAATCAGCCCCCTGATGGGTGGGAAAAGTGTACTGACCATAAACAATAAAAGACACGCTGGTAGCAAAATTACTTGAAAAAACGGCAGAAAGAAAAACGTCAATAAGCCGCCAAAGAGCGGAAATTCATAAAAAACTGCGACAATGATGGGTGCTGCAAGTACAGGTAAGAATTGGCAACACCAAAACCATGACCATCCAACTGGTCGTTGCATCAGTAGCAAAAATGTCATCAAAAGGCTTAGTTGCCCCGATGTTTGAAGCAATACTTTGGGGTCAACGAATAAAAGTGCTGTCAGGACAATCCCATAGCGATCACTCCCCGATAGGCGTTGAGGAAAAAGGGCGTTCACTTGATTAACAGCCAATGCCAAGACGGCGCGCCATACACTAATGCCACCCCCACACAGACCGATCGCCCCTAAGAAAAAGACCACCAAAGGTAACAACATTTCTTTTTGCGTGAAACCCAATCGGCATAAGATCTCGCGAAACCATTTGAAAAATAAGACGATATGCATTCCTGAAATCGTAAAAAAATGCAACAAGCCACTTGCACTGTAAATTTGTCGCACCTCTTGAAACGCGTGATCTTTAAAACCAAAGAGCAATGCATTGATATAGGTAGCGGATCGTTCAGGAAAAATTCGTTGAACAGAAGAAATAACATCCGCTCGAACTTTTGCAAGCGAAAAGCCTGAGTCTGCTGCTTCCATTCCTACAATTTGCTCGATATGGACTGAGCCAATAATTGATCGACTGGACAGATAGGCAGAATAGTCAAACCCGTGGCGGTTTCGTGGTCTTTCAGGAAGAGAAAAAAATCCTTTCACCAGCAGCTTTCTTCCCCAATCGGATCGATCCTGCCATTGCTGTTTTTCAGTCTCTGAAGAAATCGTGTAATGGCCAATCACTTTACCTGCGGAGGATTTTGCTTCAAACGTAAGCAGATCACCATTGATTTTGATCGTGTCTGGCAGCACATTGACTACCCCTCGATACTCACCTTCTTGTATGTCCCCAGTCCGAAATAGAGAGACGCGGACACTTAACAGCAACAGTCCGACAAAACAAACCATGCACAAAAATGCCTGTCGTTTTAAGACAAGCATCGCGAAATAATAAAGTGCAATGAATCCAAGTAGGATAGACTGCACATAGTATGCAGTCACCGAACAAGCGAAAATAATACTAAGAAATAGAAATGAATCAGTTCTCTTTTGTTGGTTGTGCATCATTCAGCACACCAAAGGATAGTTTTTCGAAGTACACAGGATCGAGTTCAACTTGGTGGACGGAAGCACCTACTTGTTGAATCAATTCTAGTGCATACTGGTTGTTACGATAATCATTCAAATAATGGATCTTTTTAACACCTGCTTGCAAAATGGCTTTCGTACAAGGAAGACAAGGAAAATGTGTTACATAGATTTCAGCATTCTCTGTCGATACCCCTAATTTTGCACATTGCAGTAAAGCATTCATTTCAGCATGAATCGTCCGAATACAATGGTCATCGACAACATAACAGCCATCGTCGATGCAGTGTACATCGCCACTGACTGACCCATTGTAGCCTCCAGCGATGATTCGGCGATCTTTGACTAATGTAGCGCCGACTTCAAGTCGGGAACACGTACTGCGTAAAGACAGTAAAACAGCTTGCGCCATAAAATACTGGTCCCAAGGGATTCTCGTATTGCTCATTCATTTGCTCCTTTGCGATTGATTAGTTCTATTCTAATCGAATTTCTTGAATTTTCAACCGTCATTTCTTAGTATTGCTTACTTTTATTTGGTTCAGTCTGTCACTGTAATCATCTCTTTCAAGGACTCAAAGGTCTTCTCTCCGATGCCTGTGATCTTTTTTAGGTCATCAATCTGTTTAAAAAAACCATATTCTTCGCGGTAAGCGATGATTGCTTCTGCTTTTTTGGCACCCACACCCGGCAGTTCTTGCAGTTGCTGCGCATTGGCTTGATTCAGATTGATTTGTGTCACTACTGTCTGGCTGCTACTTACTCCTGAAGCATTTATCTCCATAAACCCTTCATCCTCTTGATGGAGAACGATCACCATCTGTTGATCTTGCAACACTTGTGCTAAGTTTATCGCTGTTTCTAACGCCTCTTCTGTCAGACCACCTGCTTGTTCGATCAGTTCATACATCCGCGCACCTGATTTTAAGCGATAAATGCCCGGTTGGTGCACTTCCCCTTTGATATCTATGACGATCTCAGATTCTTCATCATGAGGACTATCTTCTTGAAGGGTTCCACCTTCTCCCATTTCAGACGTTTGCCCTGCTGCATCTGCCATTGAATGCCAGTTTGTTTCTTTGTTCTGCGAAAACGGCACAAACCAGATAATCAACAAAACCACCAGCACCGCACCTACAAGTGCAATCCGCCAGTAATCTTTAAGCATTTTCCATCGATCCATTTTCACCACCTCATAGATGAAATACGCAAAAAGTAATCAAGGACAGAAAAAAAGTCAACACTTTCCACGTGTCGACTTTTTCACTAGTTAAGAGTTTCTGTTTCACGCAATTCAGGAATTCACGACGCCGAGCCTCGATGATACAACGTTGTATAATAAGGCTGTTCGCTGGTATCGATCGCAATACCGATCCCCAGGTAGTCATACCCTTCAGTTAAGATCGTTGCCCGATGTCCTTCTGAATTCATTAAGCCTTGGTGAGCGTAAATGCTGCTGGCTTGGCCAAATGCTAAGTTTTCTCCTGCGGCGGTGAAGCTGATCCCGTCTTCTTGCATCCGATCAAAGGGGCTTGACCCATCCAAAGCAATATGATCAAAATACCGATTTTCAGCCATATCTTGGCTATGCTTACGGGCAGTCTCACTTGTTGCAGCACTAAATTCTAATGGCTCCAATCCAAATTTTACTCGAGTCGCATTCGTAAGTTCAAACAGCTGCGTACGCAGACCGCTTAATACCGCTGTCTGATTTTGCCTAAAATCATCTGCATGCAAGACCTCTAGCTCTTGATTGATGATTTGGATCGCGGTCACTGTGTCTTCGGCATGAACATCATAGAAAAAAGTAATCAATTGATCATCATGTAAGAAGAGATCATAGTTCGCATCTGGCTGGATTCGATACCGTCGTGATCCTCGTTGAAAACTTTCTTGACGCGTGCCCATCTGATTACGAACGCTGGCTTTTGAAGACCCGATTCCTAGCGTGTCATCGATATGCAGGGTATCTTGGTTCGTATAGATTCCTTGCGCGATATCATTCTCATCATACATCACCATCATGAAGTTACGAAAATCATCGTGGTAGGATGTCCACGTTAATCCATACCGATTCGCTGATTCATTGATTGCTTCTCCAAAGGTTTCTTCAATCACTTGTCGTGATTCATTGTATAAATGTGTCTGAGCAGGCGTTTCTTCCACTTGTCTGTCTGAAGCATCTTGTGAAAGAGAAAATCGGGAAGAGATAGTTTGAGTGATCTCGTTGAGGCGGGCATCCCGAAAGGCCAAACGACCGTCATGCCATGTGATCATCTGGCTTGCAAAATAAAGAAGCCCGATGAGAAAAATGCTTTTGAATAAGAATTTTAGTTTTTTCATACGACTCCTCCGTCAATGATTTTTTTATCTGCTAGCTGTAAGGCGATCGGTGATCCACTTCACTCATCCTTAGTTTAGATCGCTGAAGAAGCCTTCTTGTCTTTTCTAAAGACTATCATTCCTGTGGGAAGTTGACCAGTTGCAGCATGAAATTTCTTAGATGGTCTATGTCTTTTTAAGCTCCTGTTAAGAAATTTTTTTTACTCACGAAAATTTTGCAGTGCCATCGAACGCTCCATCAAAGGATTGGCGATTTTAGCCAATGTATGACGATCGTACTTTTCTGGACGTTTGATGGTGAGGTAAAGAATAAACTGTGGATCATCCGTTGGATAGATCGAGACCGCCGAATAAATATAATCAAACTCTCCTGTCAGGTAGCCTTGACCATTCTCATTGGCAATCTGAGCTGTCCCAGTTTTGACAGAAATCTCATGGTTCGTTAGTTGGTATACATCATAAGCGGTGCCATAACGTTCATCCGTCACTACATCGGTCATGTATTCCAATACAGCATCAGCCGCTGTTTGTGAAATAGGCTGGGAAACGACTTCTGGAAAAACTTGGGTCTCTTCCCCCACTTGCCGAATCAATTGGGGACGAATCATCTCGCCACCATTGGCAAATGCACTAAATAACTGCATCATCTGCATCTGATTAACACCAATCGCATGACCATATGAACTCATAGCTTGATCAACCCGATTTCTTGAAGGTAAGATACCTGGTACCTCACCGAAAAGCTCACTTCCAGTAACTTTCCCTAGTCCAAAATCAGCTAAATACTGCGCCCATATTTCACCGCCGATCCGCTGCTGAAGACGAACCATCCCTGTGTTGCTAGACCAAGCTAACGCTTGCCGCATCGTCAGCTCACCATTTGCCCCTGAGTCGTGGTCACTGATGAGTCGATCTTCAATCTGCATACTCACTGGATTATAACGTTCCGTGGGATCAAACACTCCTTCATCAATTGCTGTCGCAACGGTTGCCAGCTTCAAGGTCGAACCAGGTTCATACATCTCTTCTGTGAAAAGGTTGCGCCATATAAAATGCGCATCATCAATCCCCTCTTGGGTCTCTGGATGAAAAGTCGGTCTTTGAGCCATCGTTAAAATTTCACCCGTTTTGGCATCCATTAATAAAGCAGTTAAATTTTCTGGCCGCGTTTCTTCCAAAACTTCATCCATCAGAGATTCAGTGAATAACTGCAAATGCGCATCTAATGTCGTCCAAACATCTTGTCCGTCAATGCCTTCTTCAACCGTTTGATTGGTTGCAGGAACAGGATTCCCTGAAGCATTGACTTGAAAGGACTCTCGCCCGTTTTGATTGCTCAGGAAATGGTTCATTACATATTCTAACCCAGATACACCGACACGAATCTCTTCATCATCTGAGGTCGTGCCTATCAAATGTGAAGAAAAGATGCCATTCGGATAGCTGCGACTTGTACGAGCCTCGAAATAAATGCCATTGATTCCAGCTGCATCAAGGGCCGATTGAATTTGATTTCTAATAGTCACACTTAGACCACTCCCCACACTGCCAAATTCCACTTGATATGCAGGTGGTTCCGTTTGATTCACACCGTTTGTCAAAATAGTCAAAACTTGATCGTTTGAAATAGGTAAATACTCTGAAAGAATCGTTGCTGTTTCCTCAAAATTCTCTCTGCCTAGATACATAGGTCGTCCATTATCAATGTAATCTTCAGAAAGAATTGCTCGAACAGTATAAGAAAGAACGTCTTGTGCAATCACAGACCCTTGTCGATCAAAGATTGAGCCTCGCCTTGTTTCAATCGGTCTGGAACGATAATACAAATGTTCTATTCTTTCAGACAAAGAGACGCCTGCGATGACGCCAACTTGAACAATGTAAATCAGACGTGCAGAGAACCCCATAAAAAGTACAAAACTGATGATGTACAACCAATGACCGACTAGCTTACGATTTTTTTTCGCTTTATTCTTATTTAGCATGCGAGAGTCATGCATCGTAAAAGCGCCCCTTTCGATCGAATATATCTCTATAGTATTGGGTATTTGTGATAATCCTGTGAGGGAAAGAACAATTATTTTTCAAAAGGGCATTTCCCTGTCAAACTAACCAGCACGCTGTGATATAATTTAAAAAATATAATTTAATTGTTAGGATGTGACCAAAATTGCAAAAATTATTGATTGTTGATGATGACACCCATATGCGTGCCTTAGTGAAAACCTATGCGGAGATCGAAGGCTACCTTTGTTTTGAAGCATCAGATGGAAATGAAACACTGGAAAAACTAGCCAATCGTTCATTTGATTTGATCCTCTTAGATGTCATGATGCCGGGAAAAGATGGCTTTCAGACGCTTTCGGAAATCAGAGGGAGCTGTAACACGCCAGTCATCATGATTACCGCTCGAAAAGAAGAGTACGATAAACTCTTTGGCTTCAATCTTGGTGCCGATGATTACATCGCTAAGCCATTTAGTCCTAAAGAGTTAATGGCTCGCATCAAAGCTGTGTTGAAACGGAGCATTCAGTTTCAGTTCGAAAAGATCGTTTTTGGTGATCTCGAGGTCAATGTTTTTTCACATACCGTGACGATCAAAGGGGAACCTTTGCCGCTAACACCGAAAGAATTTGACCTGCTGGTCTATCTAACGAAAAACAATCATATCGCATTGAGCCGAGAATCTATTTTGGAAGGTGTCTGGGGCTTTGATTATTTTGGTGATACCAGGACAGTGGACACACACATCAAATCGTTAAGAGAGCGTCTAGGCGATTATCGAGAATTAATCCAGACGGTTTGGGGGGTAGGGTATAAATTTGATTATGAAGACTAGTCGGTTAGGATTCAATTATTTCAAAAGCAAATTACTTATTCGACTTTGGTCCGCCAATATGTTGCTGGTCATCATTGGTATCGCTTTTTTATGGACCGTTCAAATTTTACTCTTTGAACCAAATTATATCAACACAACGAAAGAATCACTTCTGGAAACCGTTCAAGAAACAGCTACTTCTCTTGAAGATATGGCAGTAGATCCTACTGGTTTACCAGATGAGCCATTACTTTTCCTCAGTAAAACAATTGTTGGAACTCTCTTCTTAATCGATGATTCCGGTGAAATCCTTTCTGCATATAATAATGGACAGAAACTGAACATAGACGGGTTGAAAAACGAATACAACTGGTTATTATCACATGCGCCAACTGTCCTCAATGGGGAGAGTCTTAGTACCGTAGAAAACTTTGAAAAATCTTCTGCCATTCTTATTGGCGTCCCTATGACTCTTTTCCAACGTCCAGCTGCCCTTTTGCTTTCAAATACCATCACTCAAATCGAAGCGCTTCAGAGGTTGAATCGTCAACAGCTCTTTCTATTCACCATCATATTAACTATTTTGGGTCAACAATCTCCTTTTTTTTGGCACAACATTTTATTCGTCCAATCAAAACGATCAAAGAAGCTATTGTTCGCCTAACGAAGGGTGAACTTTATTCAGTGCCAAAACTCAACCGTGGAGATGAATTAGGAACACTTTCTGAATCAGTTGCGGATTTAAGCACAGAACTTCAGCGAGTAGACGTGTTGCGAAAAGAAGTGATTGCCAACGTTTCTCATGAACTACGCTCCCCCCTTGCGTTAATCACTGGTTATGGGGAGATGGTACGTGATGTATCTGGAAGCGATGAACGACTTCGAAAAGAACATATGGACCTAATTATCAGCGAAGCCCACCGTATGAGTGCCATGGTCGATGACATCATGGATTTCTCTATTATGCAAGCAGGCTATACACAACTAAAAAATGAAGTTTGGAATACATACGAGGTGGTTTCCTCCGTCGTTGCTTACGCAAGAGGGATCGCCAATCAATATGACATCACTGTCGATTTTGAAGCAGATAGTACGAATGGAAATGCTCTTTTTGATCGCATCAAAATGGAACAAGTCTTGCGTAATTTAATAAACAATGGCATCAACCATACACCAAAAAATGAACGACTCTTGATCAAATTGACGAATACAGCTGCAGGAACAAAAGTTGCTATCATCAACCCTGGAAAAGATATCCCTCCAGAACAACTCGAACTTATTTGGGAAAGATACCAACGCGTCCAACATCAAGCAGGACATAAAGAAGGAACCGGCATCGGCTTAGCGATCGTAAAAACCATTTTGACTTCTCATGCCTTCGAATATGGTGCTGAGTCGAAAAATGGCGTGACTTGTTTTTGGTTTGTTGTGCCGAGACTAGAAGATCAATGAGAACTACGTTTGTACCGTTCATCATGAGTACTGAATGACTTACTTTCTATGCACAAAAAAAGCCTTGATTTCTCAAGACTTAATGATTTCTTGTATTTCAGCCATTGATTGGACGGTATGGTCGGCAGATACATCTTTCAAGAGACCTTCTATATCATAAAATATCGTCTTGACACCTGCTCCTTGTCCTGCAAAAACATCCATCGTGCGATCACCGATCATGACAGTCTGATCTTTGTCTAGTTGATACTTTTCAACAAGATAAATCAGGGAAGTTGGATCCGGTTTGCGGGGGAAGTTGTTTTCTGGGCCAACGATCTCAACGATCAGGTCTGCCATCTGTTCTTTTTCTAACAACTCTTTCGTTGAGACGACATCGCGGTGGGTCAAAATGTAGTTCTTGCCCCCAGCAGCAACCACGGCTTCTAATGTTTCTTTGGTTCCTGCAAAGGAAAGCGGCAAACGATCATCCAGCGCTTCATTTGCTTTGAATGCTTTAGTGAACTCTTGAAAATCTAAGTTGTATTTTTCAGCAACTTTTTTGGAAGATGAATCTTTCAGTATATAATAAATCTCCGCTGGATCTGGATCAAAGCCATACTCCTTCAATGTCTTGATAAAAGCTTTTAACATGATTGGGTAGCTGTCGTAAAGTGTTCCGTCAAAATCCCATATGTAAGATTGGTACATGATATCCCTCGTTTTCTCCCTTTTTCAAATGAATGAAAGTTCCATTCATTTTCAGTAACTCTAAAAAGTTTACCACACTTTGTTTGGTTTGTCTTATTTATCAAGGGATTTCCTCTACAAGAAAAAACGCCATTGACCATACAATCCTTCCGCTTGCACAAACCTACATGCAAGCGAATGCATTGCAGAACAATGAACGTTCCTCACTACGAAAAATTACCAGCTACCAGAAACACCGCCACCGCTGCTGCTTCCTCCGCTAAAGCCGCCAAAATCATTCGAAGAACTTTGCGTATCGGCAATGACTTGTTCTTGATGGGTCACATGATTATTCATCATTACAAAGAACAACGCCATATTCATACCATGGGGGTCATACTCTTGGCGAGCATTATTCAAAACGGCTGCTCGATCAGAAGCATCAAATGAGGATAATTTGTTCGCTAAATCTGGGTGATTTTGATAAACCTGTTTCAAGTCAACTTGGAACAAGGCATCTGTTTTCACTTCCGCTAGAACATTAGAAACTTCTTTTGGAATGGCTTGTACCATCTCAGGATAGGTCGCTTTTTCCGTCACAAGTTGCGCTAAGTATCGCCCTTGCTCATTGCGTCTTCTGATCTCTTCTTTGGCTTGCTTGGCTATTTCTGCTCGATAAGCATCTGCTAAAGGCAGATTTTCGGGTAACACCGCATCAGTTAAATCGTAGTCTGCCATCCGTTCAGACACTTCCCTGCCTAATTGGGCTTCATAGGTTTTTAAGGTGTCATGTTGTGTAAGGATCACCTGACCGAAATGTTTGACCGTGGTTTTTTTCTTCATCAGCAGATTTGAAAAATAGGCCCCAATTGCCGGATTCGTCAAGGCATGTTGGATGACTCGTTTATCTGCTGTCGACAATCCAGTGACCGAACTCAATTTCGCTGGCACGTAAGTACTCGTCACATACTGCGTAAATGCTTGTTGACAATCTTTGGCTGTCTGATACTGATGGTAACGCTGATAGTTCTTTCTATTGCTAGCCCATTTCAAGAAATCTTTCTGTTGGAAGTGACTATCTTCTAAGAGATGTTTCGGCAACGGCAGGTGCTCTGCAAAACGCTGTTTGGTTTTAAGATGACGAAAACTAATGAACCCTACAAGGCCTGCAGCTGCTGCCGCTACAACACCACTAACGATTTTTCCAATAGTGAACCACATCTGCTTGTTGGCTTCTGCTTCTTGTGCCTGTTTTTCTGCTAACATTTGCTTGCCATCTTGATAGATCGTCCCTAAACCAATCGTTTCATCCGCTTCTTTCATGCGCTGATAGACTTCATTAGAAGCTGCCAATATCGCTGTATCATAATCTTCATCTCGTAATGCGTCTTTGGCATCTTCATCCACTAAATCATCTTCCGATAGCTCACTGAAGACATAGGATAGTCCATCGCCATAACCCAGACGAAATTCACGATCATCAATAGCAAAGAGAAACAATAGTCCATTATTGTCCTCTGGATTTCCTAAACCATACTCATTGAACAGTTCCAAATTACGCTCTTCAATCGATTGCCCATCTAAGGAAGGGATTGTGATCACAGCATATTCTGGCGCTCCGGTCAATGATTGGAACCCCTCTTTATTCAAGGCATCGATCTGTTCGATCGTCTCTTGTGAAAGGACCCCGGCATCATCACGAACAAATGTCTGTCCAAAGGCAATTGATGGTTGAAGGACAAAAAATCCCATCAAACCAATAAAAACCAACATCCCAAGTTGGAAGATTTTCTTCATTTTACCACCCCTTTTTATCGTGTTATCTTTCATTGTATTCGATTCCAAACAAAAAAACATCCGTCTTAGGAATGAAAAAAATAGTAACAGGACCAAAAAACCTTTAAAAGACAGCATTCTGATTAGTCTTTTAAAGGTCACTTCATCATATTTTCTTACAAAATGAACACGAGCTAGTTTTTAAATGAATGGATCGGTGCGGGAATACGGCCGCCACGCAAAATGAAATCGGTAGACTGCGCAGGATTGGTTTTCATCACTGGCGCCGTCCCTAATAAACCACCAAACTCGATGCGATCGCCGATTTCTTTGTCTTTCGCTGGAATGATTCGAACCGCTGTCGTCTTGTGGTTGATGACACCGATCGCTGCTTCATCCGCGATCATTGCGGCGATCGTCTCAGCCGAAGTATCTCCCGGAATCGCAATCATATCTAAACCGACAGAGCAGATTGCCGTCATGGCTTCAAGTTTTTCTAAATTCAATAAACCAGCTTCTACTGCTTTGATCATCCCTGCGTCTTCAGAAACGGGGATAAAGGCACCCGACAGACCACCAACATGGTTGCAGGCCATTACGCCGCCTTTTTTGACTGCATCATTTAACAAGGCCAAAGCAGCTGTCGTTCCGTGGGTACCGACAGATTCTAAGCCCATTTCTTCTAAAATCAATGCCACGCTATCGCCGACTGCAGGAGTCGGTGCCAGCGAAAGATCGACGATCCCAAATGGAACGCCTAAGCGCTCTGAAGCAACGCGCCCGACTAACTGCCCCATCCGTGTGATCTTGAAGGCAGTTTTTTTAACGGTTTCCGCCACGACATCAAAGGACTCCCCTTTGACTTTTTCCAAGGCACGTTTGACGACACCAGGTCCGCTGACACCGACGTTGATTTCCACATCAGCTTCACCGACCCCATGAAAAGCCCCCGCCATAAAGGGATTGTCTTCCACTGCATTGGCAAAAACAACCAGCTTTGCACAGCCCATATCTGATGCTTCAGCAGTCTTCTTGACTGTTTCTCCCATCAAACGCACTGCATCCATGTTGATTCCGGCTTTCGTTGATCCAATATTGACCGACGAACAGACAAAATTGGTTTGTGCCAAGGCTTCTGGAATCGATTCGATCAATGCAAGGTCGCCGCCTTGATAGCCTTTTTCTACTAGCGCACTATAGCCGCCGATGAAATTGACCCCAACTTCTTGCGCCGCTCGATCCAAGGTCTGCGCAACTTTGATACAGTCGGCTGGCGTCGGCTGGCAAGCGGCCACTACGATCGCTACAGGGGTAACCGAAATCCGCTTGTTAATGATTGGAATACCATATTCACTTTCGATCTCTTCGCCGACTTTGACAAGGTCTTTAGCTTTTGTTGTAATTTTTTGAAAAATTTTCTCACAGGTACGATCAATATCGGCGTCAATACAATCCAATAATGAGATCCCCATCGTGATCGTACGAATATCTAAATTTTCTTCTTCCACCATGCGAATGGTTTCAAGTATTTGATTTGTCTCCATAGTGCCTCCTATAATTTGTGCATGGTATCAAAAATTTCTTGATTTTGAATGCTGATTTTCACACCTAATGTCTGACCTACTTGGTGAAGCTCCTCACGAATACCGTCAAAATCCTGATTGGCATCCATGTTTAAAAGCATCATCATCGTGAAGTAATCTTCCATGATCGTTTGGGACACATCTAAAATATTGATTTCTAATTCTGCTAATTTCTGGCTGACACCAGCAATGATCCCAACCTTGTCTTTTCCAATAACGGTTAATACGGCTTTCATATCCTCCCGCCTTTCATTAAATTTTTCTTATTATAGCACAACAAAACCACATTTTCGATGTAACATCAAACGAGAATGCGGTTTCTTCTATAAATGTTCGTTATTACGCCCGTTTAATCAAGTTTGCCTGGCTATCAAACTCATAAATGATCGGCTGTGCGTTAGGAATATCGATCGTATCCATGGCATCTTTGGGCACGTTCTCCAAGTACTTGACTAACGCCCGCAAGCTGTTCCCATGACCAGTAATGAGAATATTCTTATGATCTTTAAGTAACGGAACCACCTGGTCTTGCCAAAATGGGACTACTCGCGCCACCACCATCCCCAGATTTTCGCCCTTAGGTATCAAGCGGGGGTCTAAAGAATCATAGCGGCGGTCTAAATCATTTTCCTCCACATATAAAGGCGGTTCATCATATCCACGTCGCCATTTTTGCACCTGTTCTTTTCCATACTTTGCCACCATCTCACCTTTATTGACCCCTACTAATTGGCCATAATGACGTTCATTTAGGCGCCATGTTTTTATCACAGGAACCCAAAGTTGATTGCTGGCTTCCAAAACGGCATCGCAGGTGATGATCGTTCGTTGAAGCACAGATGCAAAGGCAAAATCAAAAGTAATCCCTAAGGTTTTGATCTGTTCACCCGCAGCCCAAGCTTGTTGTCGGCCTTTTTCGGTCAGAGAAACATCCAGCCACCCTGTCCAATAATTTTCGAAATTTGCTTCACTTTCGCCATGTCGAATCAATACGACCTTCATTCTATCGCCTCCTCTTCTCTTTTATTATCTCAAGAAATCTAGAAAATGTCTTATGTTTCGTTTTTGTCGCTTTGTTTCAACCCACTTCTCATTTTGTCATTGCAGATCCTGGTTCTCGTTTAAGCGAAGCTGTTTCCTTTCTTCATTATCCGTTATTTTCTAAGCATCCTTTCAAATAGACGTATTTAGAAAATGGCTGCTGCTCCTTCACCACTTTCTTCTTGCTTGGATTGCAAATAATTTGAATAAATGGTTTGACGCTCTAAAACAATTTTTGACTTTTTTTCTCTGACTTATTGACTTCAACTGATGTTATGCTATGATAGTTTCTATCACTTATATGTATTTTTATACATTCATTAGTTATTATTTGCATTTTTAATAGATGCGTAGAAAAAGTTAAAGGGGCGTTTACATGAAAAGGTTTAGTAAGGGAACTGTTTTATTAGGGATCATCACAGCGTTGCTGCCGTTTTTCTTTGTCGGACAAGCACATGCAGAAGAAACCGATCCAATCTATAAAAAAGTCAAAGAAAATGGTGTATTGGTCGTGGGTTTATCTGCCGATTATGCACCTTATGAATTCCGTGCCAATGTTGACGGAAAAAATGAAATCGTCGGGATCGATATTTCCATTGCCCAAAAAATTGCAGATGACTTAGGGGTCGACCTGAAAATTGAGGAACTTGGGTTTGATGCGTTGTTAGGAGCGTTAAAAACGGGCAAAATCGATGTCGTCATCTCTGGAATGGCTGCTACGGATGAGCGCCGCAAAGAAGTCAATTTCACTGACACTTATATGGAAGTCCAACAGACCGTTTTAGTTCGAGCAGAAGACGCGGATCGTTTCCAATCGACGGCTGATTTTGATGGTGTGGCTGTCGGTGCACAACGTCAAACCACTCAAGAAGAGCTGGCAAATACAGAATTGACTGGCTCCACCGTCACCTCTTTGCAAAGGGTGCCTGATTTGATCACCAATCTAAAATCACGCAAGATCGATGCGATCGTGATGGAAGGTCCCGTCGCCGAAGCTTATGTGACGGCGAATGATACCTTGGCATTAGCCGAAAATGTCACGTTTGAAAACGGCGTGAAGGAGACCGCGATCGCCATCTCGAAAGAAGCGCCAGTTTTACTGGAAAAACTCAATTCCTCCATTGAAACTATCATTAGTAATGATCTTTTAAGCCAATACAAAGAAGATGCCTATCGATTGATGTTTACCGAAGAAGGCACGATCGATGAAGAGCAAAGCTTTTGGGAAAAATATCTGCCTTTTTACATCACTGGAACTGGCTATACGATCTTCCTAGCCTTGGTTGGGGTATTATTCGGCTCTATCGGTGGCAGCTTGTTAGCCTTTATGAAGCTTTCTAAGTCAAAAGCATTGAAAGTCATTGCCGCTGTCTATATTGAATATGTTCGGGGAACACCTTTGTTAGTACAAATATTTATTGTATACTTTGGAACAGGCGTGTTAGGCTTAGAGCTTTCGAAATTAGCTGCCGGCTGTATTGCCTTAGCACTAAACAGTGCCGCCTATGTGGCAGAAATCATTCGTGCCGGGATCAATGCCGTCAATAAAGGACAGCTGGAAGCCGCTCGTTCACTAGGAATGAATCAGATCCAAGCGATGCGCTTCATCATTTTCCCGCAAGCCATCAAAAACATCTTGCCTGCTCTAGGAAATGAATTTGTCACGGTCATCAAAGAGTCTTCGGTCGTATCGGTGATCGGCGTGTCTGAACTGATTTTCCAAACAGGCGTCGTTCAAGGGGCCAGCTTCAAACCATTTTTACCATACGTTATCGTATCATTGATCTACTTTGTATTGACCTTCGCCCTCTCACGTCTATTGGGTGTTGCTGAAAGGAGAATGAAAACTAGTGATTAAAGTTGAAAAATTAGTGAAAACATTTGGCGAGAATACCGTCTTAAAAGAAATCGATCTTGAAGTGACACCTGGTGAAGTCGTTGTGATCATCGGACCCTCAGGAAGTGGGAAAAGTACTTTCTTACGCTGCTTGAACCTTCTTGAACAGCCGACTGGTGGGAAAATCACCTTCGAAGGCAATGATTTATTAGCAAAAGGGGTGAAAATCGATCAGATTCGTCAAAAAATGGGAATGGTCTTTCAAAGCTTTAATCTATTCCCTCATAAAACGGTCTTAGAAAATCTGACTATCAGCCCGATCAAAGTCAAACAGCAAGAGCAAGCCGCTGCCGAAGAGACAGCGAAAGGATTGCTGGAACAAGTTGGCTTAGCTGAAAAAGCAGATAGTTACCCCTCTAGCCTTTCTGGCGGGCAGCAGCAACGGGTCGCTATTGCTAGAGCGTTGGCAATGGATCCTGATGTAATGCTCTTTGACGAACCAACCTCAGCATTAGACCCAGAAATGGTCGGAGAAGTGTTGACGGTTATGCAAGCTTTAGCAGAAAAAGGCATGACGATGGTGGTCGTTACCCACGAAATGGGCTTCGCCAAAGAAGTTGCCGATCGTGTCATCTTTATGGCTGACGGTATCATTCAAGAACAAGGAACACCAGAACAGATCTTTGAGCATCCGCAAAATGCGCGGACACAGGATTTTTTAAGCAAAGTTTTATAGAAATTGGAGATGACAAAATGAACCGTCCGTTGATTGCAGAACGTTTTTTACAACCAGAAGAAAATCTTTTAATGGAGATCGCCACTCTTGCGAAGAAAACCCCAAATTTGATTGATTTGTCGATTGGTGATCCTGATTTGATTACAGATGCGACAATCATTGAAGCAGCTTTTGCTGACGTCAAAGCGGGTCATACAAAATACACCGCTTCAGACGGCAGTGCTGATTTTATCCAAACTGTCGTTGATTTTTATCAAAAGCAATACCAGCTTACTTTTTCTCCTAGTCAAGTACGAGGAACTGTCGGTGCATTGCATGGCATGTACTTAGCTTTGGCTGCCATCATTGATCCTGGTGATGAAGTGATTATTCATGAACCGTACTTTTCGCCTTACAAACAACAAGTGGAACTAGTCGGTGGTGTGCCAGTCTTTATTCCGACCTTTGAAAAAGATGGCTTTCAAATCGATGTCGAAGTCTTAAAATCCGCCATCACTGAGAAAACTCGGGCGATCATTATCAATTCACCAAACAATCCTACTGGTGCTGTTTTTTCTCCAGAAACTTTTGAAAAAATCGCAGCAGTTGCCATTGAACATGACTTGCTGATCCTCTCAGATGAAGTCTATGAAGCCTTTTGCTTTGATGATACCTTTGTACCGATGGCAGCCTTCGCACCTGAGAACACCATCACTTTCAGCAGTTTCTCAAAAGCCTTTGCCATGACTGGCTGGCGGATCGGCTACATGATTGCACCTGAATCGATCAATCTTACGGCAAAACTGATCAATGAGGCGATCGCCTATTCGGCACCAACCCCTTCACAACGGGCAGGTATCTACGCATTGAATCACTATGATACCCTCGTGCCGCAAGTGGTTGCTGTCTTTAAGGAACGACTGACTTACATTGAACAACGGGTTGCTGAGATCCCCTTCCTTTCCTTATCTCCAGTCAAAGGAAGCATGTATGCCTTCATCAACATTGAACAAACGGGGTTGGACTCTGTCAGCTTTGTCGAGAAATTATTAAAGGAAACCAGTGTGCTGATGATTCCTGGGAAAGCCTTTGGAGAAACGACCGGCGATGGCTATGTTCGCTTAGCTGCCACCCAATCGTTGGACTTGTTAAAAGAAGCTTTCGACCGGATTGCCGCGTGCTCATTTGACTAAAGAAAATCCCACTCACTTCTAGTGTGTGGGATTTTTTTTGGTGGCAGCCGTTTTTCAAAAGTATCACGTTCCATATAAAAAAGGGACAGAAGAATCCGATTTGATTCTTCCATCCCATGACTATCTACTCGCTTTTACTTTTTTGCTTCTTCAAGCAATTTTGCCATCGCTTCTTTTTGATAAGCTTCTGTCAATTCAGCGATTTTTGCTTTTTGGGCTGCCTCATCCATAGTTGGATCAGCCATTAATGCAGCTTGCATTTTTTCTTGGACATACGCTTGTCCTTGTGTTTTCATGGTGTCCGCTTGTTCTTTCGCTAAAGAAGCCAGTTTTTTTGCTTGATCCACACTCAAGACTTCCCATGAATCTGGCAATGAGAACGTATTGGTACGGCTGACATATTGGCCATCGTTATCAGCGATTCCGAACAAGAAGCGTGATAGGTCACTTTTATAAACCCAGCGGGTCGTTTTTATTTCCAATTGAGCTGAATCAGCCCCTGTTTCCACGACATTGGTCACTTTATCAGTACCGGTTTGTTTTGGTTCCTCTTGATCAGCATCCGTTTTATACAGGTAGATTTTTTCCGTACCATCTCCTAATGGCTGATACAATAGCAAATCAAAATTCTCGTTATCGGCACTAGAAACCAGTGGGGTTGTTTTAGCAGTCGTTTCTTTTTCCATTCCAAAATGGTAAGTCAAATTGGCCATCAATGCGACGACACTAGCTACGAAGACGAGACCTAAGACCAATGATAAACCTGTTTGCCGCTTGTTTTTGGCAAAGACATTCAATACCGCAAATCCTAACACGCTAAGAACGATCAAAAGCAAGATCATTTGTCCGCACCTCCTTCAAGAACCGTCAATCGTGGTTCTTTTTTCTTTAAGGAGAAGGCGATCAAGAAACCTAAGAAACTAAAGACCGCTGCCACATAAAAGGCGGCATGGTAGCCGGATAAAGTCGCTTCGATTGCTTGGTCTTTGTAGGCCAAAGGCGTTTTATCCAACAAAGAATCACTTGGCAAATTGCCTTTAGTCACGTTTGTCAAGACACTGATCAAGATAGCCGTACCAATTGAGCTGGCTACTTGACGGAACGTATTGTTTACCGCGGTACCGTGACTGATCAAATGACCAGGTAAGGCATTCATTCCTGAAGTCGTTACTGGCATCATCACCATTGAGATCCCGAACATCCGAATCCCATAAAGAATAATGATATGCAAAATCGGTGTATCTTTTGTTAGGAAAGCAAATGGTAAGGTTGCAGCGGTCAAGATAAACATCCCGGTGATGGCTAAACGTTTTGCACCATACTTATCAAAGATCGCACCAGTGATCGGCATCATGATCCCCATGATCAGCGCACCTGGTAATAACATCAATCCTGAATGGAACGCTGATTCACCACGAATGTTTTGGATATACAATGGGAGAACCATTTCAGCACCGATCATCGCCATATTCGTGACCCCTGAAAGGATCGATGCCAAGGTAAAGGTCGTTGATTTGAACACGCGCAACTCTAAGAACGGATGCTCAATGTGCAATTGACGCCATGCAAAGAAAGCAATGAAAAAGACACCGGCTGCAAGAAAACCGATTACTTCAATACTGCCCCACCCTTTGTCACCGACGCTTGAAAAGCCATAGAGCAATGTACCAAAACCAAGCGTTGATAAAATCGCTGAGAACAGATCGATTTTCGGATGCGACAATTCAATCACACTCTTCATTAGAAAGAGCGCTAAGACTAAGACTAAAACGACGATCGGAATGACCATTCCGAACAAATAACGCCAGTCATAATGATCAATGATCCAACCAGATAACGTTGGGCCTAAGGCTGGTGCCAACCCGATAACGATTCCGGACATACCCATGGCTGAACCGCGTTTTTCTGGTGGGAAGATCGACAACATGATATTTTGCAAAAGCGGCATAGAGATCCCTACACCAGCAGCTTGCACTAAGCGACCAATCAATAATGTAGAAAAGTTTGGTGCAGCAAAACAAGCGATCGTTCCAGCCAGGAAGATGCTCATTGCCGTTAAGTAAAGATTTCTTGAGCTGAACTTATTGATCAGCCATGCGGTGATCGGGATCATGATCCCATTGACCAGCAAGAAACCGGTGGTTAGCCATTGGACATCAGATGCTGAGATGTCAAAGGCATCCATCAAGGTTGGAAAAGCCGTTGTTAACAATGTTTGGTTCAAAACAGTACAAAACGTACCGATCAGCAAAACCATAACCAGTAAGGAACGGTTGTAAGGTTTGCCATAGATATCTAAAGGACGACTCGTTGACATATTTCACACTCTTTTCAGTATATTTTTCATAAAACCTTCTTTACTTTAAATCTTTCCCTAACATTTGTCAACCTACTTGACATAAAAGTAAAACAAGTTACAATATTAACAAATACCTTTACAAGAATGGAGTCCGTATGTCTCATCTTTTTCGAAAACTCGTTGATAATGAAAACTTGTTGGTCGGCATCAGCGAACTTAGTCAAATGTGTGCTATCTCCCCTCGCCAATTGCGTTATTGGGAACAAAAAGGATTTATTCAATCGGTCCCACAAGAAGAAAATGCCCCACGAAAATACCGACTGCCCACGGTCGTCAAAGTGGAAATGATCAAAACGTTTTTAGATGAAGGCTTTACGTTAGCCAAGGCTGTAGAAAAAGCCGACAAAAAAATCAAGACCGCCCATCATATTCGCAAAGTGTTTTCTGGGGTTTTACAGAATTTAGAAGTCATCAATGAACGGTTTACGATCATCAGTCTGGGACCAGTAGACGAAGACGGAAAAATCCTCCATATCATTCACGATGAAGAAACAGAACGATTGCAATATGAAGTGTTGCCTGCTAATCAAACGATCGATTTTGAAAAGTTCAAGCAATGCACATCAAAACAAGCGGAATAAAGGATTCCCTATCCTCACCTCCTAATGAAGCAAGCAGCCTTGTGACAGTGCTTGCTTCTTTTTGGTGTTCGCTTTCCTTTTAAAGAAGGTGTCCTTTCATTTACAAGGAAAAAGCCTCATGATATAGTCGAAGGGAGAAACGAACCTTTACAAGAATGGGAAGTGTCATATATATGGAAAAAGAAGCTTTTATCCAACAAATCAAGGACGGAGTAATTGTTTCGTGTCAAGCCTTACCTGGAGAACCCTTATATACTGAAAACGGCGGAGTCATGCCCCTATTGGCAAAAGCGGCTCAAGAAGCCGGTGCTGTTGGCATTCGTGCCAATTCCGTTCGCGATATTCGTGAGATCCAAGCCGCTGTTGATCTGCCGATCATCGGAATCATCAAAAAAGACTATCCACCGGAAGAACCATTTATCACAGCAACCATCAAAGAGGTGCATGAATTAGCCGCTTTACATATTGCGGTGATCGCTTTGGACTGCACCTTGCGCAAACGTCATGATGGCTTGACGATCAATGCCTTTATCAAGCAAATCAAAGCTCTTTACCCCCATCAACTACTCATGGCAGATATCGCCACCTATGAGGAAGGCATCAATGCCTTTGAAGCGGGTGTTGATTTTGTTGGTACAACTTTGTCCGGCTATACGGCGAATAGTCCTACCAATGAGGAACCGGATTATCAGTTGATCCAGCAATTGGTTGCGGCGAAGGTTCCGGTGATAGCCGAAGGCAAGATTCATACGCCAGAGCAAGCAAAGAAAATCCACGAAATGGGTGTGACGGGTATCGTGGTTGGTGGTGCCATCACCCGACCAAAAGAGATCGCCAGTCGATTCGTGCAAGAGCTGCGCAACTGAGTCGTTCATTTCCTAAAATAAGCTTTTCTATGCGCCTTGTGACAGAAGGCGCATTCTTTGTTGTCTTTTTGAGAAACGTTTATACTTAAAAGAGAACGAATGACAACAGAGAAAGCGAGTGAAGAAAATGACAAAAATCAATGCTGGTACAGCAATGATCAAGGTTTTTGAAGCGTGGGGCATCGACCATATCTATGGAATCCCCGGTGGATCTTTCAACTCAACGATGGATGCTTTGTACCATGAACGGCAATCAGTCAAATATGTCCAAGTACGTCATGAAGAAGCGGGTGCGCTGGCAGCAGCGGCTGATGCTAAGCTAACGGGAAAAGTCGGTACGGTTTTTGGTTCTGCTGGTCCCGGTGCCACCCACTTGATCAATGGCTTATATGATGCTCAAATGGATAACGTGCCCGTCGTTGCCTTGTTAGGACAAGTAGCTTCGAGCTCGATGAACTACAATGATTTTCAAGAAATGAATGAAAATCCGATGTTCGCAGATGTCAGTATCTACAATCGCACGGTCATGTCCCCTGAAAGTTTGCCCCATGTGGTGGACGAAGCCATTAAAGCCGCCTACAAATTTAGAGGAGTCGCTGTGGTAACGATCCCGGTCGATTACGGGTTTGCAGAAATCGACGAACAGGAGATTTCAACCGCAAAAAATCATAAGACAGGTGTTCTCCAGCCGGATGAAGACGATTTACGAGCTGCTCTTCCTTATTTTGAACAAGCAAAAAAACCTGTCCTATATATCGGACAAGGTCTCTTTGGTCATTTTGATGCCATCGATGCTTTTTCTAAGCACTTCTCAATGCCTATCGCAGCTTCTGTCTTAGCCAAAGGCATCGTGCCTGATCTTTATGAAAACTTTCTTGGATTTGCCGGCCGGGTTGCGACAAAACCTGCCAATGAAGCTTTAGCAGAAGCTGATCTCATCGTGTTTGTCGGCAGTGACTTCCCTTTCGGACGCCGCTTTTTCAATCCTGATGCCAACTTTGTCCAAGTTGATATCGACGCCTCGAAATTTGGTCGTCGACATCAGACAGATGTCTCTGTTTTAGGAGATGGTGCAACCGCTCTTAGAAAATGGACAGAGATGGCTGCCCCTCGTCCTGCAGATGCTTGGATAAAAGCCAATCAAGAAAACGCTCGGAATTGGCATGCATGGCGTCATAGTTTTGACCATGATTCGCAAGAACCATTGCGTCCCGAACCTGTCTATCGAGAAATCAACCGTATCGCAGCTCCTGATGCCCTGTTTGTCACAGATGTCGGTAATGTGACCATTCACAGTATCCGTCATTTAGAAATGACAGGTGAACAGCGTTTCACAACGTCTGGCTGGTTTGCGACGATGGGCAATGGCGTACCTGGTGGGATCGCCGCTCAATTGAGCTATCCGGATCGTCAAGTATTCACCTTTAGTGGGGATGGCGGTTTCGCGATGCAAATGCAAGACATCATTACTCAAGTAAAATACAATTTGCCGATCATCAATGTGGTCTTTTCCAATGACTCATTTGGCTTCATTGAAGCGGAACAAGAAGATACCGAGCAAACCAAGTTCGGTGTGCAACTAGCCGGTGTTGATTTTGGTAAAGTTGGGGAAGCATTAGGTGCGAAAGGCTTTACGGTAACGAAGGAAGAAGAATTAGCGTCCGTCTTCACACAAGCAAAAGAAAGCCACGGACCCGTCGTGATCGATGTCAAGATCGCCAACGAACGACCTCTTCCTGTCGAAGAACTGAAACTGGATCCTAAGCGCTTCAGTGCTGAAGAAATCGCAGCGTTTAAAGCAAAATACCAAGTCCATGATTTGCCAGCTTTGAGTGAGTTGTACGTGGATTCTGAAGAATAAAAAAAAGAGAGAAAGACAGCAACCCTGTCCTTCTCTCTTTTTTAATCGATCATTTCGTATTAATAAACTATCGCCCTACTTATTATAAATTTTCGGGCCTTTACGCATGTTTTTCCGATCGTTTTTTGGGGATTCCATCTTTTTTGAACGGCCGCCGCCTTGTTTTTTCTTGATTAGTTCTAACATTTTTTCTTTTTGATCCATCGATTCCACCTCTATTTCTTAGCAATACGATCTGTCGGTTGAAAAGAAGTGTCCCTGACTTCTTTTATGTTTGCGAACAACTACTTTATTTCGATTGGGTTAGAGAACAAAATCTGCCTCTTGATGTGTCTACAATCAGCAGTTGCTTTTAACCTTTTTACTACCCTGATTTAATCTACTTTGATTTTCATTGTTTGTCAATGGTTGTTGAAAAAATCATGTGTATTTGAGGCTTCTTCCATCATAACAAACCCACCATTATTATATTATTTAATCAAATTATATAATTATATGAAATATTTTTCTTATTTATTGGTATAATTATAATAGAATACCTATTCTATTCTTTTGCTTCCCTCGATCTTCTTCCGACTGTCTCCTAGCTTTCGTCGTACTCATAATCACACTATATGAAAGGAGGTGGATATGTGCTGCACACTTATGCACCTGAGCAAATTTATTTGTATATTTTGATTGGCTGTGCCATTTTAGCTTTTTTGCTGCTTCTGTTTAGCGATATCTTCGATTTCGATGGTCCAGTAGATCCAATGTTGATCATCCCATGGTTTGCCTTTACAAGCCTCTTCGGTTACTTAGGAGAAACTTTTCTGCCTGGCTATTCGCTCCTGCTTTTCGTCATTAGTGGCTGTCTTTCGACAGGGCTCGTTTTTCTCTTAAATTTTTACGTGCTGATTCCCATGCGGAATGCCGAAGCAACACTTTCGAGTTCTGAGAAAGACTTTGAAGGTCGCATCGCAACGGTGCTGACGCCTATCCCTTGTAAAGGAATGGGCGAAATTCAACTTACAAGTGTCACTGGTTCAAGTAATCGACCAGCTACGGCTTTCCAGCCGATCGATGAGCCATTAGCAGCAGGATCGAAGGTTTTGATTATTGAAGTCAAAGAACGCATTTGCTACGTCGTTCCTTACACAGAAAAATTTTTGAATCACTAAACAAAATCACAAAAGAGGTGTATCTATGGATATTATATTATCACCAATTGTTTTCCCAATCGCGATCGTGGCATTTATTTTGCTAATGCTTTTGATCGTCTTTGTCACGAAATATCAAACAGCCAAGCCCGATGAAGCGTTGATCATCAGCGGAAGCTATCTTGGTAGCAAAAATGTACACGCCGATGAAAGCAACAACAAAATCAAAATCGTGCGTGGTGGCGGAGCCTTTGTTTTGCCAGTGTTTCAACGATCGAATCGAATCAGTTTGCTCTCCAGTAAGTTAGACGTCTCCACACCGGAAGTCTACACAGAACAAGGGGTTCCCGTGATGTGTGACGGAACTTCCATTATTAAGATTGGCTCATCCGTGGAAGAAATCGCAACAGCAGCAGAACAGTTTCTCGGAAAAACCCGGGAAGAATTGGAGAATGAAGCGCGAGAAGTCCTAGAAGGTCATCTGCGTTCGATCCTTGGTTCCATGACTGTAGAAGAAATCTATCAAAATCGTGACAAGTTCAGTCAAAGTGTGCAAGAAGTTGCCTCTGTCGATTTAGCAAAAATGGGCTTGATCATTGTCTCCTTTACGATCAAAGAAGTCCGCGATAAAAACGGCTATTTGGATTCTCTTGGAAAACCTAGAATCGCCCAAGTCAAACGGGATGCTGAAATTGCGGAAGCTGAAGCACTGAAAGAAACCCGCATCAAAAAAGCCCAATCGGAACAAGAATCGCAAACAGCGGAATCAAAACGCATGACCGAAATCGCTGAAGCATTGAAGGAAAAAGAATTGAAACTGGCGCTTTATAAGAAAGAACAAGACATCGCCAAAGCCGATGCCGATCAAGCCTACCATCTACAAAGTGCCATCATGAAACAAAAAGTCCGAGAACAAGAGATTGAAGTCGAAGTCGTTGAACGACAAAAACAAATCGAATTGGAAGAAAAAGAAATCTTACGTCGTGAGAAGCAATTTGATTCTGAGATCAAGAAAAAAGCTGATGCGGATCGTTATGCGCTTGAGCAAGAAGCATTAGCGAAAAAAGCGTCTGCGTTAGCAACCACTGAAGCCGAGCAATTCCGAACAGAGTCCCTGGCAAAAGCCGAAGCCGATAAAATTCGTTTGATTGGTTTGGCAGAAGCCGAGACCACTTTGGCGAAAGGAACGGCAGAAGCCGAAACGAAAGAAAAAATCGCCGAAGCCTTCAAGAAATATGATGAAGCAGCGATCCTTAGCATGATCGTTGAGATCATGCCGCAATTAGTCAAAGAAGCTGCCGCACCATTAGGCAATATCGATAAAATTTCAGTCGTTGATACAGGATCAGGTGAAGGCGGCGGTGCCAATCGTGTCACCAATTACGCCACCAATCTCTTGTCGACCACACAAGAAACATTGAAAGAAACCCTCGGTCTTGATGTGAAATCGTTGATCGAAAACTTCGCCGGTTCCAATACGAGCGAGCCACCTCAAGAATAAGAAAACTGCTGTTCGTCTTCATCGCTTCAAAAGCGACAAGGCGAACAGCAGTTTTTTTCTTACTCATTGCTATTATGCTTACTCAGTAACCTCTTTGACATATTTTGCAGGTACACCAGCCACGATCGTGCGCTCAGCGACATCTTTAGTCACCACTGCCCCAGCAGCAATAACCGCATGGTCACCGATGGTCACACCAGCAACGATCGTTGCATTTGAGCCAATCCAGACATTCTTCCCAATCGTAATGGGTGCTGGATAAAGCGTGCTACGATCTTCAGGGTGAAGTCCATGATTCAAGGTAGCTAGAACAACGTTATGCCCAATTAGGGTACCATCACCGATCGTGATCCCTCCTTGGTCTTGAAAATGACAACCCGCATTGATAAAGACATCTTTGCCAATGCTGATATTCTTGCCATAATCTGTATAAAAGGGTGGAAACAGCGAAAATGTCGGCTCAACTGGTTTTCCTGTCAATTGGGCAAAAAGTTCTTGTAACTCATCAGACTCATGGTAGACTGTATTGATTTTCATCGTGAGTTTTCTCGCCTCTGCACTCAAAGTCACCATTTGTTTTGAAGCTTGCGAACCGCCAAGTAAGGGTTCGCCACTTGCCATGAGTTTGTTTAATTGATCGATCGTCATGTGTTTTACTCCTATTCATTCGTTATTCACGAGGTTTTCTTACCGAAAACATAACCTCTACGTCTTCCGCTCCCAGTGCTTCGTTTAGCCCCACCGGATCTTCAATGACACCGATACGATTATAGCCACCATAAGAATTGGTGAAGGTCTGATAAAACAGCACCAACGTATGACTATTCCAGCTCATGATTTCTCCTTCGTGAATGATTTCCGGCCGTTCTGTAGTCATTTCTGGCAAATTCTCAGAAAAACGATAATATTTCTCGTTGTTGTTCAAGTCACTCATTGTCAACGTGAAGGGCATTTGATTCATTAGGTGTTCAGACGCCTCATTTTCATAGAACTTCGCTATAAAATCCTGTTGTCCAACCGTAATGACGACAGCTGTTGCTGATTCAATAATCGGTTGTTCATGATCCTGACTTGTCTCAGAGGAAGTTTCGCTGGCAGACAGCGCATGCCTTTCATCTATTCCACTTGTCCCACAGGCACTTAGTAGGAGCAGCAAGACAGCAGGGATGAGTTTTATCAGCATGGCTTCGCTCCTTTCTGCTGATGATTCGATGTAGAGGCTAGCAACGGAATGCTTATTTTCTAAAACATGACTGCTCAGAAGAGGAAACAGGCCTGAACAGTCGTGCAGCTGGTTGTTGCTATTTAATTCAAATGTTCTTGGAAGAATTCGGTCATTTGGTCAAAAGGAATCACCTCTATTTGGTCATATAGATCAACATGCGAAGCATTAGGAATGACCGTCAGCTCTTTGTTATCGCCTTGTAATTGCTCAAAGGCGTCTTGACTGAAGTAAAGTGAGTGGGCTTCTTCTCCATGAAGCAATAAAACGGCGCTTCGGATCTCATCGATATACGACAAGAGCGGCATATTTAAGAACGACAGCGATGATGTCACGTTCCAACCGTCATTGGAATTTAACGAACGTTCATGATAGCCTCGTTCTGTTTTGTAATAATCAAAATAATCCTGCATAAAGACAGGCGCATCTTCTGGCAGTGTATCTGGTACCCCACCTGCTCGTTCGTAGCTGCCATTGGCAAAATCGACTGTCCGCTGGGCGTTCAGCTGCTGGCGCAATTCATGGCGTCCTTCAGCTCCCATTTCATCAAAATAACCTTGAGCATTGACTCTCGACATATCATACATGGTGGCCGAAACCGTCGCTTTCACACGGGTATCGATGGCTGCGGCATTCAATGCCATCCCGCCCCAACCACAAATTCCAATCAAACCAATTCTTTCTTCATCTACATTCTCTTGGACCGATAGAAAATCGACTGCTGCTTGGAAGTCTTCTGTATTTATGTCTGGGGAAGCCACATAGCGTGGTTCGCCACTGCTTTCACCTGTATAGGACGGATCAAAAGCGATCGTAACAAAACCACGCTCTGCCATCATTTGAGCATATAGACCAGATGCCTGCTCTTTGACTGCTCCAAAAGGTCCGCTAACGGCGATTGCTGGAAGTGGTCCTTGTGCATCAATTGGTTCATAAAGATCAGCAACTAAAGTGATGCCGTATCGATTCTGGAAAGTTACTTTTCGGTGATTCACCGTATCACTTTCCGGGAAGACTTTATCCCATTCATTTGTAAATGATACATTTTCTGTCATCGTTTCTCCTCCTGAACTGCCTTGTGTTGCTTCGTTTGCCTCCTCGTTATTGCTGCTGCAAGCACCTAAAACCAGCGGTACCAGCAAAACTAAAGACACAAGGGCCTTCTTTTGCCATTTTTTCATTTCTTTCGCCTTCTTTCTCGGTCAACTATCCTGTACCTTAGGGCGATCCTCCAATTTTCCTCAACTGATCAAGGTGTGAATTATCACTTTTTCTTGATTGAGCTATTTTTGGATAAACCTATTGTACTTGCAGCATCTTTCTATGTAAAATACTAATATCAAATACCTAACTATTCATATAAAGCATAGAAAAAGGAGTGTAGACCTATGGAATTAAAAAATTTAACCACCTTTCTAGCAGTTGCAGAAAAAGAAACGATTTCAGCTGCCGCAAAACATCTACATCTCTCTCAACCATCCCTGTCACGACAGTTAATGGACTTAGAAAAAGAATTGGGCGTGACGTTGTTCACCCGAGGCAATCGCAAAATCACACTAACAGAAGACGGACTGTTGTTTCGTAAACGGGCGGAAGAAATCGTAGAATTATTAGAAAAGACCCGCTCAGAATTTTTGTCGCCTCGAGATACGATCGCCGGCAATGTATCGATCGGAGCTGGAGAAACTTATGTGATTCAGTTGCTAGGAGCAATCATCAAAGAAGTCCAAGCTGAATACCCCAACATCAAATTTCACTTTTATAGCGGCAACGCCGATGAAGTCAAAGAACGTTTGGATAAAGGATTGTTGGATTTCGGTGTCGTAATCAGTCCAGCAGACGTCAAAAAGTACCATTCCTTACGCTTACCTGCCAAAGATACCTGGGGCGTGTTGATGCGAAAAGACAGTCCTCTAGCTGTCAAAGAAGTCATTACTCCAAAAGATCTCTGGGACGTTCCCTTGATTACTTCGCGACAAAGTTTGGTCAGCAGTGAACTTTCTAAATGGTTGAAAAAAGACCTGAAAAAATTGACGGTCGTCGCCACATATAACCTTGTTTACAATGCATCCAAGCTGGTAGAAGAAGGTGTCGGCTACGGCTTGACCCTAGATAAATTAGTCAACTTCGCCCCTGACAGTCCTTTATGTTTTAGAAAATTGAGTCCTGCATTGGAATCAAACCTTGATGTCATCTGGAAAAACACCCAAGTTTTTTCAAAGGCTTCTGGACTTTTCTTGGAGCGGATGAAGGAACAGTTTTCCGAGGACAGTTATTGAAAAATAAAAAACTAGGTGCTTCATCTTTTGACATGAAACACCTAGTTTTTCTTTATTAAATAAGATGATTTATTAGTTAAAATCAGTTAAGGCATTTTCTCTCTTGAACTTGGACGTCTTTTTCCATCTGCAGAAATAGATAAAAAATAGTCTACGCCCTTTAAATCACAGTTGCTTATCACGGATTCCCCAAAAGTTATTGCACTTTCCGATAGCTATGGGAAAAAAATATACAAAATTCCTTAGTTTTTAAGAACGACAAATATAAGAATTTTATTTTCTCGAATGAAAATTGCCTAAATAGAATGCTTTCGAAACTCAGCGATTTGGTAAATATCATTCAAAGGACTATCACTAGCTACATCAAAAATCACAGAAAAAAACTTCATTTTCGTGCCATTGGTCGGCGCCTTATAAATGGCTTCTTTTGTCTCTTCACTGATTGGTAAAGACAATAACTGTGTTCGGACTTTCTCGCTAAAGTGAAAGGAAACTTTGAAGAAACCCTCCCACATCGAGAGCCAAAAAATCGGTTTCACTTTATTCGTTCCACGAGTCGTTGTCCATTTGTATTCGCCTTTGGACAACCACGCTTTTCCATCTTGGTAATAGCGCCAATCCATAAGAGAGATGCCCTCATTTTCAAGGGTTTCGATAAAACGTTGATAAATGACATATCCTTCACCCAGTGCTTCAGCAATCAGCTGCTCTGTTGGTTTCACGTTTTTGTCTCGAAACAATTGCTTTTTGCCTTCCATCCGTTCACTCAACTCCTTTACTGTCTTCATATTTAATTATTGAAAAAGACAGGTTGTAATCTCTTCGTGTGACATCCCTAAATCTAGTTGGCCAGACTTGTCCCTGTCATCAGGTAATATTTTACGATTAGGTTTACGCTTTATAGAAAGCAAGCGAATGATATCTTCACAAAGCGAGTTATCATAGATATCAAAACCAAGCCATTTACCGTCATGGTAAGTTTTGGCTTGATCATATATATAACCTACTTTTTTACTTAACAGTTCCCGTTCTTCTTCAAATGTCTCTCTTTCCCTTTTACCTAGAACAATACTAGCGATAAAATATCCTTGACGAATTGAGAGAGTAATCAATGTCTTACCACCCCGCCTAAAACGCAAATTGTGATAGTGCTTATGATTAGGATTTCCTTCAGCCCATAACTCATCCATTATATAATAGTTTCGGATATATCCGACTAACATTTCCCAAGCCTCACTTGCTGATCCAAGCATGGTTTTAACCTCATCATATGATTTTATTTCTTTACTCATTTACAAACCTCCTTTTGAAAAGTTCATAGTTTTCAAAAAATCCTTCCCACTAAATGTTGATAATATTACAGTACAAAATAAGCAACCCAGTCCCGTTTACATAAATTTGGCAAATCAGCTGTTGCATAGGCTTCTTTGAGCACTCTTAATATAAGGTTCTGAAAGAATAAAAAACGCTGATATTCAAATATGTAAAAATCCAGGTTCTTTCGTTCGTTGACCACTTGTATCTTTCTTTGTAGAATCATTTTTCATTTTTAATGGCAGCGCATCCAAAAGTGTAATGTGCTCTTTTTCAAACGTCGTTAAATCGTATCTTTATTACCTAACGCTCCAGCAAGCCACTGCATGCTAATTTAATCTTATTGATATCATCAGTGATGATCCAATCATCCATATTTTTTTCACGATTGTATTGAAATGGCGTTATTTCTTCTAATTGAGCGATTTCATAAACAGCTAGATACTTTTTCCCTGCCCAACGATCGACTTGTTTTTTCGATAAATTCAACTCTTTTTCATAGCGTTTTACAAAATCTATGGATTCTTCTTTCGTCATCTTTTCAGATTCAATCACGTTGGCGAGGATGCCCCGATGAGTGATGGTCAAATCGCCGCCGGTCTCCACAAAATAAACAAGATCGTTGATTTTGGCTCTTCCTCCTAATGGTGATTTTCTTCCGGCTGCCCCCCGAATGATCATTGTTTTGTCACCTTGAATCAGTTTCTCAAGCTCTTTGGCTTCCTTATTTAAATAGACCAAATGTTCTGCCCGACCGGCTTTTCCTTGATACCATTCTGCTGTTTTTGTCATAAAAAGTTCCTCTTTTCATATGAATTGTTTTTTGCGCTGTTTATTCCATGGTGGCTAAGTTATTTGAACGTTTTTTCAATCGTATATAGGTGAGAGCGGCAACTGTTTAAATTGATGAACGAATAAAACTTTTGTGCAAAGGCATTTGGCGTGCCGCATCGGGCAAATGCTTCCGCATCTTCTTTCGTTTCGAACTTGGTGATGTCCGCCCAAGTTTCTCCATCTAAGAATAATTCAAAAGAAAGGTATCCTCTTTGTTTGGACATGTATTCTCGGTTTAATTGTTCAACAACACGAACAAATTCCGCTGTTGAAACACCCTTTTTTAATTTGTATGAGTTATGAAAAGCAACCTGTGCCATCGTGTTCCCCTCCTTTCTGATTCCCTCAAAAAATAGAGCACTTAAAAAACGAATAGTTGTCGATTCAACATTCAAATGACTTTTTAACGTCCTGTTGTATTTCCACTTGTAATCTCTAGACAGTTGCAACGAAAAGTCCGTTCAACTGGAGAGCCTTCGATACTGAATCGATCACCCAACAACTTCCCCCAATAGCTTGTCGTGGGGAACGATCAAACATTTTTCCATTGCTTTCCAATAACTTTCATACAACCTTTTTTGAGCTTTGCCATAGTTTTCTTCGGTATCAAACTCCCAATAGTGGGCATATTTCACACATTTTATGACTCTTGTCAATGGATCAGGCAGGCGCCCTTCCTTGATGGTGCTCATTTCTTTAATGTAGTGGGTTCGTTTCATTAATCGAAAGAACATAGCTCCCTCCATGACCTTCATTGCCTCTGTTGCTTCTTGCATGATTGCTTCAAAGGTATCGATTTCACTTGGTTTCACTTGATAGATACTGATTTCTGAAAACACTCCTACCGCTCCTTTCGCTTGTGATTTTCTTCTCAAATATAGTATACCAAGTTTACGACGGTGATTGTTTGGTCATTTTATTCATTTCTTATTTATCTTCCGTTTATTATTCATTTAGCCACCTATATGTGGTACCAAATTGCTAGATTATAAATTCATAATACGAGTAGCCAATTTTTCTCAATAGGTCTCTGCTTGTCGCGATCAAGAAAGGATTCTTAAAACTGTTACCTACAAAAAAGCAGTCGGCTTATGACAGCGGACTGCTTTTACTTATTGCTCGTTATTGAAATAGAAATGGTTTAAGATCTGTCTCGATAAAGTCGATTCGATCAAAGACAGTTGGCTTAAAATAAGCCGTAATGGCGATAACAATCTCTGATTTGGGATCGATGTAAAGGACATTTCCACTATTGCCGATGGCGGCATAGGTGCTTTTCTCAGTATCCAAAATCCACCACAAATATCCATAACTCATGTTTTGAAATTTCTCGATGTTTGTCTCTAGCGGATTGACCATTTCAGTGAGCCATTGTGAGGAAATCACTTGTTTTCCTTGATGGATGCCATGGTTCAAGCATAGCTCACCAATTTTGGCTAAATCTTTTGCTGAAAGACAAAGCCCGTAACCTGCAGTGCCAATATTTAAAGGATCGCAAAACCAAACTGGTTTTTTGGTGCCTTGTCCATCGTAAAGTGCTTATGCTCTTCTGCCGTTTCCGCATAATAACTGGTCATTTCGGCTACACCAAGAGGTCGAAATAAATAATGGTTCGCATAATCAACAGTCGTCATTCCAGAAGCTTTCGCTAACAAACCAGTGAGAATCTGCAGACAAACGGTTTGATAATTAAATTCATTTGTCACTCCTTTTCTTCCTCCCAATAAATCAAGCGAGGCGCTGGTCCAGTCATCACTCGAGCAAACCTTTGTCCATGGATCACCTTTGCATTTATACGGCGCTCGCATCGTTAATAGGTGTTTGATGGTAATGTCGTAAATCGTTTTTTCGCCCCGTTTTACTTGATAGTCTGGAAAATAATCGAGGACTTTGTCATTGACACTCCTGATGAAGCCTTGATCGATCGCTATCCCGACTAGTAGAGAAACGATACTTTTCGTAGCGGACATAAGGTGGCAAGTGTCCTCTGGCTTATACTCATGCCATTCATCCGAGTAAACTTCCTTTCCTTTTTGGTAGGCAGAAATTTGGCAAATATTGGGCTGGTTTTTACTGATACATGCATGCAGTTCTTGTCTATTCATCTGTAAGCCTCCCTTTAAAGATAAGCATAAGGCCATTAAAAATGGTTTTCAACGTTATTTTTAAAATTGTTTTTAACGAATCTTTTAAAAGACTACTAGCGATGAATAAGCAAAAAAGGCCCTCAATGATAGAGGCGCCTTAGTTAAAACTTTCGATTATCGATTTTTGATTTCTATCCAGTTTTTTTGAGAGGATCGTTATCAGCAATTCTTCAAATGCGGAAATAGTGGCGATGATCCCCAAAATCAAGATAACAATTTTTTCATGGAACATGATGAGCAACAACGGGAAAATACATAAAAGAAATCCGACTGCTTTGTTGAGCCATGTATGCAGACTGCTAAAAGACCGATATTTTACATAGCCAATCAGATAACTGACGAAACGGATGATAGCGATCACCAAGATCCAAACCATGATTGCTTGGGTTTCCAGAAGCCGTGGTAGTAAAGAAAGAAAAACGGAGAGAAAAAAGCTAACATCTGCGAAACTGTCTAGTAAGGCACCGAACTCACTGGTGAGCTTCATCCTTCTTGCAAGCAGCCCATCGACAAGGTCACTTAAAAAACAATAGGAATAGAGCAGCCAAAACCATCCAGACATTGGCTGAAGGAATAGTAAAAGTGGTGATAGAATCAGTCGAGAAGTGGTAAGGATATTGGGTAATTGCTTCATTTGTTTCCCCCAGAGATACATTTTCTGAATACCTAAGATTGTTGCAAATTTTTTAAAGAAGCTCAGAAACGTTTAAATGTTCTTTCTTCTAATCATTTCGACGATGCCCCCTATGAATGTTTCACAGCTTGTCCCTGATGCTCCTGCAAAAATCTTATCCGTTCTGTACTATCTGGCATCTGATTCCAAACCTTTATCCATCGTCCTTCTCGGTAAACCTCGTATTCTTCAAAACGACAAGGAAGCCCTTTTGCATGAGCGATATCACTGGTGTCCATCACTTGAAAATGCAGATGAGGCGAAGTCGAATTTCCTGAATGGCCGACCTTTCCGATCACCATCCCTTTGGTGATGTTTTGACCTATGGAAACAGTGACAGATCCATTTTGCAGATGGACAAATGCCATATAAACGCCCTCAGAAGCTTTTATCACAATGTAGTTGCCAGCTATTTGTTGATAATCATCTTTGTGTTCATTATAAAACAAACCTTTTTTTACAGCGATCGAAGAGTCTCTGATCCAGTGAACGATTTTCCGTTCCCGATAGCCATCTCTTGCAACAATTACTTCGCCATCACAAGGTGCATAAATTTTTTCGCCCCAACAATAACAGCTCTCCAGCGGAACCCCTAAGAAGAAATAGCGCAGAAAGCTTCGATCATGAAAAGCCTTGGTTTTCCCCTCAAAATTAACTTGTAAAAAATCAAAGGCATAACGCAACCCCATTCGATCGGTACCATGGCTAGGAATCTTTTCGGCTGGTGTAGTCGGCGCAAGCCACTCACCTCTTAAGGGGAATCCAATGGTTATCGGCTGCTCTTTCATAGGGCTTTCTCCTTTTTGGATCACATGATCCCTTTTATTTGGAAATGACTATCATCCGCACGGCACTCTACACCTGCGCTTTACTCCTTTTCACTATAGGTCACCTAAGGCTTTTTTTCAACTCTAAAAAAGTGGGCTAACGGGCGTGTTATCAAAAAAACACCTCAATCATGTAGCAATTCCAAAATGTTAGACCAAAAATTCTAACTTTTGAGCGTCGCTTCACGAATGGGGTGTTCTTACATTTTATTTTTGTAGCTCCTGTCGGTGACGGCTAATCCATCCAGCTATCATCTGACAAAATAGCGTTTGTCCATCTTCTACTGTTTGCGCTCCACCAATCGATAGTAGACCCTTGCGGTGATGAAATACACCAGCAGATAAATCATTGTAAACAATAGGACAGAAATAATCGATACCGTAATCAATAAGTTGCGATCTGTTAGACCAAAAAGAAGCAACAACTTCTGAATCATCGGAAAAGCAAACGCTAAATGGATGATCGCAGCAGCCAAAGGAAACGAGAAGATCATCAAGACTTGCTGCTGGATCACTTGTTTGACTTCCTTATGGCTTAACCCAACTTTTTGCAAGATCTCGAAACGTTCTTTGTCCTCCATTCCTTCGGAGACTTGTTTATAATAAATGATTAACGCGGCAGCTAAAATAAAGATCACACCAAAAATCAAGCCTAAGAAGAAAAAACCACCGGTAAAGGTTTTTGTCTCACCTTCAAAAAGATCTTTTGACTGAACGCTCGCATGAGCATCTGCTGCCAGAAGTTCGCTGCGAATCTCTTTTGCGATGATTTCACGATCGCTTGCTTCTGCTGTTTGAAAATTGAAGACTGTTGTTGTTACTGGTTGCTGGTAAAGCTGGAAATCTTCGTTTTGATACCAAGAGCTTAGCTTTTCGGCAAGCCACTGATTATCCGCCACGAGAACAAGATGCTGAACGGGGTTTTCTGTTTTCGTGAATGTTGGCAGTTCTTTCAATTCCCGCAAGCGAAATTGACGATCATCGATTGTGGCCTTTTCTGGTAATGCTTGTTGCGTCCAGGTGGCGGGAAAAACGAATAGTTCGTCGTCAGCGGGTCCTGTTTTCCCGGTGATTTCATGGTATTCAGAACTGGTAAGAAAAATAAGATACACGGCTTTATCTAAACTACCACTATTTTCTTCAAAAGTGGTTGAGGGAACAAAATTTGGTTCCTCAAAGGTAAAAAGCAACGGTCTTGTTGTAGTGACTTGCTGGCGCTCTTTGATCGTTAGCTTCTCTTCAAGTCCATTAATTGCTGTGTTGATTTGCTGGGAATCAGCCGCTGACTCAATTTGAACATCGTAAGGAAAACGGGTTTCGATCACATTCTTTTGTCCAAAATAAAGACTGGCGGTCGTAGCAACGGTCACTAACACCATCGTTGATAAAATACAAATACTTGCTAAACCAGCCGCATTTTGTTTCATCCGATACAACATGGTAGAGACATTGATAAAATGGTTCGTTTGATAATAATAGGTCGTTCGTTTTCTTAAAAACTGCAATGCTTTGATACTGCCAGAAATAAACAACAGATAGGTGGCTAAAATCACGAGGATAACTGCGACAAAAAAGAGGCCTAAGGCACTGATGGGAGACTTGATTGTCACAGAAATCGTATATCCTGCTACTAAACAAAGGACACCCAAAAGTGCTAAAATGCCTTTCGCACGAGGCTCTTTTTCATTCCGTTTGCTTCCCTGTAGCAGTTGAAGTGGGTTGGTTTTGCGTACTTGCAACAGGTCAAATAAAAATAAACACCCAAAGATGAATATAAAATACAGGATCACCAAGCCAATACTCTCAAATGACAGTTTAAAAACAAAGAACTCGCCTACGGCTAAGATTTTCTTCAGTATCAAAAATCCTAATCGTGCAAACAATAAGCCACTGATCAATCCGGCAGCAAGGCTAATGAGAAAACTGTAAAAGAGTTCCCAAAAGACCACGAAAGCTATCTCGCGTTTTCCTAGTCCCAAAACATTGTAGAGACCAAATTCTTTTTTTCGCTGCTTGATCAAAAAGTTATTGGTGTAAAAGGAAAAGATCGCCGCAAAAATCATGAGGATGATATTTCCTAAACGAAACATGAAGATGGCGCTTTGACTACTAGGAAGTTCTCTCATTCCCGGATTGTTCACGATGATTTGCGTCATCATCAAAACAGCCACCAAGAAGCTCATGGATAATAAAAAGGGTGTGTAAGCTTTGGCATTTTTACGCAAATTGGAGAAGGCGATTTTTTGAAAGAACATCGTTACTCCTCCTTTGCAAAGACAGCAGTCATTGTTTCGGCGATTGCTTCTAGAAAAGCGGTATTGCTGCGATCCCCTCGATACAGCTGGTGAAACACATACCCGTCTTTGATAAACAAGACGCGTTGTGCGCGACTGGCTGCGATCGAACTGTGAGTGACCATCACGATCGTCTGTCCATTTTGATTGATCTGTTGAAATAATGTCAGCAGTTGATCAGAGGTTTTCGAATCCAGCGCTCCGGTTGGCTCATCTGCTAAAAGCAGTTCTGGTTTTGTGATGATCGCTCGTGCGACGGCGACCCGTTGCTTTTGTCCGCCAGACAATTCATACGGATAGTGCTGCAATAAATCGGCGATCCCTAAAGTTTGTACGATGGGCTGAAGCTGCTTTTCCATTTGTTTGACGGAAACTTTCGATAAAACTAATGGCAATAAAATATTGTCCTTTACCGAAAAGGTGTCCAACAAATTAAAGTCTTGAAAAACAAAGCCTAAGTGATCCCGTCGAAAACTCGCTGCGTCTTTTTCTTTGATCGTGGTCAAATCGATGCCATTCAGCTGCATTTCACCCGCTGTTGGTTGGTCTAACGTTGCCATCAAGTTCAGCAGCGTACTCTTTCCCGAACCTGATTCCCCCATGATAGCGACATATTCCCCTTCTTCTACCATAAAGGTAATATTTTTCAACGCTTCAACGGGTTGTCCGTTCAGCTGGCTTTGATAGATTTTTTTTACTTGTTGAATGTTTAAAAGTGTCATCTTGTTCCCTCCTTCCTTTTTAGAATAAGCTGACTGGCAGAAAAAAGCGACTTACAATAAAAACCGCAAACTTACAGTGTTGAAAGTTTGCGGCTATCGGTTATTTGTGGTGGGAAAATGAAGCGTGACGATGGTTCCGTGTCCTACTTCAGAATCAATCGATAAACGGCAGCCGATTTTTTCAGCCGCTTGTTGACTCATATATAAGCCTAGCCCGCTCGCTCGTTGCTGAAAGCGACCATTTTGTCCCGTATATCCTTTCTCAAAAACCCTTGGCAAGTCTTCCTTGCGAATACCAATGCCGCTATCTTGAATCACCAAGGCATTGTCTTTAGTGAAAACAGTGATGCCACCGGTTTCGGTATACTTCAAGCTGTTGAAAAGAACCTGTTCAAAAATAAAAACGAGCCACTTTCGATCGGATGTCACCGTTAAATCCACCGCCATGTCCAGTTGCAGATTCTTTTTCGAGAAAAACAAGGCATATTTTTTGATCGTTTGACGAACAAGGGGCGCTAAAGCAATCGACTCAAAGACAAAATCTTCATTGGCTAAATTTTGTCGTAAATAATTCAACATCATTTGCAAGTAATCATTCACCTTAAATAATTCCGCTTTGACCTCCGTCGGTGACAACGAATCGCTTTGCACCAAAAGATCTAGCGCCGCTAGAGGCGTTTTGATTTGATGAAGCCACAAACCGAAATCTTCATAAATTTCTTCATTTTTCATGGTTGCTTTGTAATCGGACAGCGTTTTTTCTTTTGCCAGCTGCCTTAGAAGGGCTTGGTATTCGTCTTCTAAACGATTTCGAGTGGCAGGCAAGAACGCCAACGCCGCTTCCGTCATACGTTCTTTTCTTAATAAATGCTGCAGCTGCTTTCTTTTTTGTGCGTAACGAAAATAATGAAAAAGGGAAAGTCCCCCTAAGATCACCCCTGAAAAGACCACATAGTCAATGAAGGGCTCCAATGAAAGGCTATGGAGAAAGAATAGCCCAAATAAGCCCGCACTAAATAGCAGGTAAACGAGATAAAACTTTCCATAAAGGACGAAATATTCTTTCACGTTAGTCATAGGCGTGTTCCTTTTCTATCAAATAGCCTTTATTCTTTACCGTTTGGATCAAATCGGATAGTTCGATCTGGCTTAATTTTTTTCGCAAGCGGGTCATATTGACCGCTAATGTGTTATTATCGATGAATTCTTCACTATTCCAGAGCATTTCAATGATGGTCTCTTTGGCTACGATCTTCCCTCGATGCTGCAAAAGCAAGGAAAGAATCCGAGCTTCATTTGGAGACAGTGGCAACTGTTCCCCCTGTTTTTTTAATACATTTTCTGTGGGATAAAAGGTTACTTGCCCTATCTTAAAGGTCAGCGCTTGTTGGTGGCTATACTGATAGCTGCGCCGCAGCAACGCTTGGATTTTTGCCAAAACGAAGGCTAAATCAAAGGGTTTTGTTAAATAATCATCCGCCCCCATGTTCATCGCCATGATCTGATTCATCTGTTGATCCATCGACGAAAGGAAAATGATCGGCACTTCTGACGTCTTGCGAATTTCTTGGCACCAATGATACCCGTTGTAATAAGGCAGCGAAATATCTAAAAGAACGAGATCCGGTTTGATCTCATGAAACTCTTGCAAGATACTAGCAAAATTCTTCGCCGAAATACATTCGTACCCCCATTGCTGCAAATATTCTGCTAAAACAGAGACGATCGTTTCATCATCTTCAACAAGATATATTTTTTGCATGTCTTTCTCCCCTCTGTTGTTTAATCAACTGCTTCTTTACAGAAAGTGTACCAGAAAAGAAAAAGAATCGTCTAGATGGGGGAAAACTTTCAAAGGGCTGTTTTTTCCTCAATCCTCTGACAATCGAGCAAGGATTTCTTGGTAACGCTGTGTAGCAAAGGGACTTATTTGTCCTTTTTTACAAAAATTCAGTTTCCCCAGTTTTGGTACGACCCGTTCTACGATGACATTGCCATTTTGAACTTTTGCTTCAAACTGCTGCAAAGCCTCCAAAAACCGTGCGTCTTTTCTGGCAGCAGGATAAAAAGACAAGACATACAGATAATAAAAAAGATTGTACCCTCTAAAGGGATATTCTGTCTGCATAAATAATGTGCCCATCCCATAATGACAAGGACTGATTGGCCGCCGGATCTCCCAATGAGCAAGCAAAAATTCGATTGCTTGATGAAGCGTTTCTATCTGTTCACGATCATGAGTATATCGAAAGGCATCAAGGACCGTTAACGTCGTCATTGGAGTAGAAAAGTGGGTCTCCGGTCCGCGACCAAAACTATACTTATTACACTTCCAGCCGCCATCTGCTTCCTGAGTAGCAAGAAAATAGTGAAAGCTCTGTTGCAGCCGTTGGTCCCTTGCGTAACCAAGAGCACACAGCGTTCGCAAAGCCTGTGCTGTATGACAAGGATAGATCCCCCCTGACGGCGAAATTTTAAATCTGCCATCTTCTCTCCATCCTTGAAAGATCAATGCAGCTGTCTCTTTTAATAAGTTCTCCTCATGTGACATGCCAAGTTCAAGTAAATAAAGAGGACTTTCTAAGGTCGTAAAGGGTGCTCCTTTTAGTAATTTATGGTCTGGCGTCGACCATAAATCGGCGCCATGATCATATTGATGGGAAATGATTGCTTCGATGTCTTGCTGAATGCTCTGATCCATATTGATCTTCCTCCATCTCTTAAGTGTCGTGCAATCAACCCAATAATCCTCATTGACCCACGGTGCACTCGCTTCTAGAATGATAAAAATTCGAACGTTTTTTAACACACGAGTTAGATTTTCATCTTCGAATTGTCCAAATGAATTTTAGAAATCAAATAGTTTTTTCCAAACGGACGTACTTTAAAAAAAGAGTGGTCTAGTTTTCCTGATGACAGGTTCGAAAAAAGTTTGTCTCTGAAATCGCAAGGTCATCCGAACCTATAATGAAAGATCACCTGAATAGGAACACGTTCACGCAACAAGTTCATACCACGCTCTTTTAGTTTAAAGAATCAGGCATAATGAAATAGTTCAAAACGAATGCCTTCTGGGCTTTCAAAGAATAAGGCATAGTAGTTAGGGGCGATGCGCTCTTTGTATTCCATTGGTCGATCGTGAAGGATCTTTACCCCTAAAGCTTTTATTTTGGGAAAAATCGCATCTACTACTTCGCGGCTTTCCGCCTTAAATGCTATGTGCTGAACAGAGCCAGGTTTTCTTGAATCGATTTTCTCGTTCTTCCATTCTTTTCGTGGGGAACAAATACCGAAATCAAATGAATCCCCTATATATTCTACTACTTCCATCTCGGCATGTTCTAAATACCCAGAATATTTCTTTTGAAGGTCGAAACCTAATAGTGCAAATAATTGGTCATAAAAGCCTTCTGCTTTTTTTACATCATTGACTGTGATTTGGATATGGTGAAACTGAATGCTCATAATCGCTCCTTTCTGGCTAACCAAATAAGTGTTTCAGGAAGAAAAGCCGCTTGCGAAAGTTTGATTCAATTGAATTAACTAGGAAGCTCACTTAATTTAGAAATCACCTTTTCCATTGCCTTTGCTACTTCTTTAGGCAACTTATTATAGCCATCATTTTCTGTCTCCTGAGCCAAAATAAAGTCCAACCGCCCTTGCATCCGCTCTCTTAAATAAGCAACATAAGAGACATCTTGAAAATCAACTTCAAAGCCTGTTACTGGCAGGAAACTCATCTCTGTGATCCCGCCAAAATTTTTAAATTCAGCCTCATCTTCTACGATTTTTTCAATCGATGTCAGCGTGACCTCAGGTGTGACCTTCATGTCTTTGAAAAAGCCTGTATTTAGAATATAACAAGCCGTTTGGTTTTCTTTGAATAAGTGCATGAAATGAGCAAAATCTTCTCCTAAAGGATAAACTCTAAATGGATTGGCATAAGGTTCGATGACCAGTTTATCTATATCCGTGGTCTCGACAACATGTTCAGCTGTCGTACGCTTCGTAGCTAAGGTCAAACCAAAAACAGCGGCTAAAATCGGATCGTCAATTTTTACTACAGGAGGCAGCGTGTCATCTTTCATGATCCAAAATACTGCATCGATCGGCGAATCTAAATGATCCACCCGATTGGGTGTGACATACCGTGATTTGACGGTTCGGCCATTCCCGTTACGAATATCTTGGGTCACGAGGACCTTTTTTCCTTCCTCGTCCAAAGTAACCCCAACATTTTGACAGGTGATAAAGTAGCGGACATTTGGGTTGGTTAATGGATAGTCTTGCGTTTTATCAAAATAAGAAGGCTCCAGAGCAGTGGACGCACCATTTGTTTGATTAATCACAAATGCATCGTCATGCAGAACCTTGATCTCATATTTGCCATCATGTTCCGCCAATGTGATAGTCGATTTTCCTGATCCTGAAAGACCAAAAGCAGCCATCGTAAATGTTCGATTCGGTAACTGATATTGCTTCATTCCCCCATGACACGCCACAAAGCCATTGCGATGCGCGGTAGCCCAAGCCAAAGTTAATGTCGCTTTTTTCAATTCACCAAAATAGTTTAAGCCTAAGACTGCCGCAACATTGTGTTCAGGATCAAAGAGAGACAGCCCATAAGGAAAATCAGGATGAGACCAATCTGGATCAGCGTACAAAAAAATGTCCGTCTCTGGATATTCTTTGGAACGTTGATACCTTTCCTCCCATGATTTCGTCATCAATTGAAAATTCAACAAATAAGAGTAAAAATTGGTTTCATAGTGCTCTGGTAACAACAGGTGTGCTTTGACCATAAATGCTTCGTCTAATCCTACAACAACTTCACTGCCATAAAATTTTTTACGTGTCCCTTGAAATAAAGCATCTCTTAAAATCCCTTCATACAATTTTCGATCAATGCCGGGATGTTCGATGATGCGGCGAGCTGCTGCTGTCCGTCCGACTACTTTTCCGTCATTGAACACGATGACTTTTGCATCCTCTGGTAAACCTAGCTCTTCGGTGTGGGTGACCGGCATATCCGTAAGAATAGCGCCAGAAGATTCTTTTGCTAAGTGATAGGCAGTGGCTAGATCATGAATCCAAGTGACATTGTTCCCATAAAAAGCTGACTCTATCAACACTTTAAAACTAGACAAATGCGTATTCTGCGGTGTAATCTCTTTGTGTGAAAATGCACGAATCGTTGCCATGTGCAATCCCTCCTAACAAAATTTTCTGTTTACTACGTTTATTATAATACTTTCTAATCACCACATGCCATATTTTTATACACATTAACTATAAATTGCCGACAAACCATTTTGTTAAAGAATTTGGCTGTCTGCATATTTGAAGCTTCACTGCTTTTTACATTGATTTTTTCCCTGCTCATCAATAGTGAGAAAGAACAAAAAAACTGGAACAGAAAGAGTGTCTTTCTGTTCCAGTTTCTGGTTTTATCTTTCATCCATTCTATACATCACAATCGACGTAATTAGAGAGACAAATGGGTTATAGTTGCTTATTTCTCAGTTGACTCCCTTTCTCTAGTAACTTTGCTATCGTAAGATTTTATGACAATTACCATAAAAAGACTTCAATGTCAAAATTGCTGAAAAAACTTGTTATTTCTTAACGACGTTCTAACAACACGACACACTCCACATGGGTCGTTTGCGGGAACAAATCAACAGGTTGGACTTCTTTTGTCATATACCCTTCTTCCGCAAACAATGCGAGGTCACGAGCCAAGGTTGCTGGATTGCAGGAAATGTAGACGATGCGCTCTGGTTTAACCGCAGCGGTCGTTTCAATAAAGCTGGCATCTAAACCTTTGCGAGGTGGATCAACGAAGACGACTGTCGGTTGAATGCCTTCGCGTAGCCATTGCGGCATGATTTTTTCGGCTTTACCGATAAAGTAATGCACGTTTTCGACACCATTTCTTTTGGCATTGGCTTTGGCATCGTTCACTGCTTCAGGAATGACTTCCATCCCTAACACTTCTTTCACGCGATCAGCCAAACTGATCCCGATCGTTCCGATTCCTGCATAGGCATCCACAACGACATCATTTTCAGACAGTTGTGCCATCTCGAAGGCGGTTTGGTACAAGACTTCTGTTTGCGCTGTGTTGACTTGGTAGAAAGATTTCGCTGAGATTTGGAAGGTTTTGCCTAATAATTGATCATCGATCGATGACTTGCCATACAAAACACGCTCGAACTCGCCCATGATCACATTAGTTTTTTCTTCATTGATGTTTTGAATGACAGAAACAACTTCTGGAATCTCTTCGTGGATCACTTCCGCGATCTCTTCTCCCTTGAAGAATTTCGGTTTACGTGTCACTAATACGACCATCATTTCACCTGAGTGATGCCCACGACGAAAGACAATGTGGCGTAAGAACCCTTCATGGGCTTCTTCATTGTAGGCTTTGACATTGAAGCGCTGCAAAATATCTCTGACTTTGATGATTGCTTGATCGATGTTTGGATCTTGAATATAAAAGTCTTCGATCGATACCAGAGTATGGCTGTTTTTGCGGTAAAATCCAGTCGTTAATTTTCCATGAATCTTTTGCACAGGGATTTGCGCTTTGTTGCGGTAACCAAATGGTTTTTCCATTCCGATTGGTGCATTGACCTTAATTTCAGGCAGTTTGGCGATTTTAGCCAAAACATTCTCTACTTGCTGCTGTTTGAAGGCTAATTGTTTGTCATAGCTCAAATGACTCAATGGAGCGATCCCGGTGCGCAACAATGCTTCATTCGGTAATTCTTGCCGATCAGGACTCGCTTGCAACAGTTTCATCACTTTGGCAAAACCAAATTTGTTACCGACTTTCAACACTTTGACTAAGGCACGTTCATTTGGCAGGGTGTTTTCAATAAATAATAAGTACCCATCGACTTTGGCGATTCCATTTCCTTCATGGGAAAGGTCCAAAATATCGACTTCAAGTTCCTGATTCTTTTTAACAGGATAATTTTTCATAGATTTCTCCTTTGTGCTTACTTTCTCCATTTTAAAAAGGAATGGTCGAAATTGCAAGCGGTGCTTATTTTAATGGTTCAACAGATCGGGTAGACGTGCAAAAAAGAACCGAAGGAGGGAAATCGGCTGATTGCTTTTCTAGGGGGTGCGGCGAAGAGCCGCTGCACCACAGGAGCAATCCCTTTTCCATCCTTCGGAAAATCGAACAGATCAGAAGTTGGTAAAAACCTTGATCATTGTTTATTTGTCAGCTGTTTTTTTCTTTTTCTGTGATTTTTCCCGTTCGCTCTTGTTTAAGATTTGTTTTCTCAAACGAATGCTTTCTGGTGTTACTTCACAGTATTCGTCATCGTTCAAGAACTCCAATGATTCTTCTAGTGAAAGGATTCTTGGTTTCTTGATGACAGATGTTTGGTCTTTCGTCGCTGAACGGACGTTGGTCATTTGTTTTGCCTTCGTAATATTGACCGTTAAGTCATTGTCACGAGAGTTTTCGCCGACGATCATTCCTTCATATACTTCAGTACCTGGTTCAACGAAGACCGTTCCACGTTCTTCAATACTCATGATTGAGTAAGTCGTTGCTTTTCCTGTATCGATCGATACAAGTGCGCCGTGGTGGCGTCCGCCGATTTGCCCTTGAATCATTGGCAAGTATTGGTCGAAGGTGTGGTGCATGATACCGTACCCGCGAGTCATTGATAGGAATTCTGTCGTATAGCCGATCAAGCCACGAGCTGGTGCTAAGAAAATGATCCGTACTTGTCCATTTCCTGTATTGATCATGTCTTGCATTTCTGCTTTACGAATCCCTAGTGATTCAATCACTGAACCCATGTATTCTTCTGGTGTGTCGATTTGCACTCGTTCAAATGGTTCGCATTTCACGCCATCGATTTCGCGTTCGATAACTTCTGGACGAGAAACTTGCAATTCAAAGCCTTCACGACGCATGTTTTCGATCAAGATCGATAAATGAAGTTCGCCACGTCCTGAAACAGTCCAAGAATCTGGTCCGATTGGTTCAACACGTAGAGACACGTCTGTTTGTAGTTGCGCCATCAAGCGTTCTTCAATTTTACGAGCGGTTACGAATTTCCCTTCACGACCTGCAAATGGTGAGTTGTTCACGACAAAGGTCATTTGTAACGTTGGCTCATCAATGTGTAAAACAGGCAATGAATCTTGGTGATCGATCGGTGTGACTGTTTCACCAACGAAGATGTCTTCCATCCCAGAAACAGCGATCAAATCGCCAGCTTTCGCTTCTTGGATCTCTAAACGTTTCAAACCGAAGAAACCGAATAATTTTGTGACACGGAATTTCTTCACTTGGCCATCAAGTTTCATCAAAGCAACTTGGTCGCCAACTTTGATCGTTCCACGGAAGACACGTCCGATTCCGATACGTCCAACGTAGTCATTGTAATCAAGTAAAGATACTTGGAATTGCAATGGCTCATCGCTATTGTCGATTGGTGATGGAATGTGTTTTACGATCGTATCAAACAATGGTGCCATCGTTTTTTGTTGGTCGGCAGGATCATCTGATTCACTTGAGGTTCCGTTGATCGCAGAAGCGTAGATCACTGGGAAGTCCAATTGGTCATCGTCTGCACCTAATTCGATAAATAGTTCTAATACTTCATCTACCACGTGCTCAGGACGAGCAGATGGTTTGTCGATTTTGTTAACAACAACGATTGGGACTAAATGTTGTTCCAATGCTTTTTTCAATACGAAACGTGTTTGAGGCATCGTTCCTTCATAAGCATCAACAACTAAAACAACACCATCGACCATTTTCATGATCCGCTCTACTTCACCACCGAAGTCCGCGTGTCCTGGGGTATCCATGATATTGATTTTGGTTCCGTTGTATTCAACCGCTGTATTTTTCGCTAAGATCGTGATACCACGTTCTTTTTCGATCGCATTTGAATCCATTGCCCGTTCTTGTAATTGGGTATGGCTATCTAACGTTTGGGATTGTTTCAATAATTCATCAACTAATGTAGTTTTTCCGTGGTCAACGTGGGCAATAATAGCGACGTTGCGGATATCATTTCTAATATTCAATTTATAAACTCCTTTTTTGGTGACATTGCACTCGACAAGCCATTATACCAGAATTTCTTTCTGAAATATAGTGCAAAGTTTTCATTTTTACAGAAAAAACCAGATATTAAAAAAATATCTGGTTTTTTCTTATTGATTGACGATCGCCAATAATTCTTCAAAAGCTTTCGGTGTACCGCCGACAAACAATTCCCGTCCATTCAGGGATAGCGGCTCTCCTTTGATGTTTGCCATTTTTAATCCAAGGGTTTCTAACAAAACGCCCCCTGGCGCATAATCCCATGGCGCAAGATGAGAAAGATAGCCTGCTCTTTGTCCTTTAGCGAGGGCGATCAGCTCTACTCCAGCACATCCAGTCATACGAATGCCTAATGCTTTGTCACTGACCTCAGTTTCATGGTGGCGGTTATGGATCAACATGGGTGAATTCAAGCCAACGAGACCTTCGGATAAGGCAATATCTTTCGGCGGTTCGATCTTCTTGCCATTGTTATAGACACCAATCTCTGGACCACCCCATAAGAATTCATCTTTCATGACATTATAGACAAAGCCAAAGCGCCCTTTGCCCTCTTCGTAGATCGCAATCATGATACAAAAGTTTTCTTTTTCCAACACGAAATTCATCGTTCCATCGATCGGATCAATGATGAAGACCCGCCCACTCATGTCAGCAAGTGTGTCCAGTCCGTTTTCTTCACCTAAAATTTTGGCATTCGGATCATAGGATTGGATCTTACCAATCAGAAAATCTTGCGTGGCTTTATCCAATTCTGTCACTAAGTCTTTCCGTCCTGATTTTGTCTCGACCACCAAGTCTTCTTTATTTAAATTGTCTTTGATCGTTTCGCCTGCAGCGACCATCCACTGGCGAACTTCATTAACGATTTCATGCATTCGTTGATCTACCCTTTCATTTTTAGTTTTCCCTCAGTCTTTTTCGCTGCCTGCACAGTATGGTATAGCGAATAGCCTGATAGTTCTTCAAATTCTCTACCTAAACGGCGTTCCTCGCCAATGCTAGGAACGACTTTTTTAAAGGCTTGATACGCCTCAAGAAACGTGCTGCTAGGAAGGCCTTTTTCATAGGCTTGTTCTAACCGTTCCCACATCTTCATGACGACGACCATTTCATCTGTCGACCAATCTAAGTCAAGAGGATATTGATAATCCCGCATATTACCACTCCTATTCATCTTATTCAGTGTACCACAAAATTGAAAATAGGTCAGAGCCTCCACTGCAAAAAAAGGTACATCCTGGCAATGAATGTACCTCTGGTTTACAAACTATTGGGATTTTTAGAAGCTGAACTCCATGAATCTCAAATAAGAAGGAAATTCCTTTGTTCTTTCAACGAGATCGCCAATTAAAAGATGGCCGATTTCAAAAAGGTTCGTCTAGAAAAGCCCGCAAAAACAAAAAATTTTTAATGATAGCAATTGATTTCCACCACTGTTTACTAATGAAAAACTCTGGGTAATCCGTTCCCCATTGCCATGGAATGACAAATGATCCGTCTGCTTGTTGGTGTTCTAAAATTTTTTGAGCTTCTTTTTTACATAATTCTTCACTAAAGATCCCAAGCAGCTGCTCTCTTGTAAAGAAAAAATTTGAAGGTTTGCTGACATAAGATGTGAACCACTCTTCTGGCTCGTTTGAGACTGTATGGCGAATTTGCTGGAATAAGATCTCGCGAAAGCGTTCATTTGCTAAAACAGGCTGATACTGGATTTCTTCACAGTCTTGTAATAATTCTAGATAGACGACTAATGTGTGCATTTCACTGGTTGGCTCATTAAGAAAACTTGCAACTGCTGTTTCGGCGATTGCTTGTGCTTTTTGATAGAGGGTCGTTTCCCCTGTCCTTAAGATCGTACCAGCTAGACTGACCGTTGGGTTGTCTGCTGGCACGCCCACAGGACTCTCCCACCAAATCGCATGCGGATAGGATACCGTTGACGGCACTTGGTTGAACCATTTCCCTTCAGAAAATTCTTTTCCACTAGCTAAATACCTTAGAATCCCTTGGACTTGTGGATTTGTCGAATGAAGGCATTCAAGCTCTCTTAAAATTCGACATGCCTCCCACACTGCAATTGGTGTACTGTTGGGATTCCAATGATCAGGTTCCAAACCATGCCCATACCCCCCATCTTCATTTTGGTAGACTTGTAACGCCTGTAAGACAGCCTCGCGAGATCCATTTTCAAAATGGTACTGCCAACGAGCAAGGTCTACAGGGCGCGCGTTTTTGTAAATAAATTTTCGAGCTTTTTCGAATGCTTCCACATCTTCGCCTCCTTTGGCTTTCTCTCATTATCTCTTACTTTCCTTGTGATTACAACGCTTACATCATTACCATTGCTCTGAATGACCATTCTCAAAATAGCTCCTTGGCATTTTTTAAGAAGCATACTTTTGGTGTTTCTCTTTGCATGATGTTACAGTAAGAATAACGAGAAAAAGGAGGAATTCTCTTGCGTTTAGAAAACAAAAAAATCATTGCCTTAGTCGACAATGATTTCGAAGATTTAGAACTGTGGTATCCGGTCCATCGGTTACGGGAAGAAGGCGCACAAGTCGATTTAGTCGGTGAAGAAGCGCATAAAACGTATATTGGCAAATACGGCGTACCCGCAGAATCAGCCTTTGCTTTTTCTGATATTCATGCCGATGACTACGATGCCATCTTAGTTCCAGGTGGTTGGGCGCCTGATAAATTGCGACGTTTCCCAGAGGTCATCTCTTTCGTGCAAACGATGGACAAAGACCAAAAAATCATTGGTCAAATCTGTCATGCAGGCTGGGTCTTGATTTCTGCGAATATCCTGCAAGGCAAGACGGTCACCAGTACACCAGGCATCAAAGATGATATGACAAATGCTGGAGCCACATGGGTCGATACACCTGTTGTTACGGATGGACATATCGTTTCCAGCCGCCGTCCCCCAGATCTACCAGACTATATGCGGGAATTTATCGCTGTATTAGAAAAGAAATAGTACCCGTTGATCAGATTCAAAAGAGTTGCGACCGAAGCAAATACGGCCGCAACTCTTTTTTTTACCTATCGATCATTCGCTTACGATCGCTAATTTCTTGTCGCTTTTAGGGATTTTTTTCACACCGATAAAGGTCAATGCAGCACCCAAAACGGCAAACCCAGTCCCAATCAAAAGCATTTCCCAGACACCGAAGCTTTGGATCAGCATCCCCCCTAAAAGATTGCCGATCACGCCACCGATCGTGGTAGCAATAATGATGATCGTTTGTCCAAAAACCCGGTCTTCATCTGCCAAACTATGGTTGAACAAATAAGCCGAAGCTGGAATAAACAAAGCAAAACTAACCCCTTGCATCAAATGGCTCATTTCCATCAGGATGATGGAGCTGATCAACAGCATCAGCACCCCACGAATGGCAAAGGCAACACTGGAAAACAACAGCCAAAAACGGCTAGACCGTATCCTCACTAACTGTTCAAAGAAAATCATGCCTGGCAATTCGCATAACGCCGCAACCATCAGGGCGATGCCAACTTCCTTACTGCCACCGCCAATATCGGCAAAAATTTGTGCCAAAAAACTGTTGATCATCGTGTGGAAGCTGAAGAGAAAGCTAAACCCGACAAAGAGAAAGAGTAAAAAAGGATATTTTTTCAAAAAGGCACCTGAATGCCTTTGTTCTGTAAGCATCACGGGCATTTCTGGCTTCTTGATCGCTGGCAGCAAAAGCAAAATAATGAGAAACAAAACGGCCTGCCCGATAGCGATCATTGGCAAAAGGGCTGCCGAAAACTCCTCCAAGAGCTGCCCCAGTAAAAAGGAGGTCCCCGCAAATCCTAGTGATCCACCCGCACGCGAAAAGCCAAAATTGATTTTGTTGCCGCTATTCGTGTATTCAAATGCCAAGGCGTTGAGAAAGGACTGCATGGAAACGAGCAAAATCCCTCCTAAAACATAAGTCAGTATCGATAATGCAGGGAAAATCACACCTGCTAAGAGCACCGTGACCACGCCGATTGTCATCGTTTTCAATACAACGATCAGCGGTACTTTGCTTTTTTTGATAATGACTTGACTGATGAAGGGCTGCAAAATCGTAGACGCAATATTGACTAGGGCTAAAATACCGCCAATTTTTGCCGGATCGACCTTGAAATAAATCAAAAAGAGTGTCGCAAAGCCATAGATTGAGCAAAACATCATCCAATAAAGAAATTGCAAACTTGTGTAGTAAAACCGAATCCTCTTGTCACTTGCATGATTACGCATACATCCCCCACCTTATCCATATTCCTTAGCAACTAAATATAGCATAGAACCGATGGATTTACTATCCTTCTATCAACAGAAACCGCAGTTTTATTTGAAACACTAACCCACAACAAAAAAGCGCAGCATAGTATCCTGCGCTTTTCCTACTTATCCAACTATTTAGAGCTGTTGAAAAGCTTGTGTGAGATCTTCCAATAGATCATCGATGTTTTCCAATCCAATGGATAAGCGAATCGTCTCTGGACGAATTTTGGCTGCTGCAAGTTCTTCTACGCTAAGCTGTGAATGGGTCGTCGAAGCTGGATGGATGATCAAGGACTTTGCATCCCCGACATTTGCCAGCAAAGAGAAGAGCTTGGTTGCGCCACAAAAGGTTTTGCTTGCTTCTGCCCCACCCTTTAATCCGAAGGAAAAGACCGAACTGGTCCCTTTGGGGAAATACTCCTGCGCCCGCTTAAAATAAGGACTGTCCGGCAGGGTTGGGAAATGAACCCAAGAAACTTCCGAGTGCTTGGCTAAAAATTCAGCAACTTGTTGCGCATTTTCTACATGACGTTCCATCCGCAACGAAAGCGTTTCGATGCCTAAAAGCAACACCCATGAATTGAAGGGAGAAATCGCAGCACCTGTATCCCGTAAAAGAATCGTTCGGGCCCGAGTGATATAGGCAGCGTTACCAGCGGCTTCTACCCATGAGATTCCATGGTAACTATGATCGGGATCGACCAGCTTGGGAAATTTGCCGTTTGTCCAATCAAAGTTGCCACTATCAATAATAGCCCCTCCTAAAGCAGCCCCGTGACCACCGAGATATTTTGTCGTGGAATAAACGATGATGTCCGCCCCATGCTCAAACCCTCGAAACAGATAGGGAGTCGCAAAGGTGTTGTCAATGATCAGGGGAATCCCGGCTTCATGAGCGATCGTTGCAATCTTTTTAAAGTCGGCAATATCAATATCTGGATTGCCTAAAGACTCTAGAAAAACTGCTTTGGTATTTTCTTGGATGGCTGCTTTTAGTGCTGCCAGATCTTCACTATCAACAAAGCTTGTGGTGATGCCAAAATCTGGCAATGTATGGGCGAACAAATTATAGGTACCGCCATAAATTGAAGCAGCAGAAACGATATGATCTCCTGCTTGCGCGAGATTTAAAATTGCATAGGTGATCGCTGCTGAGCCAGAAGCCGTAGCTAACGCACCGACACCACCTTCTAAAAGGGCTAATCGTTCTTCTAGAACCGCGGTCGTCGGATTGGTAATACGGGTATAGATATTGCCATTTTCACTAAGACTAAATCTCGCTGCCGCTTGGTCAGCATCATCAAACACATAGGATGTGGTTTGATAAATGGGTACGGCGCGACTCCCTGTGGTAGGATCTGGTGTTTGTCCTCCGTGTAATTGAATCGTCTCAAATCTTTCTGTCATACTATTCCTCCTTAATAATGCAAATAAAAAAGCCCTCTGATATCGAAATATCAAAGGACGTGTTTACGTGTTACCACCTTTATTCAAGCAGACTTTTCAGCATGCTTCTCAGCAAGTACGCGACAAATAAACGTCGTTATACTTTGACGCGATAGCGGGCGCACCCGGATCTCCTTATCTTTCGTACAAGTTCAGAAGATCACCTTAGAGGCCATTTTCGATTGATCCTACAAGTTCTTCTTGCACCTTACGAAGACTCTCTAGGCTTGCCAAATCAATTTACTTTCCTCATCAACGGTTGAAATATTAAGAGCATCGTATCATTTCCAGAAGATTCTGTCAATAGCATAGGATCGCTTTATTTCTGGTGATAAAAAAACTCGTTCACCAAATGATGAACGAGTTTCACAAAGCTTAAATGTGGATTGGTAATCCTAGAGCTAACTCAGCAGCATCCATTGTGATCTCACCTAGAGATGGATGTGGATGGATCGTTAACGCGATATCTTCTGCGTTCATGCCAGATTCAATAGCAAGAGCAAGTTCTGAAACCATATCGCTTGCTCCTAGACCAGCAATTTGCGCACCGATGATCACATTGTCTTCAACCGTTGTTACTAAGCGGATGAATCCTTCAGTTTTTCCTAGAGATAACGCACGACCGTTACCTGAGAATGGGAATTTGAATGCTTTTGCTTCAATTCCAGCATCTTTGGCATCTTTGATCGTCATACCGACAGAAGCCAATTCTGGGTCAGTAAAGGCAACTGCAGGCATCGCTTTGTAATCAACGGCAACTTTTTTACCAGAGATTGCTTCAGCAGCGATTTTTGCTTCGTAGCTAGCTTTATGTGCTAATGCAGCACCAGGTACGATATCACCAATTGCGTAGATGTTTGATACGTTGGTACGGCCTTGTTTGTCAACCGTGATCAATCCGCGTTCGCCTACTTCAACACCTGCTTGTTCTAAGCCCATGTCATCAGTATTTGGACGACGACCAACAGTAACCATTACGTAATCAGCAGTAACTGATTCTTCTTTACCATCTACGGCATATTTCACAGTTACGCTATCGCCATTGTCAATTGCTTCTTTCGCCATTGCGTTGGTAACGACTGTTACACCTTTTTTCGCAAAGTCTTCTTCAACCAATTTGACCATGTCTTTTTCATAGGTTGGCAAGATTTGAGGAGAGCCTTCAAGGATCGTTACTTCTGCCCCTAGGTTTGCATAAGCTGCACCTAGTTCAGAACCGATGACACCGCCACCGATAACAACGAATTTTTTAGGAACTTCTTTTAATGCCAATCCGCCAGTTGAATCAAGAACACGCCCGCCGAATTTGAAACCAGGGATTTCAATTGGACGAGAACCTGTTGCGATGATTGCATTGTTGAAAGAGTATGTTTGTGCTGAATCTGGGTGGATGACACGCAATGTGTGATCATCAACGAAGAAAGCTTCTCCTTCAATCGTTTCTACTTTGTGTTTTTTCAATAGGAAACCAACACCTGAAGTTAATGTTTTAACGACTTTGTTGTCTTTCCATTCTTGAGTTTTAGTAAAATCAAGGGAAACATTTTCACTTGTTACACCAAACATTGTTGAATCCAAAGATTCTTGGTAATGATGACCTGCAGCGATCAAGGCTTTTGAAGGGATACAACCAACGTTCAAACAAACGCCGCCGATGTATTCTCTTTCAATGATTGCTACTTTTTGTCCCATTTCAGCAGCGCGGATGGCAGCTACATAGCCGCCAGGTCCCGCACCGATTACAACTGTATCTAATTCAACAGCAAAATCTCCAACTACCATTTGTTAATCATCCTTCCATCATTAATAGCTCTGGATCAGCTAATAGACGTTTGATATTATTCATTGCTTGTTGCGCTGTTGCGCCATCAACGATACGGTGGTCGAAGCTTAATGAAAGTTTCATCACACGTCCGACAACGATTTCGCCTTCAGCGTTTACGATTGGTTGTTGCGCGATCGTACCTACACCCAAAATAGCTACTTCAGGGTAGTTGATTACTGGAGTGAACCAGCCGCCACCAACTGAACCGATGTTACTGATTGTGATGGTACCATTACGCATATCATCTGCAGCCAATTTGCCGTCATGAGCAAGTTTTGCTTTTTCGTTGATTTCATCAGCGATAGCAAACATGCCTTTACGATCTGCATCTTTTACGTTTGGTACATACAACCCATGGTCAGTATCTGTTGCGATACCGATGTTGTAATAGTTTTTGTATACGATCTCTTGTTTTGCATCATCGATTGACGCATTCAAGATAGGGAATTTTTTCACTGTTGCAGTCAATGCTTTCACAACATATGGTAAGAATGTAAGTTTTGTGCCGTTTGCAGCAGCAACTTCTTTGAATTTCTTACGGTTATCCCATAGGTTTGTTACTTCAACTTCATCATGCAAGGTTACATGAGGTGCTGTTTGTTTGCTGTTTACCATCGCTTTAGCGATTGCTTTACGGGTAGGTGTTAAGGCCACACGTTCTTCTAAATCACCTAAGTTTGATTTGAAGGCTTTTGCTGGAGCTGCTGGTTTGCTTTCAGTTGCTGCAGCTTTTGTTTCTTCTTTCGCAGGAGCTTGAGTTTCAGCTTTTGCAGCTTGTCCGCCACCTGATAGGAAGTTTTCGATGTCTTCTTTTGTTACACGGCCGCCTTTACCTGTTGCTGATACTTGAGAAATATCAACATCTTTTTCGCGAGCAAATTGACGGACAGAAGGCATAGCCAATACACGTTTGTTAGGATCTGCTGCTTCAACAACACTTGCTGAACCAGAAGTTTCCACTTTTTCTTTTGGTGCTTCTGCAGGTGCGCTTGATGAAGCAGGCGCACTGTTGTGACCAGGTGCGTCGATTTCAACTAAAACATCTCCAACATTTGCGACTGTTCCTTCAGCAACAACGATGTTTTTCACTGTTCCTGTTACTGGAGATGGGATTTCTTCCACTGATTTGTCGTTTTGAACTTCAAGCAACGTATCATCTTCATTGATGGTATCTCCTGCTTTAACGAACCATTTTACGATTTCGCCTTCTGCAATTCCTTCACCGATATCTGGTAATTTGAATTGGAAAACGCCTGCGCCTTCAGAAGAACCAGCTGATGCTTCAGCCGTTTCCGTTGTAGGTTCTGCCGCTGGTTTTGCTGGTGTTTGAGACTCTGCTGCTACACCTGCATCGCCTTCGTTGTCTTCATGTCCTGGTGCATCGATCTCAACAAGGACATCTCCAACGTTTGCGACTGTACCTTCAGGGACAACGATGTTTTTCACTGTTCCTGTTACTGGAGATGGAATTTCTTCCACTGATTTATCATTTTGAACTTCTAGTAAGGTATCATCTTCATTGATGGTATCCCCTGCTTTGACGAACCATTTTACGATTTCGCCTTCTGCAATTCCTTCACCGATATCCGGTAATTTAAATTGAAATGCCATTTTCTATTCTTCCCTTCTTCAACTATTAAAAGTTCACGATTTCTTTCACTTTGTCTTCGATGTCTTTTGCATTTGGCAACCAAATGTTTTCAGCTTGACCGAATGGGAAGATCGTATCTGGTGCAGACACGCGTCCGATTGGAGCTTCTAGTGATAGAACCGCACGTTCAGAAATTTCAGAAACGACTTGAGCGCCAACACCTGCTTGTTTTTGTGCTTCTTGAACGACAACTACACGACCAGTTTTTTCAACTGATTTGATGATCGTTTCAACATCAAGAGGAGCAACTGTACGCAAGTCGATGATTTCAGCGTTGATGTTTTCTTTTGCTAAGTTGTCAGCAGCTTTGATTGCTTCACGAACCATCGCACCATAAGTGATGATTGAAACATCAGAACCTTCACGAGTGACTGCTGCTTTGTCTAAAGGAACTTCGTATGCTTCTTCTGGCACTTCTTCACGGAATGAACGGTAAAGTTTCATGTGCTCTAAGAAAACAACTGGGTCATTGCTGCGGATAGAAGCAATCAATAATCCTTTTGCATCATATGGGTTTGATGGAATAACGACACGGATACCAGGTGATTGAGCGATCAATCCTTCCAAGTTATCTGAGTGTAATTCTGGTGTGTGCACACCGCCACCAAATGGTGAGCGAATAGTGATTGGTAAATTACGTGTACCACCCATACGGTAACGAGTACGCGCCATTTGACCAACGATTTCGTCAAAGGTTTCAAATACGAAACCAAAGAATTGGATTTCTGGAACTGGACGGAAACCTTCTAATGCTAAACCGAAAGCCAAGCCGCCGATACCAGATTCAGCAAGAGGGGTATCGAAGACACGATCTTCACCGAATTTTTCTTGTAAACCTTCTGTTGCACGGAAAACCCCGCCGTTTTTACCGACATCTTCACCAAAGACTAAAATCTCTTTGTCATTTTCCATTTCAACAGCTAAGGCATCTGTAATTGCTTGAATCATTGTTTTTTGTGCCATGACTATTTCGACTCCTTCGCTTCGTAAGTTGCAATTTGTTCTTTAATGTTTTGTGGTTGAACTTCAAACATGTTTTTCAAGAAATCTGAAACTTTTTGTTTTGGCACGCGGTCAGCTTCAGCGATCGCTGCTTTGATTTCTTCTTTTGTTTGTTCAATGACTTGTTCTTCTTTTTCTTCAGACCAAAGTCCTTTTTCAGTTAAGTAAGTACGGAAACGTACCAATGGATCTTTTTGTTGCCATTCGCTGTCCATGTCTTTTGAACGGTAACGGGTTGGATCATCACCAGACAATGTATGTGGACCGTAACGGTAAGTCAAGGTTTCAATCAATACAGGACCGTTGCCGTTTGCTGCCCATTCACGAGCTGCTTTAGAAACATAGTACACTGCCAATGGATCCATACCGTCAACTTGGATACCAGGGATCCCAGCTGCTGCAGCTTTTTGTGCCAAGGTTGGTGCCGCACTTTGTACTTCACGAGGTGTAGAGATCGCAAAACCATTGTTTTGGATGTAGAATACAGCGTTTGCATGGTAAGCCCCTGCAAAGTTGATTGCTTCATAGAAGTCCCCTTGTGAAGAACCGCCATCACCTGTATAAGTAAATACTACATTTTTCTTGTTACGTTTTTTCAATCCTAAAGCAACACCGGCTGCTTGGACGTATTGTGCACCAATGATGATTTGTGGTGGCAATGCTTTTAAATCTTCTGGGTAAAGGTTCCCAGCAACGTGACCACGTGACCATAAGAAAGCTTCTTTCAATGGCAGGCCGTGTTGGATCAATTGTGGTACATCACGGTAACCAGGTAATAAAACGTCTTCTTTTTCAAAAGCAAATTGACTTGCTAATTGGCTTGCTTCTTGTCCAGCAGTTGGCGCGAAGAAACCTAGACGACCTTGACGGTTTAACGCAGTTGAGCGTTGGTCTAATACACGAGACCATACCATACGAGTCATCAATTCAACTAATTCGTCGTCACTTAAATCTGGTACTAACTCTTGATTTACAATTTTCCCGTCTTTGTCCAAAGCTTGGTAAGTTGGAAAATCCGCATTGACTTGCTCCAAAATCGCTTGGAAATCAAGTGCTTTTTGTTTTTTTGCCATCTTGACACACTTTCCTCTCTGATATAAAAATTCACTTTCGTATGTAACAGGGTTTAAATCTGTACTATCGAAATTTCATTTACTCTTATAAATTATCATTTAACTTCGAAAATGACAAGTGAAAAGGGTATTTTTTTTAATAAAAGAATTCCCACTGTAGCAACTCTTAAGAAAACATTAGTGAAATTAATCACATTAAAGCAATCGCTTTCTTCGATTTTTTCTTTTCAGATTCTTTTTTTTATTTAAGAATAGTACAGCAATCATCATTATACAAAACAGATTAAGCATAATCCTTTTATTATCACTTGTGAAAGATTCGACTTGGATCTAAGAGAAATTTCTTAATATGAGAAAAAAATAATACAGAGAACGGATAAAAAGAAACAGATCGGCCGTTCTCCCCTTGTTAGGAAGAACGCCGACCTGTTTTTTTAAATCCATTCTCTCGTGACATGAATGTAAATGCGTTTCGCAAACTCAACTGTTACTAAATAAGCTAGATTGATACCGACATACCATGGCCAGTAACTTGATGGCAGTGCTGCAAAATCAAAGACGGTATGCAATGGCGTCAAGATGACCAAGAAGCCAACTGCAATCGCTAGAACACTTGAAATCAAAACTGCAGGTGATGCCATACTTTTGATAAATGGTAATTTTCTCGTTCTGATCATGTGAACGACTAAGGTTTGTGTCGTTAAGCCAATCATAAACCATCCTGCTTGGAACAAGGCTTGCTCTTGGATGGTATTTGCACTAAAGACATGCCACATCATAAAGAAGGTCAAAATATCGAAGATGCTGCTAACAGGTCCAATGCCGACGGTAAACTTCAATAGTCCACCCACTTGCCATTTAACTGGTTTTTCTAACTCTTCTTTATCTACGTTGTCCCATGGAATCGTCAATTGAGCCATATCGTACACCAAGTTTTGAACCAACAGTTGAATGGACAACATTGGTAAGAAAGGTAAAAAGGCACTAGCAACTAAAATCGAGAACACATTCCCGAAATTCGAACTCAAAGTCATTTTGATGTACTTCATCATATTGGTAAATACTTTGCGGCCTTCGATGACCCCTTTATCAAGGACATTCAAACTTTTTTCTAATAAAATGATCGAGCTGGCATCTTTGGTGATATCTGCTGCGGTATCAACCGAGATACCTACATCTGCCGTGCGTAAAGCAGGCGCATCGTTAATGCCATCTCCCATAAAGCCGACCGTATGGCCTGCCGCTTGAATGGTTTCAATGATTCGGGATTTTTGCATTGGATTTAATTTTGCAAACAGATTGGTTTTTGCAGCTTTCTCTGCTAACTCTTCATCTGACAGATGATCTATATCGGTTCCTAATAAGTATTCATCAGCATCGATCCCAACATCTCGACAAACTTTTTGCGCAACGATCGCATTATCTCCCGTCAACACTTTGACATTGATGCCATGACCGTGTAAAGAAGCAATCGCTGTTTTTGCTGTTTCTTTTGCTGGATCTAAGAAGCCCATAAAGCCAATCATGATCATGTCTTGTTCATCTTCTACAGAATAAACGGCATCTGCGTGAGCATCACGTTTTACAGCAACAGTCAACACGCGCATTCCTTGTTTGTTCAAGCGCAAATTCACTTGACGCAATTGTTCTCTCAATTGAGGAGTCAATTCCATCACTTTGCCATCAACTTCTACATACTTGCAGACTTGTTCCATTTCCTCGGCTGCCCCTTTAGTGACCATCAGTTGATGACCATCTGCATTGACCACAACCGTCAAGCGGCGACGTGAGAAGTCAAACGGAATCTCATCGATTTTTGTCACATCGTTAAATGGCGCTGACAAGCCTTCTTCTTCATAGTAGTTTAAGACAGCAATATCCATCAGGTTTTTCCACCCTGTTTGATAGTAAGAATTTAAATACGTCATATCAAGGACTTGTTTATCTTCTACGCCAAATGGGTTTAAATGCTGTACCAGTACAACACGATCTTCGGTGATCGTACCCGTTTTATCGGTACATAAAACATCCATTGCGCCTAAGTTTTGTATAGAAGGCAACTCTTTGACGATCACTTTTTCTTTTGATAAAGAGATCGCCCCTTTGGCTAAGTTACTGGTGACGATCATTGGTAGCATTTCTGGCGTCAAACCAACTGCTACTGCAATCGCGAAGAACAACGCTTCGCCCCAATCGCCCTTGGTCAAACCATTGATCAGTAAAACGATTGGGAAAAGAACCATGACCATTCGCAACAATAGTTTGCTGACTTTCGTTAAGCCATCTTCAAAAGTTGTTTTGCCGCGTTTCGTGGTCGCATTTTTAGCTATATCGCCAAAGAATGTACTTTGACCGGTTTTCAATATAATGGCTTTTCCTTGACCACTTAAGACATCGGTACCCATGAAAACAAGATCTTGCATATCTAGTGCAGAAATTTGTTCATCACTTTCTTTGATCCCAGCATCCACAAATTTTTCAACTGGCATTGACTCGCCAGTTAATGATGATTGATTGATAAATAAATCTTTGGTCCAAATCAAGATGGCATCAGCAGGGATCATATCGCCGGTTGCTAAGGTGACGATGTCTCCTGGAACGACTTCATCCATTGGAATTTCTCTCGTGATACCATCTCGAGTGACGGAACAAGTATTTTCAATAAGTTCTTTTAACGCTAAGCTTGCTTTTTGGGAACGGTATTCTTGGACGAAAGTAATCATGACACTTGCCAAAATCATGATTCCCATCACGATCACTGCTTCAATATCGCCTGTTACAAAAGAAATAACCATTAATAATGCCAAAACTAACACAAAAGGATCTTTGAAAGCACCTAGGATCATCAACCAAGCAGGTGTTGGTTTTTGCGCATCCACTTTGTTTGGACCATACTCTGCCAAACGTTCTGCAGCATCTTCTTCCGATAACCCTTGGAAAGATGTCCGCATTTCCATCAGCAATTCTCTTTCGGTCAATTTTGCCAGTAATTTTAATTCTTGATCTTTCGATAGTTTTTTTAACATCTTTTTTTCCTCCTAGCACTTAGGAGTTGCTTACGCCACCCCTAGCGATTCGATAATTACTCCGCTGTTTCATCTGGGGACTGGGGTATTCCATGTGAATCTTCCTTTCTTTTTATTAGGTAAGTCACTGTGGAACGCGCGTAAAAGACACAAAAAAACGCACGCTCCCAATAAGCATGCGTAAAAAACTCATGATCATTGTAGAGCTTTAGCACTATAGGGCGTAGATAGCAAATCTGCTATCAGCTACTTTGGGTTTAACCTTCACGATTAGACCTGTCCTACCAACTAAGTATCTCTCGATACTTTTGCGGCAGCAGCTTGTGTCCATATAGGAGCCTCACCTAACAATTATTTGTATAAAATGTCAGTTCGTCGGAAGTCTTCCTTCCAACTACCCACATAATAACTGCTATCCTAGCCAATGTCAACCGTAACAATGGAAAAAAGCACCCTTTTTTCTTAGATTTTCGTTCGTTTTTAAATGAAAGGTCTTACAATAAAATAACAACGTTAAAGAACTGCTGTGATTTTATACGTGATAAAACTTTTTTCATGAATAGATAGAAAGTTTCTCCTAACAAAAGCCATAGCACAACAAGCCGTTCGTCTATCCCCTTGAACGAAAAAATGAAAAAGATAATACAGTACATTCCTTAAACTTGCACAAAAAAATAGACAGCCATTTATCAAATAGCTGTCTAATCATCTATTGTTTTTCATACTGAGAGATTGTTCTTTCTAACTCTCACGAAAAATGTTCAACTAAAATCTGCAGGATTCGCTGGCTTGCTTTCCCATCGCCATAGGGATTTTCTGCATGTGCCATGGCGTTGTAAGCTTCTGGATCCTCTAGTAGTCGCTTCGTTTCTTGATAAACTGCAGCTTCAGACGTACCGATCAGTTTTAACGTACCTGCAGCAATTCCTTCCGGACGCTCTGTTGTATCTCTCAGGACCAAAACAGGAACGCCTAACGACGGTGCTTCTTCTTGGACACCGCCAGAATCCGTTAAAATCAAGGTACTTTGATTGGCAACATTGTGAAAATCAATGACGTCTAAAGGCTCAATCAGCGTGACATTTTCTAGTTCCCCAAGTATCTCCATAGCAATCCCTCGGACTTGAGGATTCTTGTGCATAGGAAAAACCACTTTGATGGTTGGTTTCTCCTTAGCGATCTTCGCTAAAGCGCGGAAGACTTGCTGCATCGGAACACCTAAGTTCTCGCGACGGTGCATTGTCAGAAGAATCATGGTTTGATCTGCTGCAGAAAGTTCTGGATGCTGATAGTCCTCCGAGATCGTATAACGCATCGCATCAATGGCGGTATTCCCCGTTACAAAAATTGCATCTTTATTGCGATTTTCCGCTAATAAATTTTCTTTACTTTGGGCAGTTGGCGCAAAATAAAAATCGGCTAATACATCGATCAGCTGACGATTGGCTTCCTCCGGATAAGGAGATTTTTTGTTCCATGTACGCAAACCGGCTTCCACATGCCCCACAGGAATCTGCTGATAGAAGGCTGCCGTCGCGGCTGCATAAGCTGTGGTCGTATCCCCGTGAACCAGTACGATATCAGGGGTTTCTTTTTGCAAGATTGGTTCCAGATCCAGCAAAACTTTGGTGGTGATTCCTGTCAAGGTTTGCCCTAAAGTCATAATATCCAGATCATAATCTGGTATGATTTCAAAAACCGTTAAAACTTGATCCAACATTTCTCGATGCTGCGCCGTCACCACAACGATCGATTCAAAACGCGGGTCGTTTTCCAATTCCTTTACTAGTGGCGCCATTTTGATGGCTTCCGGTCTGGTACCGAACACAGACATCACTTTGATTGTCATTTGGTCACCCGCTCCTCTACTTCTCATTGCTTCTATTATAACGAAGAAAACAGAAAAACAAAATGGTTCTTCCAACAAAAAAAGAAACGACCGCTAAAAGGCCGTTTCTTCAGTATCCAGCTTAAATAGTATCTCCATTGAAAATCGAATTCTTCACGATAACGTAATCCACTTTACGAATCGATTCTAAATCTTTTCCACCTGCATAAGAGATCGATGACTGCAAGTCTTGCTGCATTTCAACTAACGTGTCTTTCAAAGAACCTTTGTATTGAATCCAAATTTTCTTTCCTTCCACGTTTTTCTTTTCGCCTTTTTGAAATTCCGATGCAGAACCAAAGTATTCTTTCATCACAACGCCATTTTCTACCTTGGTTTCCCCTGGTGATTCTTCATGACCTGCAAACAATGAACCGATCATGACCATGGTTGCACCAAAGCGGACAGATTTAGCGATATCGCCGTGTGTTCGAATGCCTCCATCTGCAATGATTGGTTTGCGAGCAGCTTTGGCACACCAGCGTAGTGCTGCCAATTGCCATCCGCCAGTTCCGAAACCAGTTTTGATTTTTGTGATACAAACTTTCCCAGGTCCAATGCCGACTTTCGTTGCATCTGCGCCAGCGTTTTCCAATTCACGAACTGCTTCTGGCGTTCCAACATTTCCAGCGATCACAAACGTTGCTGGTAAATGCTTCTTGATGTGTTGAATCATATTGATCACGGCGTTTGAGTGGCCATGAGCAATATCGATCGTAATAAAATCAGGAACAAGCTCTTTGTCAGCTAGTTCTTCCACAAAGGCATATTCATTTTCTTTGACACCCACACTGATAGAAGCAATCAAGCCGCGGCTTTTCATTTTTTTGATAAATGGAATCCGTGCTTCTTCATCAAAGCGGTGCATAATATAAAAATAGCCATTTTCAGCTAAAAATTCTGCGATTGAATCATCAATAATTGTTTGCATATTTGCAGGAACAACAGGCATTTTAAACGAGTGCCCGCCTAATGTCACCGTGGTATCACATTCTGAACGGCTGTTCACGATACACTTGTTAGGAATCAGTTGTATATCTTCGTAATCAAAAACTTTCATGTCAAACATAAAAATATCCTCCAAATCTTACTAAGAGTGAAGCAAGCATCAAATGGCATCCGCCTATTTTTAACGCCCACAACAATTTAAACCACCTAGAAGTGAAATACAAGCTTTTTAGAAATACTTTTTGAAAAAAAAGGATGAATGTTCGTCTTTTACGAACATTCATCCTTATAAGTACTGAAAAAAACGGGATTTACTAATAAATTACGGCAAGATGTTCCCTGCTGCTTTATACACTTCATACCATTCATGGCGGGTCAATACGATTGAAGAAGCTTGCGCGATTTCTTCGATTCGATGCGGGGTCATTGTTCCGGCAATCACTTGCATATTTGCTGGATGACGTAAGATCCACGCAGAGGCAATACCTGTCGGTGTCGTTTGATACTTGTCCGCTAGTTCGGTCAATTTTTCGTTTAACTCTGGGAATTTCTCGTTACCGATAAAGACCCCTTCGAAGAAACCATACTGATACGGAGACCAAGCTTGGATCGTCATCTCATGCAAGCGAGAATATTCAAGAATTTCTCCATCATGATCGACACTACCAGCATCCGTCATGTTGACATGAATTCCTTGATCGATCATTCCCGTATGCATGATCCCGAATTGCAGCTGATTCGCTACTAAAGGTTGGGAAACATATTTTTTCAATAGCTCGATTTGACCAGGTTTTTGATTGCTGACACCGAAGTATTTCACTTTGCCGTCTTTTTCTAATTGATCAAAGGCAGCTGCCACTTCTTCGGGCTCAAACAAAGTATCAGGGCGATGCAATAGTAGCGCATCCAAATGATCGGTTTTCAAACGCTGTAAACTACCTTCCACAGAAGAGATAATATGCTCTTTCGAAAAATCAAACATTTCACCTGGAACGATGCCACATTTTGATTGAATGAACAAATCTTCTCTTTTGGCATCCGTTTTTGCTAACGCTTCCGCAAAAATCGTTTCACACTCCCCGCGACCATAAATATCCGCATGGTCAAAGAAGGTAATGTCATTTTCAATCGCTGTCGTCAAGACCTTCACAGGATCTTTGGCATTGTTGATTCGCATCAAGCCTAAAATCACACTAGATACTTCTAAATCAGTAGGACCGAATTTAATATTTTTCACGTAAAGTTCCTCCTTATTTAAACTACACTCCTATTTTAGCACACCAAGATGAAAACGATATACCAACGTCAAAAAAACCTCCCATAAAACGAAAACCACCAGCACAACCGATCGGTTCTACTGGCAGTCCTCCTATCATTACAGTTTGCGTTACACACAGAAAGGTTCTTTACTTCATCGCCTTTGATGAGTTGCTATATTGCAAGGCTTTATCGCCGATATCGTTTCGATAATACAAGCCAGATAACGACAACTTGCTGATTGCTTCATAGACGTTCTTTTGTGCAGTAGCTAAATCCTCAGCTGAAGCTTCCACAAGAAAAACGCGCCCACCAGCTGCCGTCAAACCACCTTGGTTGGCAGCTTCATCCACTCCTGCATAAAAGAATTGTATTCCTTCTCCTTGAGGGCTTGGGACAGGCATTCCTTGCTGATACTTGCCTGGATATCCTTGCGATGCAATCACGACACCGATCGAAGCCGATTGATTCCATTGGATTGCGGGCACTCGATCCTGCAATAGATCATTAATGATTTGGGCCAGACTGCTTTCTAAACGACTTAACACGACTTGTGTTTCTGGATCGCCGAAACGCGCATTGAATTCGATGACTTTCGGTCCATCATTGGTAGCAATCAGACCTGCATAGAGAATCCCCGTAAACGGTGTCTTATTACGAATCATCCCTTTTGCTGCAGGAAGTAAAACTTCTGCTACTGCTTGATCGACCATTTCTTGCGGAATCTGCGGTACCGGTGTGTATGCCCCCATGCCTCCTGTATTCGGCCCTAAATCGCCATCAAAGGCACGTTTATGGTCTTGAGCAATGACCATTGGATAGACGGCTTCGTCCTTAACAAACGCCAAGAGCGAAAACTCTTCGCCAGCCAAAAACTCTTCGATCACCACTTTTGCACCACTTTCACCGAAAGCATTTTGCTCTAGCATCGCTTCGACAGCCGCATTCGCCTCATCAACGGTTTCAGCGACGACTACGCCTTTGCCCGCAGCTAAGCCATCCGCTTTGATAACGATTGGTGCACCTTTAAGCTGGATATATGCTTTTGCTTGCGCGCTATCTGTAAAACTTTGGTAGTCTGCTGTCGGAATCTGATTGTCCCGCATCAATTCTTTGGCAAACTCTTTTGATCCTTCGATCATCGCTGCTTGTCGATTGGGGCCAAAAATTGCCAAGCCCGCCGCCTGAAAATCATCTACGATGCCATTTAGTAACGGAACTTCCGGACCAACGAAGGTCCAATCAACCTCCTGCTCTTGAGCAAAAGCAATTAGGCTTTCATGATCGGACTCTTCAATTGCGACTGTCTTGATCCCGTCTTTTCGCATACCGGGATTGCCCTTCGCACAAAAGACTGTTTCCACTTGAGGATCCTGCAGAAACTTTTTTGCGACGGCATGTTCTCTACCGCCACTACCAATAACAAGTATTTTCATTGTCTTCTCCTATTTCTTAGTGTTTAAAATGACGAACACCAGTAAAGACCATCGCCACACCGTATTTATCTGCCATGTCGATCGACTCTTGATCTTTGATACTGCCACCAGGTTGAATAATCGCTTTGATTCCTTGTTGCGCTGCATATTCAACACTGTCATCCATTGGGAAAAAGGCGTCGCTTGCCAGCACTGAACCAGCCAATTTATTGTTTTCACGGGCTTGTTCCACAGCGATTTTCACTGAACCCACGCGGTTCATTTGACCAGCGCCGATCCCAACGGTTTGCTGTTGATTGGCTAAAACGATGGCATTAGATTTCACATGTTTCACCGCTTTCCAAGCAAAAGCCAAAGCTGCGATTTCTTCTGGTGTCGGCTTTCTTTTTGTCACCACGGTCCAATCTGCTGGTGTTTCTATTTGATCATCTGGTTCTTGCACCAATAAGCCCCCAAGGACAGAGACAACTTCTGGCTGTTTGGCTGCTTTTTCGAAATCAACAACCAGCAGGCGCAGATTTTTTTTCTTCGTTAAGATTTCTAGTGCTTCTTCTTCAAATGCAGGTGCAATGATGATCTCAAGAAAAATCCGCTGCAGTTGCTCCGCAGTTGCCACATCAACTGGACGATTCAAGACGATGATCCCGCCAAAAATCGACACTGGGTCTGCTTCGTAAGCTTCTTGGAAAGCTTCAGCAATCGTTTCTCCACTTCCGATCCCACATGGATTCATGTGCTTGAGGGCTACCGCAGTTGGCTCTGTAAATTCTTCTGCGATCCGCAAGGCAGCATCAGCATCTTTAATGTTGTTGTAAGACAATTCTTTGCCGTGGATTTGTTTTGCGCTGGCAATCGAATATGGCACGGGTAGTGCGTCTTGATAGAAGGAAGCTTTCTGATGGCTATTTTCACCATAACGCAATGTTTGTTTCAAAACATAGGTTTTCGTCAAGGTCTCCGTTTCTGTTTCAGCCACTGCTTTGGTCAAGTATTCACCAATCAAGGCATCGTAGGCTGCGGTATGGCGGAAGACTTTGGCAGCTAATTTCTTTCTTGATGCCAACGTCGTATTGCCTTCCTTCAGCTCAGCTAAAACCCAGTCGTAATCCTTGGGATCAACGACAACAGTTACTGAGGCATGGTTTTTCGCCGCAGAACGCAGCATGCTTGGTCCGCCGATGTCGATATTTTCGATTGCGTCGGCTTCTGTGACGTCAGGCTTACTGATCGTTTCTTTAAATGGATAAAGATTGACGACAACGAGGTCGATTGGTAAAATACCGTGCTCAGCCATTGCCTCCATATGAGAAGGCAGATCACGTCGCCCTAACAGACCCCCATGCACCCGCGGATGTAGCGTCTTGACCCTACCGTCCATCATTTCAGGAAATTCTGTGATCGCTTCGATGCCGATCGGTTGAAGCCCTGCTTTCTCTAAGACGGTTTTGGTCCCGCCAGTTGAAATGATCTCAAATCCTAAATTGGTCAATTCTTGGACAAATGGTACCAGTCCTTCTTTGTCAGACACACTGATTAATGCACGTTTATTCACGATTTGATAGCCCCTTTTCCACAATTTCAGCTAAAACAGCTGGATAGATTTGGTGTTCCACTTGATGAATTTTCTCTGTCACACTTGTTAATGTATCGTCGGTGTCGATCCGAACGATTTCTTGGGCAATGATTGGCCCTGTGTCAATGCCAGCATCGACATAATGAACCGTCACCCCCGTCACTTTCACGCCATAAGCGAAGGCATCGGCAATCCCAGACTTACCTGGGAAGCTTGGCAACAAGGAGGGATGGATATTGATGACTCGTCCTTCATAAGCGGATAATAAGGTGTTGCCGATGATCCGCATGTACCCTGCTAAAACAATAAAATCGATGGCATGATCCTGCAATTCTTCGATCAATTTACTTTCAAAGACTGCTTTTGACGCAAATGCCGCTGGCTCCAAGACAAGCGTTTCATAGTCTCTCGTGCGGGCTTTTTCTATTACTGGCGCTGCAGGTTTATCGGAAAAGACCAACCCGATCTGCGCTCCTTTGATTTTATTTGCTTGGATCGCATCGGCGATCGCGGTAAAATTGCTGCCCGTTCCAGAAGCAAAGACGGCGATCCTCATCGGACTGCCTCTTTGAAGCAGACAGCTTCGTTGTCACGTTTCGTCACTTTCCCGATCCGATACGCTGATTCTTCATTGGCGGATAGAAGCGCCATTACTGCCGCAACATTTTCTGGCGCAACGGCTAAGACCATACCGATCCCCATATTGAAAATCTCGAACATTTCTTGGTGAGGAATCGCACCATGAGCAGCGATCAGATCAAATATCGGCAACTGCGGCCAAGTGCCTAAGGCGATTTCTGCCGCCAGACCTTCAGGCAGCATCCGTGGGATATTTTCAACAAAGCCGCCACCAGTGATATGAGAAATTCCAGCGAGCAATCCTTCTGTCAATAAAGGCTTCAATGCATCAACGTAAATTCTCGTTGGCGTCAATAAACTTTCTGCAAGTTTTTGGTTGCCAAGTTCCGCAAACGTTTCTGCTCCTTTATAGCAATGCTGTTCAAAAAAGATTTTTCTGACTAAAGAGTACCCATTGGAATGAATGCCTGAAGAAGGCAAACCAATCAGCTCATCGCCTTCTTTAATGGTTTCTCCAGTGATCAAGCGACTTTTTTCGACGATCCCTACGGCAAAGCCAGCAAGATCATATTCTTCTGGTTGGTACATTCCCGGCATTTCAGCGGTTTCCCCACCAATCAGAGCAGCCCCCGCTTGCACACAGCCCTCTGCGACACCAGCAATGATTTGTTCGATCTTTGCCGGATCGTTTTTACCAACTGCAACATAGTCAAGGAAGTAGATAGGTTCTGCCCCTTGAGCGACGATATCATTCACGCACATCGCGACGCAATCAATGCCGATCGTTGCGTGCTGTTCTTGTTGGATCGCCAACAAAAGCTTGGTTCCTACACCATCAGTCCCAGAAACAAGTACCGGTTCTTTTAATTGGTACGATGATAAGTCAAAACAGCCACCAAAGCCCCCGATTGCCCCCATCACGCCTAGTCGTTCTGTTCGTTTCACATGCTTTTTGATCCGTTCGACTACTTCATAACCGGCTTCGACATCGACACCGGCTTTTGCATATGCATTTGCCACGTTCGTTCCTCCTCAATCATTCATCCGCTTTTCTTCATCAGCTCACTCGTCGTTAACGTAAGCAAACCATCAGTCCTTCAATGCTTCGCTTGAAAAACCATTCTTGCCTACTTTTTATTCAGCTAAAGACGCGAGATAGTTTTCTTCATAATCATACAAAGGGGTTGGATAATCGCCATTGAAATAGGCCATACACAAGCCTGAGTAAGGTGCGTCAAAATCTAAACCGATCGCTTCGATCAACCCGTCTTCACTTAAAAAGGCCAAAGAATCTGCTTCGATTTTTTCACAAATCTCAGCTTCCGTATATTTGGCTGCGATCAATTCTTTTCTCGTTTGAATGTCGATCCCGTAAAAACATGGATAGCGCAAAGGCGGCGAACCGATACGCACATGAACTTCTTTGGCACCTGCCTCTTTTAGCAGCTGGACGATACGGCGGCTGGTGGTTCCTCGGACGATCGAATCGTCGACTAGAATCACTCGTTTGCCTTCGACTACGCCACGAACAGCTGAGAGCTTCATCCGCACGCCTTGTTCCCTTAACTCCTGCGTCGGTTGAATAAACGTTCGTGCAATGTATTGATTTTTTACTAAGCCCAATTCATAAGGAATACCTGAAGCTTCGGCATAGCCGCTGGCAGCAGATAAGGATGAATTCGGTACACCAATGACCATATCCGCTTCGATCGGCGCCTCTTGTGCTAAGCGACGGCCCATATTTTTACGGGCACGATGGACATTGACGCCAGCGATGTTGGAATCAGGACGGGCAAAATAAATAAACTCCATCGAGCAAATCGCCGGCTGTACTTCTTGGGTATACTGCTCGATTTGAATGCCTGCATCATCAATGATCACGACTTCGCCCGGTCGGACATCACGAATAAATTCCGCACCGATGACTTCCAACGCACAGGTTTCTGAAGCTACCACATAGGCACCATTGACCATTTTCCCGATTGACAATGGTCGAAAGCCATTGGGGTCTAGTGCTGCGATCATGGCATTTTCGGTCAGTAAAAGGTACGCAAATCCGCCTTTAACTTGATTTAATGCCTCCTTGACCCGATCCATAAAAAGCGGTTCTTCACTGCGGCGGATCAAGTGCATGAGAATCTCTGTATCGGAATTCGAGTGGAAAATCGCACCAGCCTTTTCTAAGGATTTCCGTAGACTTTTCGCATTCGTCAAGTTGCCGTTATGAGCTAAGCCAATCTGCTGATCAAAAAATTTGAATAAAAATGGTTGAATATTATCAACGCTACCATTACCAGCAGTTGCGTAGCGAACGTGACCAATGGCAGCATCTCCTGTCAGACGCTGGAGGACACGTTCATCCGAAAACACTTCCGCTAGCAACCCTAAACCACGGTGGCCATTGAGTTTCCCAGCATCATTCGTGACGATCCCTGCACCTTCTTGACCGCGATGCTGCAAACTGTGTAGTCCGAAGTAGGTGACACGAGCGGCATCTGGATGACCCCAAACACCAAAGACCCCACATTCCTCGTTGAGGCTCTTTACTTCATTAAACATGGAATGGCTTCCTCCCATTTCAATTTCGCCTCAGCAAGGGGCATCTCGATCGCATCATCTTGTGCCTCCATGCGAATCTGGCCATCAGCAGTCACTTCGCCGATCGCTGCTGCCGCAGCGCCTACCAGCGCTTCAAAAGCCGCTTGCTTATCAGGTGCGACTGAAAGCACAAAACGGGATTGGGTTTCTGAAAACAATTGTGCTGCTGGCAATGATACGGTCACATTTAGACCAAAGCCCTTGTCAAAGGCGGATTCGGCTAAAGCGATCGCTAAACCACCTTCGGCACAGTCATGGGCACTTTGAACAAGACCTGCTTGGATCGCTGCGGTAACCAAATGTTGGTTCGTTTTTTCTGTTTCAAGATCAAAGGACATTAAACGCCCAGCGATTTTTCCTGTCTGCAGTTTTTGCAATTCAGACCCATTGAAATCAGCATGGGTTTCCCCTAGGACATAGATTACATCCCCTGCTGCTTGGAAATGCTGCGTCGTGATATGCGCCAGCTCTTCAATCAATCCGACCATCCCAATAACAGGCGTTGGATAGACCGATTGTCCGTCTGTTTCGTTGTATAACGAGACGTTCCCAGAAATGACTGGCGTCTCTAACACACGACAAGCTTCTGAGATCCCGTCAGCAGCCGTAGATAACTCCCAGAATCCTTCTGGTTTATCTGGCGAGCCGAAGTTAAGGCAGTCAGTGATCGCCAATGGACGCCCACCGGAAGCGACGATATTTCGAGCTGCTTCTGCAACTGCGATCTGTCCGCCGACTTCTGGATCTAAGTAGAGGTAACGAGCATTACAGTCAGTCGTCATCGCCAAGGCTTTATTGGTTCCCTTGATTCGTAAAACAGCGGCATCACTGCCGGGGCCTACCACGGTATTGGTACGAACTTGCGAATCGTAGGTTTCAAAAATCGAGCGTTTCGAAGCGATCGTCGGCTGCTGCAGCAAATCCGCAAATACAGACGTTGCTGAATGAATCACTGGAACAAAGTCCGGTGTTTCCTTAAACACTTTGATCCGTGCTGGTTCTGCCATCTCTTTGTAGTAAGTCGGTGCATCTTCAGCTAAAGCATCCACTGGTAAATTAGCGACTTCCTGTCCATGATGGAACAAACGATAGTTGCCATCATCCGTCACTTCACCAATCACGACTGCTTCTAGATCGTATTTCTTAAAGAGGGCTTCCACTTCAGCTTCATGCCCTTTTTTGACACAGATCAGCATCCGCTCTTGGGATTCTGACAACATCATTTCATAAGGCGTCATATTGGTTTCTCGCTGTGGGACATCATCTAACGTTAAGCGCAAACCTGATCCGGCTTTTGATGCCATCTCGGCACTCGAAGAAACCAATCCAGCAGCGCCCATATCTTGAATCCCGACTAAAATGTCCGAATGATCCACGATCAATTCCAAACAAGCTTCCAACAAGAGTTTTTCCATAAAAGGATCACCGACTTGTACGGCGGAACGTTGTTGTTCTTCTCCTTCGACAAATTCTTCCGATGCAAAAGTCGCCCCATGTATCCCGTCGCGTCCTGTTTTTGCGCCGACGTACATGATGGTGTTCCCAACACCTTTGGCTTGCCCTTTTTGAATATCCTTGTGGGCAATGATCCCTACACACATGGCATTGACTAATGGATTGCCTTCATAACAAGGATCAAATGCCACTTCACCACCGACGGTCGGAATCCCGATACAGTTGCCATAGCCACTGATCCCAGCAACGACTTCTTCCAAAAGATATTTCGTTCTTGGATTATCTAACTCACCAAATCGTAAGGAGTCTAAAACAGCGATTGGTCTTGCTCCCATACTGAAGATGTCGCGGATGATCCCACCAACACCAGTTGCTGCTCCTTCATAAGGTTCCACCGCAGAAGGATGATTATGGCTTTCCGCTTTGAAAACGACGGCTAGATCATCGCCGATATCCACGATACCCGCACCTTCTCCTGGTCCTTGCAGCACTTGCGGCCCTTCTGTCGGGAATTTCCGCAAAACAGGTTTGGAATTTTTGTAAGAACAATGTTCACTCCACATCACTGAAAACAGTCCAGTTTCGGTATAGTTTGGTAAACGTCCCAAAATATCTTCTGAAATCATCCGATATTCTTCTTGGGTCAATCCCCATTGCTCGTATAATTTCGTGTCTTTGATTTCTTGTGGTGTAGGTTCTTTTACGATCATTTTATCCATTTACCGGCACCTTCCCAAAATTTTTCAATAATGAAGCAAAAAACTTCTTGCCATCTTCTGAGCCCAATAAACTTTCCATCGCTCGTTCTGGATGAGGCATCATGCCTAGAACATTGCCTGCTTTGTTGCAGATACCAGCGATATTGTGTAGACTGCCGTTGACGTTATCTTCATAACGGAAAACGATTTGATTGTTGGCAACCAATTCCTGATAAGTCGTTTCATCACAATAATAATTGCCCTCACCATGAGCGACAGGAAGCGTAATGACTTGATCCGTTTCATATTCAGAAGTAAAAGCTGTTTGATTATTCACTTGCAGACGGACCGGCTTGCAAATAAAATGCAATGATTCATTTCTTTGTAAAACTCCCGGTAACAAGCCCGCTTCCGTTAAAATTTGGAACCCATTGCAGGTACCAAAGACAGGTTTGCCTTCATTTGCTAAACGAATGACCTCTGACATGATCGTTGAAAAACGGGCGATCGCTCCGCATCTTAAGTAATCACCATAAGAAAATCCTCCTGGAAGCAAAACACCGTCAAAACCGGCTAAGCTGTCTGCATCATGGCGCACATATTCTGCTTCTGCCCCCATGATATCTTTGATTGCCCACATCAAATCAACATCACAATTTGATCCAGGAAAGACGATCACTGCAAATTTCATAGGGCTGCTTCCTCCATTTGAACCATTTCATAACGGTAGGTTTCCATATTGACGTTTGCTAAAAGTTTGTCACAGATCGCTTCAATCTCCTCTGCTACTGTTGCTTGTGTTTGATTGTTGGAAGGTGTCACTTTGATTTCAAAGTATTTCCCGATGCGAATATCACTGACATCTTGATATCCTAAGCGATGAACAGCTCCTTTGACGGCTTCTCCTTGAGGGTCCAAAACAGATTCCTTATAAGTGACGTAAACTTTGACTAAATACATGTTGAATTCTCCTTTTCTAAACGATTTAAAACTTCTTCATAAACAGGAACGATGTCCCCTAAATCACGACGATAGACATCTTTATCAAGATGTTCATTTGTACCCATATCCCATAAGCGCAAGTATCTGGTGAGATCTCATCAGCCAGGAGCAACTCGCCCTCCTTGGTTTTGCCGATCTCGATTTTAAAATCGATCAAGCGAATGTTGATACTTGCAAAGATTTCCAGTAACGCAGCGTTGACTTGTAGCGCCAGTTTTTTGATCTGGTCCAGTTCCTCTTTTGTGGCAAGACCCAGATAGAACACATGATCATCATTGATAAACGGATCATCTAAGCGATCCTCTTTGTAGTAAAACTCCACGATCGGCTTTGGCAGTTTGATTCCTTCTTCGATGCCCAAGCGCTTTGAAAAACTACCAGCGGCCGTGTTGCGAACAACGACTTCTAAAGGAATCATGGTGACAGCTCGAATTAATTGTTCGTGTTTAGACACTAATTGAAGAAAGTGACTTGGGACATTTTTATCCGCTAAGCGCTGAAAAAGATGCGCAGTGATCTGATTGTTTAAGGCACCCTTCCCTGCGACTGCATCTTTCTTTAAACCGTTCAGCGCAGTTGCTTGGTCCAGATAAAGGACTCTCAACACATCTTCTTCGTTGGTTTTAAACAATTTCTTGGCTTTTCCTTCATAAAGAAGCACTTCTGATTCCATAATCCACCTCAGTTAAGTATTATTTTTCACATAGCGATGACACACATCTTTATTTGCTTATTATTCTAACAACGCTGAAAAAGCGGGTCAACGATTATCTGTACATTTACATATTAATAAACACGAATGTTCGCCTTTTAACTAGTTGATTGAAAGCAGATTCCTCTTTAGACGCAGCGAAGAATTTATAAAGCGTTTACAATAATCTTTTTTCATGCTATATTTAGGTCGTATTGTAGCTACATTCAAGGAGGAGTACTATATGTGGTCGCTAAAGAATCGTGCTGAACTTTTTTTAGCTCATTTATCAGACAAAGAAAAACAACAGCTCCATAACGAATTATTGGCCGTGCAGCAAATCCTTTCCATCAACCAACAAACAAGTTTCTATGTATTCAGTCCCTTCAAAAAAGGGGCACGTCCTCACTATGCGGAAGAACAAAAAAGAGTCTTACAATTTCAAAATGGCCGCAATGACGAATTGATCATTCACCAGATTCATCGTCAAAGCTTATTTAAACATACGTATTCTTTCCGTATTTATTTTAACTTAGAAGAAATGGATTTTTCTTTCTTGGATGATCTTCTGCATCTTTTGAAGGAACAAAGCCTTGCCCCTACCTTTAACTTAAGTCCCGCTGCGAATTAGCTAGTGATCACTAAATAAAAAAAAGATAAAAAAAACAAAAGCCCGAAATTTTACGGGCTTTTTTTGTTATACTGTTTTCAGACAAAAGAAAGGACACGATTATGCTATTTACAAAACAGTCATTTGATGTTTTGCTTTAGAAACATTAGAAGAAAGAATGGAAAAAATCCGTTCAGAGATCCAGCCAATTTTCCAAACCATCGGCGAGGCAGCGATCCCATTATTTGAAGAAAGCTGTCACGAACCTTTTTATTTGCATATTGCTCAGCATCGGCGTAGAACCGTCTACCCTCCTGCCGAAACGTGGGCGGGGATCGGCCCTAACAAGCGTGGTTATAAAATGGATGCCCACTTTCAAATTGGGATCAATCAAGCGTATGTCTTTGTTTGGCTCAGTGTGATCGATCAACCGAAAAATCAAGCAACGATCGCGGAATCTTGGCTGGCTCAAAAAGAGTTATTTGATCAATTGCCAGCAGACTTTACGCTATCTCCTGATCATACCAAATACGATCACTTCCCTATCGCTATGTGGCCAACCTACTTAGAACGATTACAGAAAGTCAAAAAAAGTGAGCTTCAGATTGGTAAGATCTTTCCAAAAGAAATGATCGAAGACGTTGATATGGCGGATATTTTAGCAGTTTATCAAACGCTGTTGCCGCTTTATCACGCCCGTTTGTCGGCACTAAAGGAGGAACAATAATATGTCAGAAAACCGGCGCTCTCGCAACGAAAAACCAGCGAAAAAACCTAAGCGTTTCGTCTGGCTGGCACTCCCTGCCGCCTTATTAGTACTTGGTGGCGGTTATTATGGCTATACAGTCTATCAAAATCGACAAGAAGAAGCAGCAGCAAAAAAAGTCCTCAATTCCTTTATCGATGCTATATCTGATCAGAAGTACAGCGATTTATCTGCTTTACTGACCGAAGAAAGTTTGGAATCAAACGGCTTTACCGCAGACGAAGTCTCAGCAAAATACGAAGCGATTTTCACTGGTATCGGTGCCGAATCATTTAAAGCTTCAGGAATTGAGGTAACGCCCGATGATAAGGATTCCGATCAATTCAATTTCCAATACAACGGTTCCTTAACCACCTCGTTAGGTGAATTAACAGAGCTGTCTTATAGTGGCACGATTACTCTGACTGATGACCAAGCCAAGATCGATTGGTCGCCTCAATTGATTTTTCCGGGAATGGAAGGCCAAGACAAAATCAGTATCTCGGTAGATAATGCCACACGCGGAGAAATCCTCGACCGAAATAATGAACCGCTAGCAGAAAATGGCACGCTCTATCAACTAGGCGTCATTCCGGGGCAGCTGGGTACGGGAGACGAAAAAACCGCCAATATCAAAGCAATCGCGGAGCGTTTTGACCTAACAGAAGATGCGATCGATCAAGCATTGGCGCAACCGTGGGTCCAAGATGAGTTGTTCGTTCCCTTAAAGATTATCGAACCAACCGATGAAATGCCAACTGGAACAAGTTTAAAAGAAACGACGGGACGGACTTATCCTCTTGGAGAAGCCGCTGCCCAGTTGATTGGTTATCTAGGGAACGTGACTGCAGAAGATATCGAAAAGGATGAAACGCTAGCAAGCAACGGTCAAATTGGTCGTAGTGGTCTGGAAGCTGCCTTTGACAAAGAGTTGCGGGGCGAAAATGGCGGAAAAATCGCCATCACAGATGAAGACGGTGCTGAAAAATCGGTTCTTTTAGAAAAAGAACGGGCAGATGGTAAAGATATCCAACTGACCATTGACGCACAAGCCCAAAAGACAGCTTTTGACGCCTTACAAAATCAGGCGGGGTCCACGGTCGTCACAGAACCAAAAACCGGTGATCTGCTGGTATTAGCCAGCTCACCGAGTTATGATCCCAATAAAATGACCCAAGGGATCTCCCAAGAAGACTACGATGCGTATGAACAAAACGAAGACTTGCCTTTCATCAGCCGCTTTGCTACGGCCTATGCGCCAGGTTCGACCTTTAAGACCATCACGGCAGCGATTGGCTTAGAAAACGGTACGATCGACCCTACCCAAAGTATTGCGATCGATGGATTGAAGTGGCAAAAAGACAGCTCATGGGGGGACTATTTTGTCACCAGAGTCAGCGACGTAGCTTCTGTCAATCTAAAAGATGCACTGGTTTACTCTGATAACATCTATATGGCACAACAAACCTTAGCTATGGGTGAAGATGCTTTTCGTAACGGTTTGTCGAAATTGATTTTTGGTGAAACGTTGGATTTACCGATTGCGATGAATCCTGCTCAAATTTCCAATGAAGACTCCTTCAACTCAGAGATTTTACTGGCAGATACCGGCTATGGACAAGGAGAACTGTTACTGAATCCCATTCAGCAAGCTGCTGCTTATTCGGTCTTTGCCAATCAAGGAAAACTGGTTTATCCTCGTTTATTGAAAGAGACAGAACAAAAGGACAAAGAAGTCTTTAAAGCAGAGACGATTGAGCAAATCAATCAAGATTTGACGGCGGTTGTCTCAGATGCCAACGGAACGGCACACTCTTTGGCAGCGCTGAACATTCCACTAGCTGCCAAAACAGGAACTGCTGAAATCAAAGAAAAGCAAGATGAAAAAGGCCAAGAAAACAGCTTCTTATTCGCCTTCGATTCGCAAGATCAAGGATTTCTGATGGTTTCCATGTTAGAAGATCGCCAGGATAACCAATCAGCAACTGGTTTAGCCCCTGATCTATTGACCTATTTAGCTGAACATTATTAAAAAAAAGCCGCAACCTTAAGACGGATGTCTCAAGGTTGCGGCTTTTTTTATTCGGCTAAACCGACACGTTCAAAAATCGTGTCAACTTGTTTTAAATGATGGTTGTAATCAAACGCATCGTCCAAGTCGGCTTTGGTCAAAACATCCGTGATTGCTGGATCTACTTCTAACAATGGACGGAAATCCGTTTGCTCATCCCAAGCTTGCGCTGTTTTTGGCTGAACCAAGTCATAGGCTTGCTCTCTGGTCATTCCGTGATCGATCAATTTCAACATCACCCGTTGGCTGTAGATCAATCCAAAGGTCGCATTCATATTGCGCTTCATATTCTCTGGGAAAACGGTCAGATTTTTGACGATATTGCCAAAGCGATTCAGCATGTAATCGATCAAAATCGTCGTATCCGGAATAATGATCCGTTCTGCCGATGAATGTGAGATATCCCGTTCATGCCAAAGGGAGACATTTTCATAAGCTGTCACCATATGACCGCGAACGACTCGTGCAAGTCCGGCCATATTTTCAGAACCGATTGGATTACGCTTATGGGGCATGGCAGAAGAACCTTTTTGTCCTTTGGCGAAGAATTCTTCGACTTCCCGCGTTTCTGATTTTTGTAGTCCACGGATCTCGGTGGCAAATTTCTCAATGCTGGTTGCGATCAATGCCATTGCTGAGAAATATTCTGCATGTAGGTCACGAGGCAATACTTGCGTGGAAATATCTTGCGCACGAATCCCTAGTTTTTCACAGACATACTCTTCGACAAACGGAGGGATATTTGCAAAAGTTCCAACGGCACCACTGACCTTGCCCGCTTCGACCCCTTTTGCAGCCCGCTCAAAACGTTCGACATTGCGTTTCATTTCTGAATACCACAAGGCTAATTTCAAGCCGAAGGTCGTTGGTTCCGCATGAACACCATGGGTACGTCCCATCATCACGGTATGCTTGTATTCTTTGGCTTTTTCACCAATGATCGTCACGAAACGGTTCAAATCTTCCCGAATCAAATCGTTGGCTTGTTTCATCAAGTAGCCATACGCCGTATCAACAACATCCGTCGACGTCAAGCCGTAGTGGACCCACTTACTTTCATCCCCCAAAGATTCAGAGACTGCTCGGGTAAAAGCAACCACATCATGTCGCGTTTGCGCTTCGATCTCTAAGATACGGTCGATATCAAAGGATGCTTTTTCACGAATCAATGCAACATCCTCTTTCGGTATCTCACCTAATTCCGCCCAAGCTTCATCAGCTAAAATCTCGACTTCTAGCCACGCTTGGTAGCGATTTTGATCGGTCCAAATAGCACCCATTTCTGGTCTTGTATAACGCTCTAACATGTTTTTATCTCCTTTAATCCCAAATATTGGTTTGATAGATTTCTTCAGTGGTTTCTGCAATATCTTCCGTCAAAATAGTGATATGTCCCATTTTGCGACCGGTTTTTGCTTCATCTTTGCCATAGTAATGAAATTGCCAAGAAGGTTTTGTGGCAATCAACTCATAGGTTTCTGTCAATTCATCGCCTAAGACATTGACCATGACTGCAGGTGAAAGCAAAGAAACTTCCGGCAACGGCCAGCCACAGATGCCGCGGATATGAGCGTCAAACTGACTCATGGAGCAAGCTTCGATCGAATAGTGACCCGAATTATGCGGACGTGGCGCCAATTCATTGACATACAAGCCGCCGCTTTTGGTCAGGAACATCTCGATGGCTAAAACGCCTTGCAGATCCAATGCCTTCGCAATAATATGAGCGATCCGTTTGGCTTCTTCCGCGACTTCTGGATCAATGTGCGCAGGAGCGATCGTTTGATGCAAAATATTGTTGCGATGGATGTTTTCTACCACTGGAAAAGTGGTAAAAGTTTCTCCATTACCAGCAACTAAAATCGACAATTCTTTTTCAAAAGGAATCCATGCTTCTAATTCGCAAGTTCCTTCGCGAAGCAAATTCATGGAAGGCGCCAAATCAGCCGTACTGTAAAGCACGTGCTGTCCTTTTCCGTCATAGCCGCCTCTGGTGGTTTTTAATACACAAGGGTAACCAATGCTGTCGATGGCATCTTGGATGTCTGTTGGGCTGATGATGGTGGCATAAGGTGCAATCACGATATTGTTTGCCTCTAAAAAGGACTTCTCTAATAAACGATCTTGGGTGATTGCTAACAGATCGGTGCCTTGAGGGATATGGGAATAAGGCAAAATAGAGTTCAATGCTTCAACGCTGACATTTTCGAATTCATATGTGATTACATCGGCACGTCGAGCCATTTCTTCTAAAGCAAACACATCATCATAAGCAGCAACAATATGCCAATCAGCGACTTGGGCTGTTGGACAATTGGCAGTAGGGTCTAAAACGCCAACCCGAAAGCCCATTTCTTTGGCACTCATTGCCATCATACGACCTAGCTGTCCTCCGCCAACGATTCCGATCGTTGCGTTGGGCATTAAAGGTTTAATCAAGTTGATCACTACTTTCTAATACGATTTCTTTTAATGTATTTCTTCGTGCGTCTAATTTCTCCGCTATCTCTAAATCATACATGGAAAGCATCTGGGCTGCAAGTAGTCCTGCGTTAGTTGCGCCAGCTTTTCCGATCGCCGTTGTTGCTACTGGTACACCACCTGGCATTTGCACGATCGATAAAAGGGAATCCAAACCATTTAACGCGCGGGATTGCACGGGTACACCAATGACCGGCAATGTTGTTTTAGCTGCCACCATTCCCGGCAAATGGGCTGCTCCCCCTGCTCCTGCAACAATGACTTTGATTCCTTCTGCACGGGCTGTTTCTGCAAATTCGAACATCAAATCTGGTGTACGATGTGCCGAAACGACTTTTTTCTGATAAGGTATCGCTAACTCATCTAAAATCAAGCAGCACTCCTTCATTGTTTCCCAATCTGATTGACTTCCCATAATCACTGCAACTGCTGGTTTCATTCGATTTTCCCTCCAACGATTTTTTACTATTTTCTTCTGAATAAACCTCAGAAGTATATTTTACGAAAATCCTTTTGTTAGCAACCTTTTGTCGCTGCGTCTGAGATATCCCGAAGCCACACGGCTCTGCTAACAATCACTTTCACCTCTAAATAGTAACGAGTAGCCCGTGCATTGTCAAAATATTTTCGAACTATCAACGAAATTTACTTCCCATTGTTCGTTTTTTTCTCAATGATACGTATTCATCAAGTCAGATAACCGATAATAAGAAAAATAAAGGAACAATGCAAAAATCCAGACGAATCCTCGTCTGGATCAAATCAACTTACTGTTGCAAGCTCAATTCCGTCACTTCGTCTGTTTCTTTCGGCAATCCATTGAAGAACAGATTCAAAACAATGGCAGTCAAACTACTCATGACGATCCCATTGCCTGTAAACATTTGAACGGTTTCAGGCATTTGACTGAATAAGGTGGGCATCATATTGAACCCTAAACCAAAACCGATCGATACTGCAATCACTAACAAGTTCTTGTCATTCATAAAATCAACTTTGCTCAGCATTCGCATCCCTTGAACAGCGACCATGCCAAACATCACTAACATGCCGCCCCCCAGTACTGCTTCTGGAATGATTTGCGCAATGGCACCGACTTTTGGAAATAACCCTAATACGATCAAAAAGATAGCTGAAAAGAAAATCGGGCGTCGCGTCTTAATACCTGAAAGTTGAACCAACCCTACGTTTTGTGAAAACCCAGTATAAGGAAACGTATTGAAAATCCCACCAAGAATCACTGCCAAGCCTTCCGCACGATAGCCGCGCTTTAAGTCATTGCCTGTGATCGGTCTCTCAGTGATGTCTCCCAATGCAAAATAAACGCCGGTTGATTCTACCAAGCTAACGATAGAAATAATGATCATCAAGACGATCGACCACAGATCAAAGGTTGGTAAACCGAAATAAAAAGGCTGAGGCAAATGAAAGACAGGCGCATGGGCAATGGCAGAAAGATCCACCAATCCTAAGAGCGCTGCTAGAATAGTCCCACCGATCAAACCGATCAAAACGGCAATCGAGCGAATAAAGCCTTTGCCAAACACCTGCACGCCAATGATCAAGGCAATCGTCACAAAACCTAACAATAAATTCGTGGGATCACCAAAGTTAGCAGCTGCGGCATCCCCTCCACCGATTTTAGTGATGGCAACTGGAATCAAGGTCAAGCCAATGACAGTAATCACCGTTCCCGTCACCAATGGGGGAAACAAGACTTTGATTTTCGAAAAAATGCCAGCGATCAGAACAATGAAAATCCCAGCGGCAATGATCGCTCCGTAAATCGCACTGATCCCTGATTTGGTGCCAATCAAAATCAAAGGGGAGACAGCTTGGATGGCACAGCCTAAAACGACTGGTAGGCCGATCCCGAAAAAGCGGGTAACAACTAATTGCAAAAGCGTAGCGATTCCGCACATGAAAATATCGATCGAGATCAAATACGTCATCTGAGCTTCATTGAAGCCCAGACCTGTTCCAATCAACAAAGGAACGGCAACAGCTCCTGCATACATCGCTAGCAAATGCTGCAAGCCTAAAACTGCTGAACGGCTATTCGTTTCTTTCATTAGGCATCTCCTTCTAAAAAGCTGACTTGTCCCTCAGACAATGAGGCGATCCGTGCTAGTGAAACAACAGGAATCCCCATTTCTTCAAGTAATTGTCGACCACTTTGGAATGATTTTTCAATCACGATACCGATACCGACGACGTTGGCTCCTGCTTGTTGGCACAGTTCGATCAACCCTTTTGCTGCTTGTCCGTTTGCTAAAAAATCATCAATAATCAAGACCGTATCATCTGAAGATAAGAATTTCTTGGAAATCGACACTTGGCTGGTCACTTGCTTGGTAAAGGAATAGACAGATGCAGTCAGTAGCTCTTCATCCATCGTCAGACTCTTTGCTTTACGGGCAAAGATCATTGGTACTTGTAACTGTTCTGCAGTATAGAGTGCTGGTGCGATCCCTGAAGCTTCGATGGTCACTACTTTTGTGATGCCACTTCCTTGAAACCGTTGCGCAAAGACTGTACCGATTTCTTTCATCAACTCATAATCCACTTGGTGGGTCAAAAATTGGTCCACTTTAAGAACCCCTTCGCCCAGCACATTTCCGTGTGTTTTGATACGCTCAACTAATTTTTCCATCCTAGCTCTCCTCGTTCCTTTCTATTCCATCCTGAAAAAAAAGACACTCTTTTTGCCAAAGCAAAAAAAGTGTCTAACAGGCACGATTTTTACTTATAGTCCGATATTTACGGTATCGGGTAGAGACTGTCGACCATATTTCGACGATATACAAGTAATTTTTAATGATAGATTCGATTATGCCTGTCTTTGATTAAAAACACAAGCATGGAATGCCCTTTATAAATAAAAATATTCTCATTTGTGGATCATTTCCTACTCTGGTTTCTCCATATCACGATAGTGCTCCATCTTTTTACTGAAAAGCTCCCCATTGGAAGGTGGCGTGTAGGTGATGGCATTTGCGCCTGCTTCAATCGTTTCTACGATGCTTTCATCGGTTGGTCCACCGGTTGCAATGATCGGCAGCTTCGGATATTTTTTACGGAAGAAAGCCACGGTATCTGCTGTGTCCTTGCCAGCACTGATATTGATGACCTTCACACCAGCTTCAAGCTTGGCATCAATTTCGGTATACTTACTCGTTACGGTACTGATAACGGGAATATCTACAACTTTACAGACTTGCTCCACAGTTTTCAGTGGCGTCGGTCCGTTTAAAACGACCCCGATCGATCCTTGGGCTTCAGCAAACATGCTCATGTAAGACGAGCGAAATCCTTGGGTCAAGCCCCCGCCGACACCAGAAAACACTGGAATGTCCGCTGCTTCGATGATTGCTTTCGTAATTGCTGGGTGCGGTGTAAAGGGATAGACCGCAATCACAGCATCCGCATTTGTATTACGGATGATCGCAATATCCGTAGTGAAAATAATGGAGCGGATTTGTTTGCCAAATATTTGAATACCGCTAGCCTCTCGAATAACTTTAGGCACTTTCACGATATCTTTGCGTAAATCAGTGGTGATTTTTGGCATATATTTTTCTTCCATAAGCAGCCAACTCTCTTTTCTTATTGATCAAATCGATTCAATTGGTAGGTTTCAATGACTTGAATGATTTTGCTGGCATAATCTGGATCCGTTGCATACCCTGCATCTTGTAAGGCTTGTGCGGCACTGCGGTAGTCGTTTGCTGTCAAGACATTTACATAGAGTGCAGGATTCCAATCCACACCATTTACAAATAACATCGTATGATCATCCATTGATTCTTCCCAAGTGTCATAGACACGAAAATCTCCCTGAATCGTGACCCATTCTCCATTATAAAACTCTTGGGTATCTAATGTCACCTTTTTTGAATGACCAAACGACTTGATGCCAAATAAATTATTGTATTCGCTGGCTAGAGAACTCTGACCCCAATCTGATTCAAGGATCGCCTGCCCGATTATGATACTTGGTAAAATCCCGTAGCCCTTTTGCAGTTCTTGTGCGTAAGGAGCGATGCGATCAATAAATTCTTCATGGGAGATGGCTTCCGTGTTTGTTTCTTCCTCTTTTGGAAGGGGGTCTGCCAAACTATTCAAGGAAAAAATAAAAGCAATCCCAATCAAGAATAACCCTAGAAAGACTAATGGGAAACGAGTCTTCTGTTTTTTTCGTCTTGCGCTCATTTTTTCACTTCCTTTGTCTGACTAAACACATTTTCAGAAAACAAATTGCCTCCATTCAGCAACAACTCATCTTGTGTAAGCTCACTGCTTTCCTGACTTTTAGCAAGAGACCCCTCATAGATCCAGTCCTCTGCCAAAGGATCTTCCCATTCGTGAGAGGACAGTTCTGCTTCTTTTCGAGCGATGTGTTCTTTTGCTTCTTCGAGAAACTCTTCAAAGGTCATCTCATGTTCCTCAATGTATGTCGCCACTTCGACTCCTACATATCTTAGATGCCATGGCTCATAATCGATTTGGGTTATATCATGTTTTCCTTTCGGATAACGGATGATAAACCCATACTCCCTTGCATGAGCTTGTAACCATTTTCCCCCATCAGTATCACCGAACCCCTCATTGAGCAGTTCACCTGTATGATTTTGATACCAGTCCTGATCGACGACATCAACAGCAAGCCCAGTATGGTGTTCGCTATACCCGGGTTCAGTAAAGGTCAGTTTCGTGATACGAATTGCTTCTTCTTTTGTATGACCTTGACTCATTAGGGTGTGGACATTGGCATTGAATATCTCCTCTTGATACGCTACTGAACGGTAGGCAGAGACCAGCGCCAAAGGATGTCCTGCAGCTTTTGCAGCGTCTGCCAGCTTTTCATATGCGGATACGATGCGTTGATCGACGAGATAGCCATTCGACAACTTCCCCAAATCTTTTTGGGCAATTTCCTTTTCGATTTTATTGCTTGGTCCTACCAAAACCAATGACCAATCATCCAATGAAACGGTTGGGAAATTCTCTTCGTTCACTTCATCACTAACAGCTGCCTGCTCTTGGGCATCTTCTGCGCTTCCCATAGAAGCTTGACTGCTGGATTCTGTTGTTGCGCTCGTCACCGTTTGATCGGTAGAACGAGCGATGTTTCCATTCTTAGTTGGGGTGACTGCGGTCACCCGGTTCACTTGAATGGTTAAAAGAACCAAGAACAAGAAGCCCGCCGCCGCAGCCATTCCATAATACTTTTTCAAAAAACCCCTACCTTTAATTATAAGTTTCTTCCAAATTCTCTTTGACCCACTCTAACAGTTCGATTTTTTCATTGCGAATTTGCTGTTGAACAATAGCCGGCAAACGGAAGTTTAATATATCATCATAACCCCATTCATCATACGTAATACTGACTCTCAAATCAAGGTATTGGGCTGTTTCTTCAGATTCTGTTAACAATTCGACTTTCGCTAAATCACTAGCTAACCACGTTCTGGCGATTTGCGTCTTCATTTTTTTGAACTCGACGACCGCTTGATTGCGTTTTTCTGGATAAATCACAGTCTGTCGAATGATTTTTTGGATCAGCATCCATTCATAATCCGAAAACAACAGCTTCACTTTCTGATTTTCAGCAGGTGACAGACTCATTGTGCCGTTTTTCCATGCTTCCCACTGTTCCTCAGTAATACCTAAATGCGTCTCATAAAACTGTTTTTCTGATGTGTATTGCTCAATGATCGTATTTAAAATAATGGCAATTGATACATTATGCATATGTTATCCCTCCTCTTCTATATTTTACTGAAAGTCTGTCATAATGGAAACTTTTTGCGATTGTTTTTGATTATTTTAAAGAATTGATTTCTTTTGTTATACTAAATACGAAGGAGATGATCAATGATGAAAAAATACCGTTGGGGAATGATTGGCCTTGGAGATATCGCAACGCAATTTGCTGCTGGCTTTTCTAATGAAGCAAGTGAACTGTATGGGGTCAGTGCCCGCAGTCTCGCTAAAGTCCAAGCCTTTGCCGAAAAATATGCTATTCCCCATGCTTATGAAAGCACAGATGCCATGTTGGAAGATCCACAGATCGACATTGTTTATATTGCTGTACCTAATGATCTTCATCATGAATTTATTATGAAAGCTCTAATGGCAGGAAAACATGTCCTCTGCGAAAAAGCCATCACCACCAGTGCCGATGAGCTGGCGGAAGAACTAGCTTTAGCCAAAGAAAAAAATCTAGTCTTAGAAGAAGCAATGACGATTTTCAATATGCCGGTTTACGCCCGGTTGAAAGAAGAGATCGATGCCGGACGCTTAGGAAAATTAAAAATGATCCAAGCGCCATTTGGCAGCTACAAAGATCCAGATCCAAGCAATCGTTTCTTTAATCCAGATTTAGGCGGCGGTGCTTTGTTGGATATTGGTACGTATGCTGTTTCATTTGCCCGCTTTTTCATGACGGATACACCAGAAGTGACATTTAGTAGCATGAAACCCTTCTCTACAGGGGTGGATGAACAATCAGTCACGATCCTGCAAAATCCAGCCGATGAAATGGCTAGTGTCACGCTGACTTTCCAAGCGAAAATGCCTAAAACCGGTATCGTCGCTTTCGAAGAAGGATACATTACCGTAGATGAATACCCTCGTGCGGACAAAGCCGTGATTCATTTCCGCGATGGAACAAATGAAGTGATTGAAGCGGGCGACAGCAGTCAAGCCCTTAATTATGAAATTGCGAATATGATCAAAGCCATCGACGGCGAAATCAAAGGATCGATCCACTTGACCACCGATGTCATTGATGTTTTGGATCAAATGCAAGCTTTTTGGGAACAGCAGTAAAAATGAAAAGACTCCTTTGCGGGAGTCTTTTTTAACGTTCCATAGTTTCAATCTGTTCAGAAAAGTCGGCTTTAATTTCAATAAAACTTTTAAAAGTTTGCAGAAACTGAAACAACTGAGCGCGATTTTCAAATTCTGCTCTTGTTTGGGGCAATGGCTTTTGTCGATAATCTTCATAAAGCGCAGCGATTTTTGCCAAGATTTCTTTGCCATTGTTGTTTTCATGAAAGGACTCAGCGGTAAAGGATAGTAGCTCTTGAAACGCATTTGTATAGGCTTCTTCTACCCAAAATAATTGTAAAAGATCAACCATTTCCAAGAGTAAGCGGGCTTGGCTTTGCCGCATAGTAAAGTACTCTTCATAATAGGAGCCTTCTCCTCGCCATTGATTTTCGCTATGAACCATCGCTTGCTGCTTGCCCTGTTTGATCTCTCCTAACAGTGCTTGACAGACATGGGGAAGCGTCGCTTTTTCTTTTTCTGTTAACGCGATCGACATATCTTTTAAAAGACTTTTAAACGTTTCTTCCACCAACTGCTGTTTTTCTTTCAATGCCCGTTCGCCGTCTGGCATATACAAGTTAAATAAAAGTGCAAAGCCGATGCCAATACTCATCAACAAAAAAGCATTTCCAATCAGTGGCCAAGCAAACGAACGTTCCATCATATAATGGGTCACCAAGACCGAATTGACCACGATCCCATCGGTTAATTTGAAAGAGACTGCCGTCGGAATAAATAGGAAGAGAAAAAGAACAAAGCCCAGCGGACCAAAGCCTAAAAGATGGAAGCTGACAAAAGCTAAGAGCGTCGCGATCGCCAAGGAGACCAAACGACCGATCCCTGTAAAGAGCGAGGTTTTCTTTGTATTCCCTACACTCAAAATTGCGATGATCCCTGCTGCTGGTGCATACAATAGACCGATCTGCTGTGCCAGAAACATGGACAAGCCCGCAGCAATTGCCGTCTTGACTGTTCTCAATCCGATTTTCATTTTTGTCACCTCCTTTGAAAAGTATACTAAATTGTGAGGAATAAGACTAGAATTTCTCAACCGCTTTGGGTATGATTAAGTAAAGGGGGCATTCTACCATGAAACTGGGGCGTTTTCGCTTAGGTATGCGAACGATAAAAACAGCCATCGCTGTCATGCTTTGTATCCTGCTCTTTCATTTCCTTGATCGCGGCCAGCCTTTGATTGCTGCCTTATCTGCTGTCTTTTCATTGCGGCAAGACCTGACCACAACGATCTCTTTTGGGAAATCACGGGTGTTAGGAAATACGATCGGTGGCGGTACAGCTATTTTTTATTTTTTAACCAAGCAATATTTTCAAAATGACTTTCTGATCGAATTGTTTGTCCTGCCCGCACTGGTCATTTTTGTTATCGTTTTTCAGATGGCATCAATAACAATTCTGGCATTATCTCTGCCATAGCAACGATGCTTTTGATCACTTCCAGTGTCCCTCAAGGGGAATCGATCATCTTTGCATTGGACCGTGTACTTGATACTTTTATTGGCACCTTAGTAGCCTTGTCGATCAATTTCGTTATTCGACCGCCTGAGGAAGAGAAAAAGGATGAGATCCAAGAAGATCTGGTCGTTCTAAGGCAAAAAGAACTTGAACTAAAAGCCATGCTAGAAGAAGTTCAAGGGGAAATCTCTGAACAAGAAAAACAAGACAAATAAAAACAGCCTTTTTCCAGAATGCTTCTGAAAAAAGGCTGTTTTTGTTACTCATTGGCTTTCAAGGCATCAATCATATTGACATGTTTCAACTTGAAATACATCGCGATCCCTACCACGCCTGAAAACAAGCAGGTCAATCCAGCGGCATACACATAGCTCATTGGTTCGACTGTCGGTGAAAACATAGCGATATCGACTTCAATGGTCTGTAGGACAAATTGATGCTGAAGCACCCCTAATAATAAACCAAATGCAATGCCGAAGATCGTCAGAAAGATATTTTCTCGAAAGACGTACATCGTCACTTCTCGATCATAAAAGCCTAACACTTTGATGGTCGACAACTCTCGAATGCGTTCCGCTATATTGATGTTGTTCAAGTTATACAACACGATAAAGGCTAATGCTCCTGCTGACGAGATCAAGATCCAAATAACGATGTTCAAGGTTGCTGTCGTGTCATCCAAGGCATCTGCTGAAGCTGAAAGGAAGGAAACATTGATGATATTGTCTTGTGCCATCAGGTCAGCTGCGATCGCTTCTTCTTCCGTTTTACTTAAGTGCTGATTGAATTTCAATAATTCACTGTTGTAAGAAGGCGTTTCCTGAAAAACTTTTTCGTACATTTCAGGTGTCAAATAAGCAAAATGCCCCGTGTAGTTTTCTGCAATGGCAGCTACCTCTAGTTGAAATTCTTCGCCGCTTTCATTCGTTAACGTCAGGGTGTCCCCCACTGATAAACCAAACAACTTAGCAAGTTTTTCATTGATGATCGCACCATCTTTTCCTAGTTCGTAAGCTTCTCCTGAAACCCGATCATTCAAGTGGACAAATCTCGATAGAGCCGCAGGATCTTCTGGCACGGTTACGGTCACTTCTTGCTGCGTCACCCCCGGTTGAGCCAACATCAGGCTTTCGGTATGCAAGAACAATCCTTCGTCAAAACCGTCGATTTCTTCTGCAGCAGCTTTTGTTTCATTCATTGCCTGGGAGTCCTCGTCATCAAAGGTGATCACTGCCTGATATTGCCAGATCTTCTCAAACTGTAAAGGAATGATATTGCTGATGGAATCTCTTAAGCCAAATCCAGTCAAGATCATGGACGTACATCCGGCGATCCCTAAGATGGTCATGAGCATTCTTGACTTGTAGCGAAACAAGTTTCGCATTGTAACTTTTTGAATAAAACTTAAATGCCGCCATAAAAAAGTGATTCTTTCTAAGAGAATTCGTTTTCCTGTTTTTGGCGCCTTGGGTCTTAGCAAGGAAGCCGATGACTGTCTTAAATCAAAACGTAAAACCAGTAGCGCGATACCGATGGTACAAAGCAAGCTGACTCCCACAGCAATCAATGAAAGCCGCAAATACCATGGGGTGTCATACTCCGTGAGATTGTATAGCGGTCCATAAGCTTGAATGATGATTGCTGGAAAAAAGGAAAAGCCTACTGCTAGACCCAATACAGCACCTGTGATGCCTGCTGCAGAGGAATATAGTAAGAACTTCTGGCCAATTTCCCAGTTACGATAGCCTAGTGCTTTCAACGTTCCGATCTCACTGCGTTTTTCATCGATCATCCGCGTCATAGTGGTTAGACTCACTAAGGCTGCGATCAAAAAGAAAATGACAGGAAAAATCGTGGCTAAAGACGAAACGCGTTCCGCATTGTCTTGATACTCTGAATAACCAGGATTGGCATCCCGATTTGCTACACGATAAACTGCCGGTTTTAGCTCCAACAATTCTTGCTCTTTTTCCGCAACTTCTTTTTTGGCATCTTCAAGTTTTTCGCGTTCTTTGGGCGCTCTTTCTTTAAATTCAGCAAGCTTTTCTTGAAGGGTTGCTTCGTTTTCTTGGTATTCCAGCCAGCCCTTGTCTAGCAAAGACCGACCATTGGCTTGCTCAGAAGCTAAAGTCTCCCGAGCAACACTCAGCTGCGATTCTCCTTGAGTGATCTGGGTCTGCGCCTGTGCCAATTCTTGGCGTCCGGCACTGATTTGGCCCCAACCAGCGTTGACTTGCTGCTGTGCCTGCTGAAGTTGCGCTTCTTGTTCATTGATTGCAGCCAGTTGTGCGCTTAATTGGGCACGTTGTTGCTCACCTTCGGTAATGAGTGGATTTAATGTATCTTCAGCTGCCGTCAGCATAGTAGCAATCATCGTTTCATCGATTTCCTCCAGGTCAGGAATCGGACCAATGACATCTGTCGGCAGGTTCAACTGTGCCAGAGCGGCCGTTACTTGTGCATAGACGGTAGGCAGCTGGGCCATTTGCTCCTCTGCAGAAAGTTGACCCACACTTTTGATTTGATCCATGCCTTGGTATGCCAGAGCAAGTTGCTCCTCCACTTGTTGGACGCCATTTTGTAGTTCGGTTTTTTGTGCCGAAATAGGCGCTAATTGGTCTTGGGCCGATTTTATTTGGGCTTCTTGCTGAAGCAACGCTTGTTCGCTTTGATCTAGCAGTCGTTGGTTTTCCGCCAATGCTTGCTTGCCCTCAGCTATTTTTTGTGCTTCACTAGTCAACTGCTCTTGGGCAGCTTGAATTTTTGCCTGGAAGACTGCTTCTTGTTCCGTCAGTTCCCGGTGCGCCTGTGCTAATTTTTCTTGTGCGTCGTCGAGTTCCCTTTGTGCTTCTTGCAGAGCCTTTTCTCCGTCGCGGATCTGTTCTTTGGCTTCGTCAATGGCTGGTTGTGCTTCATCGATCAGCTCTTGTCTGCGTCCTTGCGCCCGAGGAGCCAACTTTTTCTCAACTTCATCACTTATTTGATCTCTTTTCGTCTGATACGCTTCTGAATAGCTTTCCATTTGAGATAAGTCATCAAAGCGAACTAAAATTCGAGCGTACGCACTTTCTTTAAAATCCTCCTCAGGAATCACCGCAAAGTAATCCACGGTCCCATTACCAACGGTACTGTTCCCCCGATGAAAGTTCTCAATATATTCAGGACTATTGACAAAGCCCACGATCGTGAAGGTATGGGTTTTTAATTGATTTTCGCCACTTTCTGGTAACTCAAAGGATTCATTTAATTCGAAACTACCACTATTTTGCGCCGCTTGATCTAAGGCGATTTCCCCTGATTTTTGTGGCAATCGACCAGAAGTCACCTCATATTGATTGACAGGTCGTTCAGTTGAAAGAGAGAAGACACGAATCACAGCACGATGATTTTCGGCATTGATATCGGCGATCTGCTCCGCCTCAACCGCCTTAACACCAGGCATTTCCTCAATGATTTGGCGATCCGTATCCGACAACCCCAAAGTTGAAGCAATCGTGAGGTCGGCTAATTGTTGGCGAGAAAAGTAATCTTCAGCAGCTTGTTTCATATTAGGGCCGGTGGCGCTGATCCCGACAAAAAAAGCGACTCCTAAAAAGATAATGCCTAAAATGGACAGAAACCGCCCGGGTGCTTGTCTAATTTCACGTAAACTGGAACGTAATAATGTTTTTTTCATAGGCATTTACCAAGAAATAGAGGCAATTGGAATCGGATGAGTATTTTTTTCCATCTTGCGAACCTTTGCATCATTGATATGGATCACGCGATCCGCCATGGGAGCCAATGCACTGTTATGTGTAATGATCAAAACGGTCGTCCCGGTCTCGCGAGCTGTTTTTTCTAAAATAGCCAAAATCTGTTTTCCTGTTTCATAGTCAAGTGCCCCAGTTGGTTCATCACAAAGCAGCAGTTTGGGCTTCTTGGCTATGGCACGAGCGATCGTGACCCTTTGCTGTTCACCGCCAGACAATTGTGCAGGAAAGTGATCCAAGCGATCACCTAATCCAACTTGGGTCAAAATCTCAGCTGCATCAAGTGCTTCGGGTACGATTTGTGCCGATAGTTCCACATTTTCTCTAGCCGTCAAATTCGGCACCAAATTATAAAATTGAAAGACAAATCCGACGTCTTTGCGACGATAGGTCGTTAGTTGTTTAGCATCAAAGCTAGCAATATCGGTTCCATCGACAATCACTTGGCCGCTGTCGCATTGATCCATCCCGCCTAGTATGTTCAATACGGTGGATTTACCGGCACCACTAGGTCCAAGGATCAGCGCGATCTCGCCTTTCTCTACGGAAAAAGAAACGCCATCATTGGCAGCAATCACCGTATCGCCCATTGTGTATTTCTTCACTTCTTTCACTACATCAATATAACTCATTTTATTCCTCCAAGAATTCCAGCGCCGCATGCGCTTTCTCGCTTATCAGTGTATCACATTTTTTCCCTTGAAAGAAACCGCAAAAAAGCAGCACAAGGTCGTGCTGCTAAAAACAAGACATTTATTCAAAGTGATCCAGATTGGCAAAAGCAAAACAAATCATTTTGTGTGGTCCGCAATTCTTTGTTGCGTTTCTTGCCAAAGTTTCTGTGCTTGTTGCTGCTCCTTCGTGATCTCGGTTGGGACTGCTTGACGATCAACAAAGTAGTGGCCACTGATCCCCGCAACGTCTGGACTTAGCGCTAAGTAAATCGCTGTATCTGCCCCTTCTTCGGCTGTTTTAAAAAAAGGCGTCAACATTTTATAAATAGATTGACCAAATCCTGTTTGTCGACTGACCCCTAAGCTCGTCGCCACAGCTCCCGGATGCAAGGCATTAGCAGTAACGGTCGTATTGCGTAGCTGAAACGCAAGCGCATCTGTAAATAAAATCAGGGCTTTTTTTGAGCGGCCATATTCCCGCCAAGGGAAAAAATCCGGTACATCGAAAAAGCGCTGATCCTTTTTCTTTACAAATTTGTAGGCACCGGATGCCACATTGACGATCCTGCCGGCATCGGCACGCTTCAATAGAGGTAGTAACTGGCGGGTCAGTTCAAAGTGACCCACGTAATTCACTCCCAGCATTTGCTCGAATCCATCGGTCGTTTGTTCTTTTTTTAGGTTCACGATGCCTGCATTATTGATCAGTACATCCAATTTCTTAAAGCGGGCGTTGATTTCGGCGGCTGACTTGCGCACACTAGCCAGTGACCCCAAATCACCGATCACTAGATCGATGTTTGAATTGCCTGTCTCTTCCTTCAAACGTTGCTGTGCTGCCTGTCCTCGTTCGGCAGAACGGCAATACAAAATCACATGCATCCCTGCTTTTGCTAACTGTTTGGCTGTTGCAAAGCCCATGCCGGCATTGGCGCCGGTTACTAAAATCGTCTTCAAATCCCAATCATCTCCTTCATAGGATGTCGTTTTCTTTCATCATAACTGAAAACAAAAAAATCTGCTTAAAAAACAGATCAAGAGAAGCTCTCTTCTTGTTTCTTTAAGCAGATTGTTTCATTTTACGCTTGGTAGCGGCAGACACCATCTAAATAGGTGGCTGTTACATTCATTTCTTGATCCAAAACGATAAAGTCAGCTGGGCGACCTTCTTTGATCATGCCGCAAGCATGGTCAATTTTGCAACTAATTGCTGGAATCAAGCTGGCCATCATAACCGCTTCTTGAGGGGTAGCGATTCCCCAGTCTACTACATTTTTCACAGCTTCTTTTAGTTTCAAAATGCTGCCGGCAAGATTGCCAGTTTCCATCCGAGCCGTTCCATCTTTCACCACTACTGGAAATTCTCCTAAAATGTAATCACCGTCTGGCATGCCGCCAGCCATCATACAGTCAGTGATCAAGGCAACATGGTCGTGACCAGCTTTTTCCATCAAAATCTCTGCTGCTTGAGGATGCACATGGTGGCCATCACAAATCAACTCTGAAAAAACTTCTTTTAATGAAAGTAGGGCACCAACCATTCCAGGCTCGCGATGGTTTAATCCGCGCATTCCGTTGAAGGCATGAACAAAAACGCTAGCCCCCGCTTCAACTGCTGTTTGCGCTTCTTGTAATGTACCGTTACTATGGCCTAGAGCAACCACTACGCCTTCTTCCGTCACTTGCGAAACAAATTCCTTCACACCTTCGCGCTCAGGAGCCAAGGCGATTTTCTTGATAATTCCACCAGAAGCTTCTTGCCATTCATGGAAGGTATCGATATCAGGATCACCAAAATAAATCGGATTTTGTGCACCTTTGTGTTCCTCAGTAAAGAATGGGCCTTCAAAATAGATTCCTTGGATTTTTGCTCCTGTAACTTCGTCTTTGACTTTCCCAACGGTTTCTGCTACATCACGCAACCGTTCTTTGCTTGATGTTAAGGTTGTTGGTAAGAAAGATGTCACACCGCAAGACAAAAGACCTTCTGACATGGCTTTGATGCCCTCTGCATCGTTGTCCATCACATCATGGTTCATAAACCCGTGGATATGAGTATCCACAAGACCCGGTGCTACCCATTTGCCTGAATAATCTTCTACGTCTGCACCAGCAGGGACTTCATCAACGATCGCGCCGAATTTCCCCTCCTTGACCTCCAAGTAACCAGGGCCATGAACCGCTGATTTCAGAAAGAATTTGTCTGCGTAAATATATTTATTCATCTTGATCGCTCCTCTATTTCTTTTCTTCCTTAAAATTACTCTTATTTGCAGCAGAAGTCAAGAAAGGTCTACACCACTTTATCAGATTGGCGAATATCCATGACGGCACGATACAGTTGAAAACTTTTTTCAGCCGCTTTTTCTTCTTTTAGTCTTTGAAGCAATTGTCCTTTTAGTTCAAACAATTCTTCTAGAAAATACAAGCTATTTTTCTCTCTCGCTAGGGCAATGCCTTCGTTGGTTACTTTTAGTGCGAGACAGTCTTCCTGTTGTTCCTTCAGAAAGACCGCATAATTGTAATAAATTTTGGTCAACGCCGTAGATAGACGTTCCGGTGGCAAAGCATGCATGGCATCATAAGCTTTTTCTAGATAAAAGCGTGCTTCACCCAATTGTAGCAAGTCACTGTAGACGCGCCCCATGCAACTAAGAATGCGAATTTCCATCACGGAAACATTGGTTTTATCCTGTTGATAGGAATAGGCCAATCCTTTTTTTAATGCCTCGAGGGCGGTATCATAGTTTCGATCGAGAAAATAATCGCAACTTCCTAAGTAGTAGTAATACATTTGCATATCCGAATCTAAATACAGATACTCTTTGATTGCCTTGTCTTCCATTTTTTCCCGCATTTCTCGAAACTGTTTATGGACAAAATGCGATTCGATTTCCGCAAAAATTTGATTGGTTTTGTTGATCTCTTCCGAATGAAGCATCATCACTTGATCCAAGGTGACACCTAAACGTTGACAGATTTGATACATCACCCAGACATTGGGCAGCTCTTCATTGTTTTCAATACGGCTTAAAACACTTTGCGAACAAATATCTTCCGCTAACATCTTCTGTGTCATCTTTCGTTTTAGACGAATAGTACGGATGATTTGACCAAAAGATTCTTCTTTTTTCTTCATGATCGTCCTCCATGGGAAATTCTTATAAGAACCGAACGTTTCTTGTCAAAAATGCGAATTCGCATTTTTAATTTTCTTTATTTTAGCACATAATGACAAAAAGGAAAGCAATTTCAAGAATGTCTTGTTATTTTTCCACAATTTCAAATGAGGTGTTAAGATGACGATCGACAGTACGATCTTTTTTACATGGGAAGGCAAAAAATACCAAGGGATCATCGAACGGGAATATGAAAATTCGGTCCTCGTTCAAGTGACCGATCCTAGTGCTGAAATGCTGGATAAATTTACCAATCGAATGATTGTCAGCAAAAAAATTTGTCAACCAGTTGCCGAATAAAAACATAAGCACCGCTCCCTCACGGTTGTTGAAGGAGCGGTGCTTTTTTTTTTATATTCTTATTTCTGACGATAGGACGCCAAAAATTCTGTCATTTTTTCAGCAGTCGTTTTTAAGTCTTCCATATTAGGAAGATAAACGATTCGGAAATGATCTGGCTGTTGCCAGTTGAACCCACCGCCGTGAACCAGCAAGATGTGGTGCTCGTGTAAAAAGTCTAAAACAAATTGTTCATCATTGGTGATATTAAAGCGTTGAATATCAATTTTAGGGAAAATATAAAAGGCGGCTTTCGGTTTCACCGCTGACAATCCCGGAATGTCATTGATTGCCTTGTAGATAAACTCTCTTTGTTCGTAGATACGACCACCTGGTAGTAGCAACTCATCGGAACTTTGATAGCCGCCAAGTGCGGTCTGGACGATTTGTTGCGATAAAACATTGGAACACAGCCGCATTGAAGACAACATATTCAAGCCTTCGATATAGTCTTTCACATTGGACTTGTCGCCACTGAGGACCATCCAGCCCACCCGGAAACCTGCCACTCGATGAGACTTAGACAAGCCACCTAACGTCACAACGAATCGATCTGGCGCTAATGTAGCAATCGGCACATGGACATAATCATCCATGACTAAACGGTCGTAAATCTCATCAGAAAAAATGATCAAGTCATGCTCACGGGCAACCTCGACGATTTGTTGCAAAACTTCTTTTGGATAAACGGCGCCGGTGGGATTATTTGGATTAATAATAACGATCGCCTTGGTTTTGCTGGTGACCTTAGCTTTGATGTCCTCGATATCAGGATTCCAATCTGCTTGCTCATCACAAATATAATGGACGGGCTTTCCGCCAGCTAACGAGATCGACGCTGTCCATAAGGGATAGTCAGGCATCGGCACTAACACTTCATCCCCATTGTTGCAAAGACCTTGCATGCACATCGTGATCAGCTCAGAAACGCCGTTACCGGTATAAATATCATTGATGGTCACATCAGGAAATTTCTGTAATTGATAATATTGTTCGATCGCTTTACGGGCCGAAAAAATCCCTTTCGAATCAGAATAGCCTTCCGATTCTCGCACGTTCATAATCAGGTCTCTAACGATCTCATTTGGGGCTTCGAACCCAAAAGGCGCTGGATTCCCCGTATTTAATTTCAAGATACTGATGCCTTCTTCTTGCATCCGATCGGCTTCTTCTAAAACTGGGCCGCGTACATCATAACTGACCCCTTCAAGTTTTGACGACTTCGAAAATTTCTTCATATTCCATTTCTCCTTTAACCATAGGTCAACGTCAGGTTATTGGTTCTCGTCGTTGATCTCTTTTCAGATTGAACCTATTATAGCAAAAAACTTTTACCTATGGCGAAATTTTTTTGCTTCTCCTTCATCTGTGCTTGTCCCGCTCTCATCTCGTAAATAGTGCGACAGTCAGTGATTTTCAGGAAAATACGTCAAATACAATTCATTTAGTGCCAAGTGCCCCACAGAAAAATCAGTGATCCCTGCAGCGATAAACCGTTGCGGCAGCTGAGGATCGCTGATTTCTACCAGATAGATCCGTCCTTGCAGATCGATGGTCACTGTCGTTAATTCTGGAAAAGCCACCAAAAAATCTGCCGAGTCCGTTTTTAAGTACAACGGTTCATTGACTAACGACTTGCGACCAAAGTATTCGTGAATGATCTTGCCGTCTTTTAAAAACAAGACCCGATCCGCGTAGGAATCCAAATTCGTCAAAATATGCGAAGCAATCACGATCGCTTTCTTTTGCGCTCGCAAGGCTTTCAACACGTTGGAGATCAATTCGACATTGGTTGGATCCAAGCCATTCATGACTTCATCCATCAGCATATATGGCGTATCCGTCACGATCTGCATCGCAAAACAAAGACGTTGCCGCATCCCAAGTGAATAGGTGCCCACGGGGCGTTTGATATAGTCACTCATCCGCAAGCGCTCAATCGTTTCGTCCACTAAGTGTTCCTCTGAACGCCACATTCGCTGATACAGCTTGAGATGTTCGAAACCACTCAAATCATTGTACAAATCATTTTGGTCAGGAAAAAACGAAATTTGTTGATGCGCTGCCACTTCTGATTTTTTGGTCACATATACTTGACTGCCATTCAAAAATACTGCGCCTTCATTCGGCTGGATGAAATTCATCGCCACATTTAATAGCGTGGATTTCCCAGTACCGTTTGGGGCGACTAATCCGACGATCTCACCGGGAGAAAAGGCGATGGAAAGTTGATCCAATACATTTCTCGTATACGTGACCGTCACATTTTTCAGTTCTAACATATCGTTCCTCCTATGCCAAATGAAATTTTTTGCGTTGGATCGTCACGAAGAAACATATTTCGATCAGAAGCCAAACGCCTCCTAATAAAAGCAACCCTTTTTCCATCGTAAACCCTGCAGAACCAAAATAAAAACGTGTCCAGCCTGAAAGGACTTGTCCCACATTTTGATACAGATAGACATACAGCGTTTTATCAAGGTAAGCACTGAACCAACGTCTTTGGAAAATATAGGGTGAAAGCAAGCAAAAACCAGCCACAAGCAAATTAACCAGTTCTGAGCGAAACAGGGCACTGAACAACAAGATGCCGCGACAATAAATAAACTGCAAGAAAAGCGTCGCAAGAAAACATTGGCCTATAAAAAGACCGATGGCTTGTGTTTCAAAAGCGTTGAAATCGGTGATTGGGTAGCGGGCATCAAAGGTCGATGATAAAATCGTGACCGGCAGTTCTAGGGAACCAAAGCCGAATTGAATACCAGAACCTAACCAGAGAAAGAACATGGTCCCAAGCGTTGCAATTGCAGAACCGACCATCAATACTGCCGTTTTGCTCCAAAGAATCTCTTCTGCCGATAATGGCAGTGAAAGAAACAGGGATTTATGTCTTCGTTCTTTTGGTAAACAATCAATCGCCAAAAATAAAGAAACAGCAAGCAATAGAATCGGTAAATATCCAGTAAAACTTCGCTGCAATGCCTGTATCCCCGTTTTTTGCTCCATGACTGCTTGAGAGAGTTTCTTATTCGGCAACTGGCTGAAGGCTTCCATAAGCTTAGCGGTTGAAGCATAACCAAAGCGACCGTCATAGGCAGCGTAGTAATTTTGAAACGTATAATAATCCGGTGTATAAAAAACATTTCGTTCATCGGTAAACTGCAACGCCAATTGGTACCACGTACTTGTTCCTTGTGCATAAGCTTGCCAGTCTTCACCAGCTAGTGCATCTAATCGTTGTTTTTCCGCTTCGTTCCATGGGGTAAACATTTCAACTGCTAAGCTTGCCGACCAATGGTCAGAAGGATTGGCTGCTTGTTGATCAAGAAAATCTTGTCGCACAGTATAGCGTTGTTGCATTTCCGTTTCATCTACTCGTTCAATCGGGCGAAAGTCTCTTTGCCAAAAACTGTAAACGCCGCTGTAGATAAGAAGCAAGCAAAAAAGACCAATGGTTTTCTTGCTATTTAAGAGTTGACGTAATTCAAAGAAAAAATAGTCTTTCATCCTTTGCCTCCTTTCAACAAGCGATTCTGTTTATCCGCAACGAGCATGATGCTTAAACAAAGGAAGATCCACACCACCGTGAGCAGCCAACTAGCATAGACTCCCCAAGAAGTACCAGAACCCAAAGCAAAGGCGCCCGAATAAAATTTATCCATAGCAGCTAGATGAACTGGTAACAGTGGGATCTTTTGCAGCATCGGAATCAAGCCTAACCCATAAAAAAGCACTAGCAAAAAGAAAGAGACATATCGATTGGCTGCGATCATATTCATAACAAAACCTAAGCATTCGATCAAACCAATCAGCAAGGCAAAAGAAACCATACTATATAAAACGCTTTGCCAAAAAGGTACGGCGACCCAATCCCCACTGAGATAGACGGCTACTGGATACTGCCAATCCCCGAACTCCCCCAAAAGGCTCATTGAAAGAAAGACACCTAAGAAGAACACAACCAAAACGCCTAAATTTGTAATCCCTTTGACCACAATTTTACTTAACATCCGAATCGGAAAAATCTGTGGGTACGAGCGAATCAAAGAGAAGTGTTCTCTTTCTTCTATCAAATTGTCACTGGCAAAAAAAGCCCAAAAGAAGAACCCAAAATTCAGCAAAAGCGTTATTGCCAAAGCGACAGCGGTCTGGGTATTGGCAGCCGTGAGGACCGGCTCTTTTTCTTGCTCGGCTAAGGCTTGATAGACCGTTCGCTCTTGTTCGATCGTCCACATAGGCGGTAAAAAGGCTTTGTCATCAACTTCAGACGCCCAAATCTGCTTTTTTAGTTCTGCAATTTGAATACTCGTTTGATTAAATCGTTCGTATTCCTCCATAATCAAGTTGGATAACTGCCGTGAGGTCAGTGTATTATTTTCAAGCAAAAGTTGATACACCTCTTGCTCATCAGGCGAGCCCGACTGATTGGCTTGGTAGCGATCAACAAGCCTTGAGGCTTCGGCTTTTTCTGCAGTGATCGTAGCGGGCAAGTTGATGGGTTCCATTAGTTTCAAATAAACGGAAAAACAGCAGCCTAAACTAAAGGCACCCATGAGTAGGAAGATAAATATTCTTTGTTTCGCAGATTTGGCTAATTGGTTTCTAAAGTAATTCATTTGCTCTCCTCTCAAAAAATCATTCATTCTTTAAGCATACCGTTTATGACAAAAATTGCAATCCATTGTCTGAATATTCTTTTAAATAGCTCTAGGAAAAGTTATTGACAAACCTGTCAAAAATCAGGTAAGATATTTTTTAGACGCGGTGTGACAGAACTACTTCAGCCTGCGTTACCTTCTATAGTATCTGCGGAAATGACGGAATGGCAGACGTGCAAGATTGAGGGTCTTGTGAGCAATCGCTCGTGTGGGTTCAAATCCCATTTTCCGCATCCTTACAGCTTCCCCATTGTGGGAAGCTGTTTTTTTTTGCACAAAAGATTCCCCCCTGGCGATCCTTCAATGAATTCTCTCGATCGCTTGATCTTGAGCACCTACTCCTAAAAAGTTAATAGTACCCTCCTTTCCCCAAACACAAAAAGTCCGATAAAAATTCTTTTATCATTGCATATGAATCTATTTTTCATATAAAATGAATAATATAACAGGTATTGATGAAAGCTAGTTCGATGTTCCGTTTTTTCTTATTAGCGTATCAGAAATAGTTTCTTGAATGAACGAGTGATGGAAAATCTTTTCAGCATTTTTTCCATTCACCTGTCCTCCTCCTTTCCCCCGATGAACAAACCTCTTCCGACCGTTTTCTCAGTTACTTTCGATAGAAAGAAGGAGCCTAATGAAAAAAAGAATACTGATCGCCCTATTGTCATTGGTTATTCTGCTTATCGGCTGCGGTAAGGCAGATGAAGAACTGTCAGAGACCGTTGCGCTTGGCATCGAAGCACGACTGGAATATACAAACCAGTCTGGAACGGGCTGGGCCTATTATCAACCAGCGACCTTAGAATTGCTGATTGCCGGCAGTCAAGCCGAATTGGCTATTTTGGAAGAACTTGATTCTTCCGACGAAGATCTTCAGCAATTGATCAGCCACACGGTTGATTTGATGGCAACCGCTGAACGAGCGCTAGTGGAGCGTCGGATCGATGTCCCTGCTTGGTTTGCTGCCCGCATTGGTTATAGCCAGGCTCTGGTTGCGATTCATGAACGGAGCCCTATCATTCTCAGTAATCAAGACAACCTCAACAGTCTACTGGAGGTAGCAAACGAAACGATTCCTGAAGCCGACCCACGGGAAAAGCTGGGGCTTTTAGCAGACGATATCGAACAGCTTCAACAGCTCACAGAAGATACGCTTACTCTTCATCACACAATCGAACTTGACGATGGACTCACTGCCACTGTTTACCACACAAGTGAAACGAATGTTGACGTCTTGGTTTTTGCGAAGTCCGATGAGGAGTACGCATCTGGCTTTACTGTTCTTAATCGGGAAACTGCCGACGAGCAAAAAGCTGCCTTCTATGAAACGATTTTACGAGCGCTGGTCATAAATATTCCTCGTGAATCCTTGATGTTTATGAATCGATCCGATCAATCTTCTGATGAACATCAGTTGGCGGTGATGACCTATGGCTTTGATCATGACATTGACCAAGACATGGTCGCTACCGTTTATCAGCAGCTTCAATAAGCTAGCGCCAAACGCAAAGCCAGCAAAACAATGATGAACAAACTCAGACCGAGAGTAAGAAATCTTCAGAACAAAGACGAGGGATAGCCCGTGCCAAAGCCTATACTAGACGGATGACTTTTCCCGTACTCGCATGATACGACAACTAGAATTTGAGGGCCTTTCCCATGATGATGCGCAATGGGCAGTGGACCACCTCACTATCGACTGGAACGAACAAGCGTTGCAAAAAGCAAACAGCTACCGTCTCAGGATGAATCTACCTCATGCCAATATCCGTCGTTTATTGGCTTCAGAAGTCTTTTCAGCAGAACAAATCGACTCTGCGATGACAACCCTGGATAATTACAAACTAACAAAAAAAGGAGCATCGCGATGCCCTTATGTTGCCCCTTATATTGTTGCTATTTTTTATACCCAAGAAAAGTCTCGATTTGATGCGTTCATTCGAACAAAAAAGTGAAGTTTACCAGAGACTCACGAGGAGGAGAAAAATGAAAAAACAAGTTTTGCTGCCCTTATTGCTGCTATTATGCCTGATTTCAGGATGTGGGACGAGAAATTCAGCAAGTCCTGAGGAACTTTCTGAGCGCATCGGTGCCGCTTTAGATGCCGGTTGGGAACATACCTATCATGCAGAAACTCTTACTTATGAGTTAAGTATTGAAAATCTCGAACTGATGATTCGAGGCAAAGAAGCAGAATTGGCCTTTCTAGACCAGGTCAATAGCAACTCAAAACACAAGGCAGCATTCATTGAAAACACGGAAACAATGATCGCACTCGCTCAAGAAGCGATCGAAGCTCGCTATCTGGATATGCCGCGTTGGGTTACCGCTCGGAATGGCCGGATCGAAGCCTTACTTGCCCTCCATGAGGAAAGCCCGATCATCGTCAGTAGACGAGCAAAATTGCAAGAATTATTCAACGAATACGAAGAGGATTTGGCACTAGTGACAGTTGGGGCAAACAATCCACTTGCCGATGAAGAAGCGATCAATGAAGATTCACGAGAAAAGCTTGGTTTGACGCCTGATACACTTGAACACTTACACCAACAAAGCGAAGACCAAGAAATCGAGTGGCAGACCGCTATTGATTTGGCGAACGGTGTGACCATGAATGTCTTTTCAACAAAACATGAGCCAGTGGAGATTCTCACATTTACGAATGCTGGCGAGACCTATCCTTCCGCAATCACTTTGTTTAATGGCCAAACGACGGAAATCGTTCCCGAGATAAGGACTCCATACGAAGCCGTTTCCGCTTATTTTAACGAAATAGCCGCTGCTGTTTATGAAACGATTCCATCTGGCTATCTATTTCTGGTTGAATCACTATGGCTTGAACTGGAGAACGACAATCGTTTTCACTTCAGAACCTACGTGTTTGATAACGAAGTGACCGAGGAAACGATTTTAGCAGGGTTTCATCGCGCCCCGACTGTAGCAGCACGCTATGAGCGCGAAAACAATGCGACAGAACGAGAACGTGAAGCCTTTTTCCTCGTTAGAGCGCAAGGAAATCGTCGCTTTTATTCAAAACAAGAGATGGCAGAACTGTTAGAAACAGAAGGTTTTACTGCGGAGGAAACACAATGGGCACTAGAAACCCTCGATGTAGACTGGTATCGTCATGCTTTAGGACGCGCCAATCAATCCCGTCGGGTGTTAGGGATCCGCCAAAGAAATATGGCTGCTCATCTTGAAGGGAACGGCTTCTTACCTGATGAGATCGAATTTGCGATCAAAAACATGGACAATTAGTATGTAGTGGACGAATCCCAATTCTCCATTTTGTCTTAGCGTAAACAAAAACCGACCAATCTTCCTGTTTAAGATTGGCCGGTTTCTTTATTTTTTGGTTTTGATTGGTACCATGGTTTTGCGCCGATGCTGCTTCATTATTGCTTGAAGACCATAGACCCCAACTCCGATAATTCCTGCAAAAGCCGAAAAAGCAATAAAAATCACAGGAGACGCCCCACTTTCTATTAATTGTTTCCCTTGGACAAAGAAAAATAAGCCCATGCTGATCAATAATGCTAGAAATAGTGATTGTCCCGCCCCGTTTTTTTTCATGCTTGCTCTCCTTTTACTTGATTATAGGTTATTCTCTCATTTCATGAATGAAAAAACCTCCATCTTAAGGCTGATTCTTTCTTTCGATGATCAGATTGATCCCATTCGGATCAGTCAAATGCAAGCGGCTTTCTGTTTCTAACCCATAAGAAACGCCACTTGCCTTGAGATGACTTCGTAATGTAGAAAAAGCCAAAGCTGGCAAAACGATCGTAAAGTACGCTAAGCCTAGATCCTTTTCTTCCATAGCTGGAACATTTCTTCCCATCCAAATATTCGATCCGATATGGTGATGATACGCACCAGCAGCAAAAAACTTTGCTTGGCTACCAAAATCTGAAGTCAAACGCATGCCTAAAACTTCTGTGTAGAATTCTTCTGTTTTTGCCAAGTCCGCCACTTTCAAATGGACATGCCCTACCGTGGTGCCAACTGGAAAGGTCGTTTGAGATCGGTCAGCGGCTCCCAGCACGCCTTGTGCGTCCATTTCGACAGTAACGCCTACGATCTCACCGTCTGCTCGAATATCCCATTCACTCTTTGGTTTGTCACGATACACTTCGATCCCGTTTCCTTCTGGATCAGTCAGGTATAACGCTTCACTATACCCATGGTCGCTGGCACCATCGAGGGGGGCTTTGGCCTCCAAATAATGAATCAGCATATTTCCTAGGTCTTTACGGCTAGGCAAAAGAAATGCCGTATGGAAAAGGCCTGTTTTCCGTGTCAAAGGCAACGGAGCACTTACCTTCTCTAGAACTAAAAGCTCTTGCGATCCCACGCCTAATCGCGCATGATCTACACTTTGCTCCAATAAAGTCAGACCGATCACGTCCGAATAAAACTGGCTCATTTTTTCTATGTTTGCTACTTTTAAAACGACTTTGCCAATTGCGGCAGTTGCATCGATTTGATAAGTTGATTGACTCATGGTCATCGCTATTTCCTCTTTTCTAAACAGTTACGTTCACTTGTTACTTTAAGTATAACACTAACTTTTAGTAAGTAAACAAATCTGCTTGTTTAGCGCCGGAGCAATCGACTGCTCGTTGCTTCATAAATCGTGTCTTCAACAGTCGCAAGCAATGAAGAACCAATTAGTTTTGCATTGTTTCAATCAAGGAAATGGCCGGCTGCATCGCTTCTTCGGTCGTCCCTTCTAACACAACATAACAATACGGCTTGTATTCAGCGGTGATGGCCAATAGTTGTTGATAATCAATCCTTCCTTCTCCCAATGGGACTACCTTGATTTTACCATCGATTACTTGATAATCTTTCAAGTGCAAGCAAACGATGGCATCGCCAAAGCGGGAAAAAGCTTCCCTTGTCAAAGCGACTTGCTCTTGATAGTTCTTCGCAGTAATCAGATTGGTTGGATCAAAGATGATCCCTAAATAGTCAGAGGGTACCCGTTCCTGCAATTCTTCGATTCGGTCGATCGATGAGAGTGGATGATTCAAGCCCGCTTCAATTCCTAGCATCACTTGATGTCTCTTAGCCACTTGGACCAAACGCTTGATCACCTGAACCAAATCATCGAAAACGACGTCACTAAAATTTTCCTCGGTATACCCCATATTTGGCAAAACCGAACCAGTTTCACTTGCGACCATAGCTGCATCAAAATATTTGGCATGTGCGAGATAGGTCTCGAATCTGGATAAAATCGCTTCCCGTTTTTCCAGATCAGGATGGATCAGATTACAATAACAACTTAATAAAGCGACCTGAACGTGAGATTGACCAAAAACTCGTTTGAAAAAGCGGCCTAAACCAGGGCTTAATTGCTCTGGCTCTGCCCATTGCGGGAAGGATTTATTTAATGCAAATTGAATGTTATGAATGTTTTGGGCGGCAATTCTTTGCGCTAATTCTTCTGGGGACCCATAATTCTTTAAATCATGCCCCCGAACAGTTAGTTGAAACATAGCTTCTCCTTTCTTCACTGCTTTTGAAGCAAAAAGAAGACCAAGCAGCGAATCACTTCAACTGGTCTTGGTCTTCAAATCATTCAGCAGTAGCGGCTCCTCACTTCATCTATTTCTTCTCAATAGATGATCAGAACCTTTTGTGACCTTTATTGTTGTGAACGATAGTCTTCCGTGAACTCGTCAATGATTTGCTGTCCACCATTTCTTAAGAAGGTTTCGATTGCTGTATCAAACCCATCGATCTCGATTTCCCCAGTCATATATTGGTAGTAAGCGTCTGAGATTCCTTCAATCAAGCTTGACCATGAACGATCATAGGTTTCAGAGGTCAGCGATTGCGCAGGATTGATCACCGCAAACTCTTCGTTTTCCTGAATCTTTTCATTGGCTAAGTTGACATAGGGATTACTTGAAGGGAAAACTGTTACTAATTCTGATGGACGAGACGAAGAAAATGGTTGTACTTCTTGTTGCCACTTCGTATCATCTAAACGGACATAAACACCCTCATCATCAATTTCATAATGGACCCCTTCGATCCCTTGTGTCATCAAGGTAAACGGCTCTTCGTCCATCAAATCATTGATAAATTTCAAAACAACCCGCAAGTCTTCTTCGGTTTCAACATTGTTTTTCGGAATGGCTAACCAGCCACCCATACCGCCATTGGTATCAGAAAGGATGCGCCGTTCCACGTCGCCATAGACCATATCATTAATCAAGACCCATTCCATATGCTCTTCGGCAGTTCCAGCAGCATCATCAATGTAGTTACGTACTTCTTGCAAACCACTCAATACGATCCCACCACGACCTTGAACGATATAGTTCTTCTGGTCATTTTTCGCCATTACCGCAAAATCAGAATTCATCCAGCCGTTATCATAGATATTACGGAACCATTCCATCGCTTCTTTGTACTCAGGTTGCATAAAGGATGGCATCACTTCATCATCATCCGTGATCGTAAACCAATTGTCTGCGCCAAAGTAACCAGAAAGTGAACGGAAACCAACGTTAAAGGACTCATCACGCTCTACGAAACCAACCGTATCATCTGCACCGTTGCCATCTGGATCACCTTCCGTAAAGGCCTGAGCGACAGCCGCTAATTCTTCTAATGTCGATGGCACGTCCAAGCCTAAATTATCCAACCAATCTTTTCTGACAAGGACGCCATAACGAGCGATCGGTTTTAAAAACGGAACACCATAGATATGACCATCGATCCGCGAGGACTCTAAGCGATCCTCAGAAATTTCTGCCAAATTTGGAAACTCTTCTAAATACGGTTCCACATCCCAGAACATCCCGGACGCTAGCGAGCTCCGGACGGTCGTGTTATTGATTTCTGTCAGACTAACGATATCTGCTAAAGAATTTGATGCTAATGCTGCATTCAAGCGTTCTGTTTTTGATGCGTCCGGCACCCAAGTGAAATCGATTTCGATCCCTGTATATTCTTCTAATTTTTGCGTCACATCCCCAGACGGAGGCGAAGCGGTATGCAACATCGCCATCCAAGAAATGCTTGATTTTGTTTCACCTTCTGTACCTTCAGATGAACCTCCGCCATCGCCGCAGCCTGCTAAAAACAGTCCGGCACATAATAATAAACTTGCAACTTTCAACTTTTTCATTTGTTAACCTTCTTTCTCTATTTTTAGGGAGCCATCATCGCGCTGATCTTTCCCTTGATACGTAAAATATTCAAAATCGGCATAGCTTCCGGCAAAGTGATCTAAATCATGGGCACTGATTCCTATGAAATTACCCGTAAAACCACCAGACAAGAACTGAATGTTTTGCTTTTTAAAGGGATGCCACGTTTGTGATTGCCGATAAAACCATTGGGCTTCTAGATAAGAACCGACTACTTTTAATCCGATCGGCTCACTTGCAGCAGCGAGGGGCAATTTATCTGGGAACAAGTGAAATTCTCCTTCACAACAGCGCAGCAACCGAAGGACCTTGCCTGCTTCTTCATCGTAGGTCACATAGAAAAACAAATAGTTTTCTTCGTTTAAGAAAAGCGACAATCCAGCCATCTGGTTAAACGTTTGGGGGTGGTATTCCATCACTGTTTCAGCTTCAAAACAAAAGTCTTGTTGGCGAATCGCTAATAAGTGCTTATGAAAGTTCGATTGCATCGATTCTCCACCGATCAATCGCAAATACCCTGGTCGCTCAGTCAGATTGCACCACTGTTCATTGGGCAGCAATCGTCTACCGTTCCATGCTTTTTGCAACGATCCTTGAAAATCATCAACAAAAACAGCAGGTGATGTCTCTTGCTTCTGAGCCTCGCTAGCGAGCCTGATGGTTTGATCTGGGATCGTATCATCATTGCTAAGACGCAGCCATCCTTCGTGATCCCAATAGACGGTTTGGAGTGCCGTCTCTCGTCCAAGGATCGCTGCCCCTGCTACTGGCCGAGTCATCAAATAGCTCATGACCCATTCTCCTGATGGCGCAATCGTCAAACTGCCATGACCTGTACATTGAAAAGGGGAATCTTCGCGCTGATAGGCACGCATCATGGGAAAATGCGGATCTAGTTCATAAGGTCCAGTGATGGTCTTACTACGACAAACCGTTACCGCATGACCTGCACCCGTTCCTCCTTCTGCCGTCAGTAAGTAATAACACTCATTGTGGTAATAAAGATGCGGTGCTTCGGTCTTCGCCAGCTGGGTTCCAGAGAAAATTGGCACTCTGTCACCGATCAAGCGGCCTTGTGCTTCAGAGTATTCTTGAAGCACGATCCCCACCGATTTATTTGGCGTATCCTTACGATAATCCCAAAGCGCATTCAATAACCAGATACGCCCCTCTTGATCATGAAACAAGGACGGATCAAAGCCACTACCATTTAAGTAAATGGGCTCACTCCATGGCCCATGAATCGTAGGAGCCGTGATGAGATAGTTTCGACAGTCTTTGAAGGGACGTGTCGTGTTGCGAACATTTGTATAGACACAATAGTATTGTCCGTTTGCGTAACTGATTTGCGGTGCCCAAATGCTGCCATTTGCTGCGTTGCCTAATAAATCCACTTGATTCGTCAGAATATCTGTTTCATGGGACCAATTGACTAGATCTTGAGAACAGTAGACCCGAATTCCTGGCAACCATTCAAAGGAAGAAACCGCTAAATAATAAGTATCCTCGACTTTAAAAATACTCGGATCAGGATGAAACCCTCTTAAAATCGGATTATTGATCATTGCCTTCATGCAACCCCTCCTTGTTTGCTGACTGTGTCCGTGGTTTTTTTCTTGTGTCGGTCATCACGATGGAGAAAACAAAAACCCGCCGCTAAAAAGAAACAAAAGGCAATCGGAAAAGCGAACATTTGACTACCAATCAATGTCACGACACCAGTCAAAAAATAAAGAACACACGCTTGTTTTCGATAATTACGATAGCGAACAAGCATCGTCGCCACTGAAACCAATATCAGGAGTGCCAACAGCGTGAAGCCAAACCAAGCACCGAGTGTTTGAAATTGCGCCAATGCTGCTTCTGTTGTCATTTGCTTCAGTACAGTAGGAAACGCACTTTGAAAGATCTCTTCGAACTGCTGGACAGTCATTTGATTGATCACCAAGGAAAAGCCGCCCATAAACACCAGAGCGAGAACCATCCCGATCCAGCCAGACCATTTTGCCTTGCTCATTTTTCTATCACTCCTTCGATAGTCACCCATTCAGGACGTTGGGGACTTCTTTGGTAACAACACATTCGCTCCGTGAACGCGACCGTTTGGTGGCTTGCTGCTTTTCCCCAATCAGACCAGCCGCAAGGGACGAGCTGTTGATCAAAGCAGCAGGATAAAAAGGTTACTTTGGCGTCATTACGCCAAGGGCGACCTAAATAATAGACTTTGTCCCCTGTCACCCGACACCGATCGAAGGTTAACCCGCTTGCTTGTTTGCTAGTTGAGGCAGCAGTAATGTAGTTCGTTTGTAGTGTATTTTTACAATGCAAGCGACACTCTTCAAAGATGGCGGAACCACCGCCAAAAATAAAATCGACTGTTCCACTGATCCTGCAATGCAAAAACCAACTCTGTTGTTGGTCAAAGATTGTTTTTCGCCAAGGACTGTTCATCGGTTCGCCCTCTTTGGTATATTTTGGCAATGGTCCCAGGCACAAGGTATCTTGAAAAGCATCGAGATGACAGTGTTCGAAGCGAATGTCATCCCCTTCGATATAGACAGCAACTGCTTGCCCGACTGCTTGCCCATACCCTGCGTCATTGATGATGGTCAGGTTTTTTACAAAGACTTCTCGGCCATTGATAAAGAGCGTCGCTGTTTGAAAGGTTCCTCTTTTTTGCCCATTCTCATCGGTTTGCTCGGCAGCCAAGTGGTAGCATAAGAACGTGTTGGGTTCTGCGATCAACGTAAGCTGGTTTTTATAGATTTTCACCTGTTCTTGGTACACGCCAGAGGCGATCGTGATCTCACAAGGTGCGTTTAAGGCTTCAGCAGCCATCACAGCTGCTTGGATACTCGTAAAATCACCCTTTTGCGGGTCTTTACTAACCTTTAGCTTGATAGGAGGTGCTGTTTTAGAAATTCGATCCACTGCGCTCTCATCTCCTTGGTTTCTTCATGACCACCTGGCAAGCTGCGCGCCTGCCAATGCTCCTTGTAGCCCATTGCTTCATAATGCTGCCCGACCTGTTGATCCAAACGAGCGACGCCGCTTGAGGGGCATCCACGATCTTTTTTGCCAACCAAACTCAAACGCGGGCGTGGTACAATCTGTTTTTGGATCGCCGCAGTCGTAAAGTCTTTCAACACATTAGGAACATAATAGTAAAACCCATGTTTGCTTAGACGGTCCTCTTCGATCAATGCTTGATAGTCCACTTGTGCTGCCATGTCCACCACCACTGATATCCGTTCATCAAGCGCTGCCAACCACCAACTCATCAAGCCGCCCATGGAAAGTCCCAATGTGGCGATAGCGGAATGTTTCACTTCTTTGCGGGAAGCAAGATAGGTCAAAAACTGTTGATTGTCATAGATTCGCTGCCCCCATAACGTTTTGCCTTGCAAGAGAAATCGCTTGTAGCTATCATTTTCACCATTTTTTCGTTCGCCAAAGCCCCACATGTCGATCACCCCAACAGCGACGCCCAGCTTCATAAATGCAGCGAATAGGCTTTCCTTTTGCATATAAGGCGGACTTTGCCGAAGTTCTTCTTTCCCTATCGTGAAGTCACCGCCATGAGAATGATTGAACAAAACGAGTGGAACAGGTTGCTGAGAGCTAGGATAAGCAAAGTAAGCAGGGACATCTTCTTCTTGATTTAATCGTAGAAGTAAATGTTCCAAGGTATAATTTTGCACCTGCTCTTTTGTTTGCTGAACCACTTGTGGTGCAACTTTCATATCAGGACCTAGCAGCTGAAGTAACTGAGGATCCCTCACAAAAAATCTCCTTGAAATGCCAGAGGCTGACGATTCTCAAATGACTGTGTGACGGTGATTTCCCGACTATTCTCGATATGGAACGCTTCAGTTACGCCTTCCAAATTGATACGATCAAACTGAATATTCCGTCCACAGCCAATATAAAAGCCTTGTTTTGTCATCTCTTCGATACCTGTCATCATTGCAGGCTTTCCTGGAATTGGATGTTCAGCCATAGAGATGGCAATATCTTGGAAAGTGATATCTGAAATAAATTGTTCAGCCAAGCCATAAACAAACCCAGCGGCCGCATGGACATTCCGAGCCGAGATATTTGCAAAATGGATTCTCCGGAAATGAGGGGTTTCCTCGGTGATTGGGTACGGATTTTTATCCCAAACATACTTCTCTTTGCCTTTCGGTCCACAGAAATAGTAAAGATTTAAAGTGAATGGACAGATGACATTATCCATCACAATGTTATTCACTCGAATATCTTCGATCGTTCCGCCACGTCCACGACGGGATTTCAAACGAATCCCACGATCGGTATCTTGAAAAATACAATTACTGATGGTGACATTACGAATATCGCCGCTCATCTCACTCCCTAGAACGACTGCCCCATGCCCATGAAGCATATGGCAATTTACGATCGTGATATTCTCACAAGCGACCCGTTCTTTAGTGTCCTCCGTTCCTGATTTGATGGCGATGCAATCATCGCCAACATCGATATGACAGTTACTGATGCGGACATTTTTACAAGATTCAGGATCGATCCCATCCGTATTTGGCGAATCCGCTGGATTTTTGATGCGAAGATTATCGATCGTTAGATCTTGGCAAAGAATCGGATTGACGGTCCAACTTGGTGAATTGACAAGACGGATATCTTTCAACGTAATTTGCTGGCAAGAGTCAAAACTGATTAATTTTGGTCGTGGATAAGCAAGCTCTTCACGGTTTTGCCGAAAGGTCTTCCACCATCTTTGCCCTTGTCCATCAAGCATTCCTAATCCTGTGACAGCGATATTTTCAGCATTCTCGGCATATAAACAAGAGGCATAAACTTCCCGTTTGACCCCTTCCCAGCGAGACACGACGACGGGATAGTCTTTGGGATCATCAGAAAATACTAAGGTCGCCCCCAATAGTAGGTGCAGTTCAATGTTACTTTTTAAAAATAGCGCACCTGTCGGATAGCGTCCTGCAGAAAAAGTGATTCTGCCTCCTCCTTGTTGATGCAATTCATCAATTTTTTCTTGAATCGCTTCTGTCAACAGACCTTCTTTTCCTTGTAAATCAGCTGTAGTTAATTGGATATTCATTTCTTGCTTCCTTCCTCCGTTAGTGGTTGCAGCAGTAAACTCGCTTGTAAAAAGGCACCGTATCCTTTGAAATCATTCGTGATAACGGGTTCACTGATATAGTAAACAAACGTACCATCCCGATTATCTGGTCCACCAAGACCAGCAACTTCACAGTTTCTGATCAGATTCAACCAGCCTTCTTTTGTTAAAAAGACAAACTCATCCAGCAATCCTTGATAGGTCTCTTGGGCAAACACTTGCCATTTTTGATCGATGATCCCTGCTTTGACTGCTTTCGCTGTTGCGTAACAAATCATTGAAGAAGCGGATGCTTCTAAATAATTCCCACGCTCACTGCCTTTATCTAAGACTTGATACCACACTTTTTTCTGGGGATCTCTTACTTTAGCAAGAGCTTTTAGACAGGAGACAAACATGTTTTCTAACGAATTCTTCTGCTCTGATTCCCCTAATAGCACCATCGTATCTGCGAGTGCCATCATGAACCATCCCATTGACCGTCCCCAGAAATTTTTTGAACAACCAGTCTCAGGATCTGCCCACGGCTGGACTTTTTGTTCATCCCACGCGTGATACAAAAGACCCGTTTTTGGATCTAGGGTATGCGTAAAGCATAAGGTGAATTGCTTGATGACATCTTCCAATGCTTCTGCTTTCTCAAATTTCAGTGCGTATTCTGTTAGAAATGGGGCCCCCATATATAAGCCATCTAACCACATTTGATATGGATAGATTTTTTTATGCCAGAACCCGCCTTCGCTTGTTCTTGGCATCTGCTGTAATTGTTGATACAGCGTGTCCAAGGCGATCTTGTATTTTGAAACACCTGTTTCTTTGTATAGTAAGAATAAACATTTGCCATTATTGATGTAATCGATATTCATCGCGTCCATCTGATAATTTTTGATACGACCGTCTTCGTCAATATAAAAATCCATCGTGTTTTGGATATAGTCGAAATAACGTTTGTCACCAGTCTGTTCATAGGCTTCTTTCACGCCTTGTAAAACAACCCCGATGTCATAGGACCATTTTCCGTGATAAATTTTTTCTTTGCATAAGTAGTCATAGCGCTCAAATAACGTGTTCAAAGCAATTTCCGAATAGTTCTTCATGTACGATACTTCCTTTTATTGTAGTCTCCTCAATTCATAGAGCTGTTTCAATGAATCTGTTTTACTGGCTGTATTTCATGAGGGTTCAGCTTGTTTTGCTATTTCCAGGTGTTCTCTAGTGACCGTTTTGTTCACGAACCAGTAAAAGTCTTTGAGCCGTTTTCTTTAGATAATGACCTCATCTCCTTTACTGGCAACGGTTTGCTCCGTAGTCGATGCCGCTTTTGAAACCACCTGATCTGTTTCAATTGGGTGGATATCTTGAAGAATTTTTTTGCCAGCAAGGGCAAAAACACCACCAACTAAGCTACTCCCCATCAAAAAGAGACCGATCAAGAAATAACTGCCAAGGACTAAATAGCCAAGGATCAAAATCGTCCAACTAATGATCGAATAATGCAGATAGCCTAAACCTAACAAGGCACTCCCCCGCAGGATCTCAAGCACGGTCGCAAAGTTGGTAGCCGCCATGACGGTATACACGTGCATGAATAGAAAGAGGAACGCAATCAAAAAGAGGACATTCGCCACTTGGATAAACCATGGAAAGGTCGCAAATATATTGGTGATCACGATTGCTGCGATAATCAAAAACAACCAACTGATTAGCACCGATTGCCGGAACCGTTCTTTACTATAGTAGAAAAAACTTTTGATCAAAGGCGGTCGTTCATGAAGACGAAGCCAGCGATCATAATATTTCATCATGGCATACGACGCAGGGCCAATACCAAAGAGGATGCCTCCCAGGAGAGTCACACTTAGCCAAAGAAAGTGAAGGGCGATCAGCGTCAAAAATGCGAGTAATCCTTCGTTGATTTTCGTGATCTTTTCGATCGTCATGTGATCCCTTCTTTCTTAATAAATCCCATCTTCGCCAATTTTTTTCGCCAAACGATTGGCAAAGATGACAAGAATCAAGCCAACAAGTCCTTTAAACAGCCCAACAGCTGTCGAGTAACTCAATTGACCATTTTGAATCCCGGCGGTATAGACAAAGGTATCAAAGATTTGGGCAACCTCACGGTTCATTGAGTTCATCAACAAGAACATATGCTCAAATCCCATATCTAAGATCGAACCGATCTTTAAAATCAATAAGGTTACGATCGTCGGACGAATACAAGGCAATGTGATATGCCACATTTTTCGTAGCTTGCCAGCCCCATCCATATCCGCCGCTTCATAAAGCTGTTCATCAACATTGGTAATAGCGGCTAGATAAACGATCGTCCCCCAACCGGCACCTTTCCAAAGATCTTGGAAAATGTACATTGGACGCAACCACGTGCGACTTGTTAGAAACGGGATACGTTCGCCACCAAGACTTTCGATCATGTTATTGATCACACCACCTTCTGTCGTTAATAAAACATAGAAGATGGAAACAACGATGACCCACGACATAAAATGAGGCAAATAAATGATGGTTTGAATCCCTTTTTTCAAACGGCGATTGTTTACTTCATTTAGCATAAGTGCCAATACTATAGGAAAAGGGAAGGAAATCGTGATATTTAAGAAGAACATGATCAATGTATTGCGCATCAACATCACGAAGGTATCTTCGGTAAAGAGCCGAATAAAATGGGTGAAGCCAACAAAGGGGCTTCCTAGGATCCCCAAGAATGGTTGGTAGTCTTGAAAAGCGATGACTAACCCGCCCATCGGTATGTAACGGAAAATAAGAAAATATAAAATCCCCGGCAATACCATAATATAGAGGGCACGATTTTTTCTGATTTGCGCCCATTTTTTCTTTTTCAGCCGCAGCCGCTGTTCTTCTTCATTTAGTGGTGAGAAGTAATTATCAACTTTTGTTTCCATACTTGTTCCTCCGAATTTTTTTGATTTGATAGTCCCATGGTAGCGTGAAAAAAAGATAACGTATATAATCATTTTCTCAGCTTTGAAAAGGCATACATTTTTTAGGATTATCTCGCAGTCGAATTGGATAATCCTTTATTTATCAACGTTTGTCATGATTGTGATTTTTTTAACATGTAAAAGTGATTATATACGTTGTCCCCGCCTCATGATACGTTGGAAGTACCTATTTAAGTAAAAAAAGATGGAGGTTTTTTCTATGCAACAAACCCTGAAAAAAACGAACCGCCCGAAAAGTGAACGGGTCGTTCAAGGATTTATTATTGGCTTTCTACTACTCTTCACCTTAACGTGTCTCTTACCTTTTCTAAACATTCTCGGAAGCTCCTTTGCTTCTTCTTCTGAGATCGCAACACGAACATTTATCATTATCCCTCGTGAATTTAGCTTAAATGCTTACCGGTATATTCTCTCGACACCCACGATTTTTACCAGTATTGGTGTTTCCCTTTTTGTGACCATCGTCGGAACAGTTCTTTCAATGATCTTGACCTCTTTTATGGCCTATGCTCTTTCAAGAAAATATTTGCATGGACGCGGCATCTTCAACTTTATTGTCGTATTTACCATGTTGTTTAGCGGTGGGATGATCCCAAGTTTTATTTTGGTACAAAGCCTCGGCTTGATCGATTCTCTCTGGGCACTGATCTTACCGAGTGCGATCAGTGCATATAATATGATCATTATGAGAAACTTTTTCCAAGGAATTCCTGATAGTTTAGAAGAATCAGCAAAAATGGATGGTTGCTCTGATTGGGGCGTCTTTTTCCGTATCATCTTACCCCTTTCCTTACCATCGATTGCGACGATCTCTTTGTTCTACGCTGTTAGTTATTGGAATACTTATCAATCAGCGATTTTGTACATCAATGATTCAGCGAAATGGCCGATCCAAGTGCTCCTTCGACAAATCGTGATCGTCTCCAGCGGGATGAACGCCGATGCCGCGAGTGTCGATGTTGTCCCCCCAGCACAATCCGTAAAAATGGCCGTGATCGTCGTTGCGACGCTGCCAATGTTGATCGCCTATCCATTTGTTCAGAAGTATTTCGTGAAAGGGGCAATGGTTGGTTCCGTCAAAGGGTAACCAACAGGCAGCCAAGAAAAACGCGCTTTTTGATCGTTAATCAAAAAGCGCGTTTTTCTTTTATTATTGACTTTAGTCAGTTTCGTTCGCGTAGCGTACGAAACAAAAAAACCGCGCGTTTCTACGCGTGGACGAAATAGCTTTAGCGATAAAAAACTCCT
>NZ_VHIL01000016.1:0-79551 GCF_006491895.1 Enterococcus sp. OL5
CAGACGGAAAATAATTATAAGTTGATTTTTCGATCATGAAAATCAATCGATTTTCAACAATTTCATGTTTTGATGAAAAAATTGAACTTTCCTTTTGATCACACCATATTACTATATAGGTACATCCTGTATCCTATTTCATAGGGTAACCAGAAAAACCCATACCATCCTATGGGTTTTTTGTTGTCTATAAAAGCAAAAAAAACGTGCCGCAAGTCCAGTTATCGCCAAGCCAGCTATTTTAGCTAACCTTGGCAGAGCCTGTCTGCAGTACGTTTTTTCTAATGATCGATTATTCCCCTAGTGCTGGCTGTTCTTGCACAGTGCCAATAGGAAACAAGGCGCGAAACACCCGGCGAACGATTGGGCCTGCAATAAACAATTGCAATGGCAATGCGACGATCACATTTTTCCCAATGTTGCTTAGCCAATTGACGAACACCGAGTGATCAGGGTTTGGGTGCATCAACGCACCAAAAAGTGACATACAGATCACCATGCCGGCGATCATCAATGAAGAAATCAAACCGATTTTTTTCCAAGTAGCTGATTGATGGTCCAAAAATCGAAACGCCAAACCTTTTGCCGGACCAGAAACAATGAACCAATCCAAAATAAAGGCGACACAAAGGGCTAATGGCAATTCATTCCACGCCAATTGGAATGCCAATGCAGAAACACCGACTTGAAACATGAGGTTATAAACACTCATAAAATACACCATGAAAATACACATAAGTGTCGTATAGATCAAACTTTCTTTTTTGTTGATGGGCATGTAACAACTTCCTTTCTCTTTTTCGTACTCGACTATTCTAGCAGAAGAAAATTTTTCGTGTAAGTAAAAGTTTGAAAACTTTCAAAAAAGTTTTTTGCTATTTTTTTTATCCACTTCTCTTGACACTTTCTTATGAAGTCAGTAGAATAGCGATAGATTAAATCGTACAGATAACAAGCGGGTTCGCTTGTCGAGAGAGAGGCGGTTTCTATGAGAATAGAAACGGTCTCTTTTTTTGCGAATTTTTAGAGGTGAGAATATGGAAAACAACAAAAAACTCGTGGGGGCGATCCTCGCAACCGGATTGATGTCATTTGCAGGCGTGCTGATTGAAACAGCTATGAATGTAACGTTTCCGACATTGATCGATCAATTTACGCTTTCAACATCCGATGTGCAATGGGTGACGACCATCTACTTACTGGTCATCTCCATCATTGTCCCAATATCGACCTACCTTTTGAAACGATTCTCATTGAGAACCTTGTTTCTAGCTGCCAACGCCTTCTTCCTTGTTGGCTTGGTGATCGACTTTTTATCGCCGACGTTTGCCATTTTGCTGATTGGCCGCTTTTTCCAAGGTGCCAGCACAGGGATCGCACTGCCTTTGATGTTCCACATCATTTTGACTTACTCCCCCTTTGAAAAACGGGGAGCGGCAATCGGCTTAGGGAATTTGACCACTTCCATCGCTCCAGCGATCGGACCGACATATGGGGGCTTATTGACCGCCCATTGGTCTTGGAATGCGATCTTTCTTTTCTTGATCCCAGTCTTGCTGATCTCCCTAGTACTCGGCCTTTACTCGATCCCTAAAACGGCTGGGGCAAAAGACACTTCCCTGGATTTACTGAGTGTATTAGGAATCGTCTTGATGTTCAGCGGCTTCTTATTGTTCTTGAATCAAGTAGGCACCTTAGCGAGTCTACTGCCGCTGCTTTTCGGTTTCATTGGTGCTGGCTTGTTTTATCAACGCTCAAAAGGCTCGAACCCATTGATTCGTTTGGCTGTTTTGAAAAACCGCAGCTTCAGTTTGTTTCTGTTTGGCTTTCTTGTTTGTCAATTCCTTTTACTGGGCATCTCCTTTGTCTTGCCGAACTTTGTCCAACTCGTCTTGGGAAAAGATGCCTTTACTGCAGGATTAGTTATGCTTCCTGGGGCGGCGATCGGGGCGGTCCTTGCACCGATCTCTGGTCGGTTGCTGGATAAAGTTGGACCGAAAAAACCGATCCTGTCTGGTTTGACGTTGATTGCCATCGGTTGGCTTGCCTTAGCCCTCGTTTTGCGTTCGCCTTTCATTTGGAGCCTAGTTGCCGGACATGTCTTTTACATGATCGGGATCGGCTTAGCCTACAGCAATATGATGACCACCGGCTTAAACAAGCTGACTCCTGCGTTGTACGCGGACGGTAATGCGATCTTTAATACGCTGCAGCAGTTTTCTGGCGCAGTGGCGACGGCTGTGGTGGCGACCATTATCAATTTGGCACAAAATGCGGCGACTGATTACACCCAAGGGACGGTCATCGGCTCTCAAATCGCCTTATTCTTTTTGTGGGCCCTGGTCTTACTGACTTTCCTATTAACGATCAACTACTTCCGCAAAAACACCGACAAAAAAGCTGTAAGCTAACTGTAGCTTTGCCCATTGAAAAACAACGAAAAAAAGCCGCCTTCTCTCGAGGACGGTCCATAAAAAAATCCGCTTCCGATCCCCCTTCTTAGTCAAAGGGCGCTCTCGGAAACGGATTATTTTTTTAGTTTAATTCAGCTGAACCAACCGCTGTTTTGGCTGTCACTGTGCCTGTAGTCGTCAATGAAAGCTGACGCACTTTTTCGGCATTCGTGATGACCGTCAAGACATCGGTCTGTTTGCCAGCTGCGGTAACGGCATCTAGATCCATCACTGCAAGCTTCGTTTCTGGTGTGACCGTATCACCTTCAGAAACAAGAACCTCAAATGGCGTACCTTTTAATTCCACAGTATCTAAGCCCATATGAACAAGAACTTCCGCGCCACCAGGGGTTAAAATCCCGATTGCATGCTTTGTTTCAAAAATGCTAGAGATCGTACCTGCAACAGGAGCATAAATCGTTCCATTCGTTGGCTGAACAGCAAAGCCGTCACCCATCATTTTTTGAGAAAAGACAGGATCAGAAACTTCAGTGATGGCAACTACATTCCCATCAGCTGGAGCATAAAGGGTTTCTTCTGAAACTTGTGCTGCTTCTGGGGCTGCAGTTGTCGGTGCAGCAGTCGTTGGTGCAACAGCCGCTGCTGCAGCTGTATCAGCAGCCAATTGCGGTTCTAATTTATTTAAGAAGGTAACTTTTCTAAAGATGATGGTGCAAACAAAAGTGATCGCAATCGTCACCGCCATTGAGATGAAGACCATTGGATAGTTTTCAATTTTAAATGATAAGAAGCCAGGTAGTCCCCCTACACCAATACCTAATGCACGGGTATTCGTTGCAGTGATCAGCATACCACCAAAGGCAGAACCTACCATTGCTGCGACAAATGGGTAAACATATTTCAAATTGATCCCGAACATCGCTGGTTCAGTAACCCCCATGTAAGCAGAAATCGTTGCTGGAACAGAGACTTGTTCTTCTTTTTTATTGCCACGGTGAAGGAACCAAATCGCCAATACTGCCGTACCTTGCGCAATATTTGACAGCATGATCATTGGCCAAAGGTTGGTTGTCCCAAAATCCGCTACTAATTGAGAGTCGATCGCTAGCGTTGTATGATGCAATCCGGTAATAACCAAAGGCGCATACAGGCCACCGAAAATGAAACCAAATAACCAGTTTAATGGTGAGGTCAAGCCAGCATTTACGACCCAAGAAATGCCTGATCCGATTTGCCAACCGATTGGACCTAATACCATGTGGGCTGCTAAAATAGTTGGCAGCAATGAGAACAATGGAACGAAGATCATTGAAACCGCTTCTGGAATCCATTTCCGGAAGAATCTTTCAAGATAAACCAATAAGAAACCTGCCAGCATTGCTGGGATCACTTGTGCTTGATACCCAATTTTATCAATAGTGAAGAACCCGAAGTCCCACGTATAATTTTGAGCAATTTCTGCAGCAGAAGTTGAACTTACTGAATAAGCATTTAATAATTGCGGTGAAACCAATGTAATCCCTAAAACAATCCCTAATATTTGCGTGGTTCCCATCTTACGTGTAATACTCCAAGTAATCCCTACTGGTAGAAAGTGAAAGATCGCTTCACAGGGCAGCCATAAAAAGCCGTTGACACCGTTCCAAAAAGTAGAAGCTTGCGTAATGGTTTGTCCACCTAGAGCTTCTAGCGGTACACCTTCTAAGAAATTTCTCAGCCCTAGCATCAAACCACCGACAATAATCGCTGGTAATAACGGGGTAAAGATCTCAGCTAACGTAGCGATCGCTCGTTGCACGATATTTTGATTGTTTTTTGCAATCGCTTTACTTTGTTCTTTAGAAACACCTTCTATTCCTGATACATCGGTAAAATCATTGTAAAACGTTGAGACATCATTGCCAATAATGACTTGGAATTGTCCCGCATTGGTAAACATTCCTTTGACACTTGGAATTTCTTCAATTGCCTTTTCGTTTGCTTTTGACTGATCGTTCAAAACAAAACGCATCCGTGTCGCGCAATGTGTTACTGCGGCGATATTTTCTTTGCCGCCAACATATTCCAGCAGCTTCTCAGCATCATCACGATACTTTCCCATAATTAATAAACCCCTTTCATATCCACTTGTATATATATGTTTTAATTACGCACTAATCATAACTTGATAGTTTTGATATTGCAAGCGTTTCAAACCAATTTTTTCACTTTTTCTACAAACAATACAAGTAATTAAAAAAGGAACCGCATTAAAACCTTGATAAATAAACGTTTTTTAAAATATTTGATTAATATAAAATAATATTGCCAATAACTTTATTTACTGTTTATTTGACAAAAAAGAATAAAAAAACAGGTGAGATAAATTGAAATAGCTTACAACTTACGTTATAATCATCTTGCATGTATAGACAAGTTTAAAGGAGGACAACTACTGTGAATACGATTATATTGTCTAAGGAAGAATGGCTATTAACGGATCAAACCGGTACGACCTATCCGTTTTCTGGGACAGACAGTGAACGAGTTGCCGCACTGACCGCGCAGCTGCAGCAAATGGAAGGTGGCGGGATCGTCTCTGAATCGCTGGTGTTTACGAATGAAGAAGGGACTTTTTCACTGGACCAATGGTTGACAGAAAAATTGAATCGTCCCTTTGTTTGCACCACGAAAGAACAGTATGAAGAAAAAAGTGCTGAAATTCCTTGGACCCTCGAATACTATGGCTACACCCCTGGTAAAGATGAATACTCGGTGGAATCACTTTTAACCGTCGGCAACGGCTATCTAGGGCTGCGAGGCACGACGCCTGAGATGACCATTTGTGAAGCGAACTATCCAGGGCTGTATTTAGCAAGTCTTTACAATACGGTAGAATCGGATGTTTCTGGTCATACCATCAGCAATGAAGACTTCGTCAATGCACCGAATCTGCAAAAAATGTACGTGAAGATCGATGATGAAGTGATCGACATCGCCAACAATCAGCTCCTTTCCTTTAAACGGACATTGGATCTGAAGACCGGCTTGTTCCAATCAGTGGCAGAAATTGAAACCAACAAACAAAAGCGTCTGCGAATCGAAACGAAGAAAATCGCCAATATGCAAGACGTTCACCAATACAGCTTGGTCTATCAATTTACCCCACTGAACTTTTCCGGCACCGTTACTTTCGTCAGTGAAGCCGACGGATCGGTTTATAACTATAACGTCGCTCGTTACCGTAGCTTAACCAACCAGCATTTGACCGTGAAAGAGGCAGCAGCTGAACAAAACAAAGCGCATTTAGTGGTCACCACTAACCAGTCACAGATTACCGTTGTCCAATCCTCTGAACTGTTTTCACAGGACCTGCCATTGGCTGAGCTGCACGCTGAAACAAACGACCAGCTCGTCCGTCAGCAAGTAGCCCTTGAGGTGACGGAGGGCCAAACTTATCGGGTCGAAAAATCAGTTACTGCTACCGCTTATCGCCAAGAAGAGCCGCAACCGGCATTTACGTTTTCTTCCTTAGCATTACCTGATTTTGCGACGATGTATACCGCCTCAAAACAAGCCTGGGCTGAATTATGGGCGAAAGCGGCCATCGAAGTCACTGGTGACTTGATGTCGCAAAAAATGCTGAATCTGCATACGTATCATCTGCTAGTCTCCGCAGCACCGAATGCTTATCAGGAGTCCTTAGATGCCAGTATCACTGCCCGTGGCCTACATGGTGAAGCCTATCGCGGTCATATTTTCTGGGATGAACTGTTTATCTTACCGTTTTACATTCTACATTTTCCTGACACCGCCAAAGAAATTTTGCTGTATCGCTACCGCCGCTTAGCTGCTGCCAAAAAAGACGCCCAAAAAGCCGGCTACCAAGGCGCCATGTTCCCATGGCAATCCGGATTGGATGGCAGTGAGCAATCCCAAGAACTGCATTTGAATCCTATCAGCGGCGAATGGAAAGAAGACCACAGTCGCTTGCAGCGCCACGTCTCCTTAGCGATCGCTTATAACATTTGGCAATACTGGCACAACACGCAAGATCGGGTCTTCATGGAACAATATGGGTTAGAATTGATGTTAGAAGTCGCCCATTTCTGGCAAAGTGCTGCCACCTGGGATGATGCTACTCAACGTTACTTTATCGATAAAGTCATGGGACCAGATGAATTTCATGAAAGCTACCCAAATAGTGAACAAGGTGGCTTGAAAAACAACGCCTATACCAATATGATGGTAGTATGGTTGTTTGAAGAGATCGAGAACCTCCAACAACAACTATCAGTAGAGAGCTTCCAAGCAGTATTGGAGAAAACGGCTTTAACCCCAGCGGATATTGCTGCTATGGCAGATATTCGTACCAAATTAGGCTTAGAGATCGATCAAGAAGGTATCATCGCACAGTTTGAAGGGTACTTCCAGTTGGAAGATCTGGATTGGGCCCATTACAAAGAAAAATATGGCAACATCTATCGGATGGACCGCATCTTGAACGCTGAAGGTAAGAGTGCTGACAGCTACAAAGTCGCGAAACAAGCCGATAGTCTGATGATTTTCTACAATTTCTCAAAAGAGCAAGTCAATCAGATTTTGGCAGATCTTTCTTACCAACTGCCAACAGACTATATTGAAAAAAATCTCCATTATTATTTGGCTCGCACCTCCCACGGCTCGACTTTGTCGCGGATCGTTCACGCTCAGTTAGCGGCAATGGTGGATGATCAGGAATTGGCTTGGTCGTTATACCAAGAAGCGCTCTCTTCTGATTACCGTGATATCCAAGGCGGAACCACGGCAGAAGGCATTCACGCCGGTGTCATGGCCGCTACGTTGTTTATTCCGTTAACCACTTTTGCTGGGATTGATATTCGAGAAGAGCAGCTCAAGATCACACCGAACTTGCCAAAAGCCTGGGACAGCTTAGCCTTCCAGCTAGAAGTTCGCGGCACCCACTTTGCAATGAATGTTACACATGAAACATTGACGATCACTGCTGATCAGCCAGTCACGATCTTAGTGAATGGGCAACAAGTTTCGTTAGAAGCAAACAAAGAAGCAATGATTACTTACTAAAAGGAGTGTTACACATGAAAAAAGGTTTTGTTTTTGATTTAGACGGCGTTATCACAGATACAGCTAAATACCACTACATTGCATGGAAAGAATTAGCTGCGGAGATCGGGATCGAGATCGATTTGAAATTCAACGAGCAGTTAAAAGGCATTAGCCGCATGGACTCTTTAGAGCGAATCTTAACACTAGGCAATAAAAATGATGCCTACACAGAGGTCGAAAAAGAAGCCTTAGCGACGAAGAAAAATACCCACTATGTACAATTATTACAAAGCTTGACTCCTGATGATCTATTGCCGGGGGTAAAGACGTTCCTTGATGAAGCCAAAGCAAAAAATATTCCTTGTGCGATCGCTTCGGCGTCCAAGAATGCGCCGTTTATTTTGGACAAACTAGGTGTCATGCAAGACTTTGATACGATCGTTGACCCAGCAACCTTGAAAAAAGGCAAACCAGATCCAGAAATCTTTATCCAAGCAGCGCTGGCACTAGGCATTGAACCGGCAGAAGCAGTTGGCTTTGAAGATGCTCAAGCAGGGATCGACGGCATCAAAGCTGCTGGTATGTATGCGGTAGGCGTTTATTCAGGAGAAGAACTACACGGTGCAGATGTGATCGTTGAAAAATTGACGGATCTAAACATTGACGAACTTTTGGCGAAATAGTCGATTGCATTTCCAAATTGGCCTCGCTATAATAGCCAAAGAGGGGGCAATCCGATGAACAAGTTCAAAGAGATATTTTTAGATTTAGAACAAAAAATTCTAGCAAACGAATACCCTCCGCATTCTTTGCTGCCTAGCGAAAACCAATTGATCAAAACTTATGGTGTCTCCCGCGAGACTGTCCGTAAGGCATTGAATTTATTGCGGGATGCTGGTTATATCCAAAAGAAACAAGGGAAAGGTTCGATCGTTTTAGACTTGAATCGCTTTGATTTCCCGATTTCCGGCTTGACGAGTTTTCGCGAGCTGCAAGATACCCAACGCATTCCTAGTGAAACAAAGGTTGTCGAGATCCGTAAGATCGCCGTTTCGCCAAAGCTGCACGAGACCACTGGTTGGCCTGTCGCTTCTGAGGCATGGAAACTGATCCGTCAGCGGAGAATCGATGGAGAAGTGGTGATTTTGGACAAAGACTACCTTGATGCTTCTATCATCGAAGAGTTGCCAGAAAACCGAGCGAAAGTGTCGATTTTTGATTACTTTGAAAATGATCTTGGCCTTGAGATCGCTTATGCACAAAAAGAAATCACTGTTGACCCCGTCAACAAAGAATTGCGGGATCTAATGGATCTGCGTCCTGAAGATCAGCATGTCGTTACGGTTCGCAGCCTCGTGTACCTAGAAGACACGCGCTGTTTTGAATACACCGAATCGATCCACCGACTGGATAAATTCCGCTTTGTGGACTTCGCCCGTCGGCGCAAGATTTGATGAACGTATAGACGTGAAAAAGACAAAACAGACCTAGACTTCACCGAGAAGTCTGGGTCTGTTTTGTCTTTCAATAGCCTCCCACTCGATGATGCTGGATCGATCCTCCCTCTTTTCGCCTCTGTCGCTAACGATTCATCCTTTTGCTTTCCCGGCGTTTGGCTACCAAGGAACAAAAAAGGCGCGATCATTTATGGGACTGATGAAGCACAGTTGATTTTGAACAACTCAGTCGTCCTTATTAACAGTCAGCCACACAAAAAAAGCAGTATCCTCTGAGAGGATACTGCTTTTGCTTGCTATTTGGCGTAATCCGTTGCGCGGGTCTCGCGAATAACGGTTACTTTGATATGACCTGGGTAATCCAAATCATCTTCGATCTTCTTGCGGATGTCGCGAACCAATCGTACAGCATCCAAATCAGAAATCTCTTCTGGTTTGACCATTACACGGACTTCACGTCCGGCTTGGACTGCAAAACTGGAATCGACACCTTTGAAGCCGTTGGCGATATTTTCTAGGTTTTGCAAGCGGCGAATATAATTTTCCAATGATTCGCTGCGGGCACCTGGACGGGCTGCTGACAAGGCATCTGCGGCTGCAACTAAAACAGAGATAACCGATGTTGCTTCAACATCTCCATGGTGAGAAGCGATCGCATTGATCACCACACCATTTTCTTTGTATTTGGCAGCTAACTCAGCCCCGATCTCAACGTGAGAGCCTTCGATTTCATGGTCAAGGGCTTTCCCGATATCATGCAAGAGACCGGCACGTTTGGCTAACTGGATATCTTCGCCTAATTCTGCGGCAAGAACACCGGTTAGTTTTGCGACTTCGATCGAGTGGTTCAAGACGTTTTGTCCGTAGCTGGTACGGAAACGCAAACGACCTAAAATCTTGATCAAGTCTGGATGAAGGGTGTGAGCACCGACTTCAAAGGCTGCTTGTTCCCCATATTCACGAATATGCTCATCCATTTCTTTCCGAGATTTTTCGACCATTTCTTCAATTCGAGCTGGATGGATCCGGCCGTCTTGAATCAGTTTTTCAAGGGTCATACGAGCAATTTCACGGCGAATCGGATCAAATCCTGATAAGACGACTGCTTCTGGCGTGTCATCGATGATCAAATCGATCCCTGTCAAGGTTTCAAGGGTCCGAATGTTCCGACCTTCTCTTCCGATGATTCGACCTTTCATCTCATCATTTGGTAATGATACGACCGATACCGTGGTTTCAGACACTTGGTCTGCGGCACAACGTTGGATTGCTAGGGACAAGAGATTTTTTGCTTTTCGATCTGCTTCTTCCTTCGCACGCTGCTCAGATTCTTTGACCATGATCGTTAATTCATGGTTCAATTCCTCTTCCGTTGATTTCATGATCAACTCTTTTGCTTCATCTCTAGACAGCGCGGCGATGCGCTCTAATTCTTTCTGTTGTCCATCGATTAAGTTTTCTACTTCTTTTTCTCGCTCGTCAATTAATTGTTGTTTCTCACTAAGTCTGCCTTCTTTATCTTCAAGTGAGCGTTCTCGTTTTTCCAAAGAATCGTCCTTACGATCAAGTACTTGTTCTCTTTGGAGTAAACGATTTTCTTGTGATTTTAAATCAAGTTTGCTTTCTTTCAACTCACTTTCAATCTCTGACCGATACTTCTGATTTTCTTCCTTAGCTTCTAACAATGCTTCTTTTTTAAGAGTTTCTGCTTCTTTCTTAGCGCTTTCGATAATTCCAGCTGCAGAATTTTGGGCGCCGTTGATTTCTTTCTCATGACGAGATTTCGTCACATAAACTCCTAATCCAAGACCGACAATTAAACCGATGATAGCGAGGAGAATGTAAAGTAGTTCCAATGAATCCACCTCCATACTATCTTTTTAAATATTTTGTAATTTTGATTAACAAAGGATAACAAAATTATCAATTCGCTACTTCTTATGTGGAAATCCACATACGTTTATTCTAATGTTTGAACACAAGAGTGTCAACTTTAAATAATAAAGTAAACTTTCGCAACCCTTCCTTTTTACGGATGTTTTTTCAACAATGGACGAATCTAGCAAAAAGCCACAAAAAAGCCAAACAACGAGGTTGTTTGGCTTTTTCAAGACTTATTCGTCTAATGGTAATTCTTCTTGCGCTTCCTCAAGAGTTACGGTCTCTCCTGTTCCAATCCCGTAAGCATCGCGGACGCGAGCAGAAACTTCTAGCATCATTTCTTGGTGTTCACGCATGTAGTTTTTGGCGTTTTCACGACCTTGACCGATACGATCCCCTTTATAGGCATACCACGCACCGCTTTTATCGACGATATCTTGTTCCACGGCCATATCCAGCAGTTCGCCTTCTTGGGAAATCCCTTGACCATACATCATGTCGACTTCTGCTACTTTAAATGGTGGCGCTACTTTGTTTTTGACTACTTTGATCTTCGTGCGGTTCCCGATAATATCTGTACCGGATTTCAATTGCTCAGCACGACGTACTTCCAAACGGATGGTTGAATAGAATTTCAACGCACGTCCACCAGGTGTCGTTTCTGGATTCCCAAACATGATCCCAACTTTTTCGCGAATTTGGTTGATAAAGATCGCGATCGTTTTCGTTTTGTTGATGGAACCAGAAAGTTTCCGTAATGCTTGTGACATCAAACGAGCTTGCAAACCAACGTGGGTATCACCCATTTCACCATCGATCTCCGCCCGTGGGACTAAAGCTGCTACCGAGTCAATAACTACGATATCAACCGCACCACTTGAAACTAAGGCGTCAGCGATCTCTAATCCTTGTTCCCCTGTATCTGGTTGTGATAACAAAAGATCATCGATATTTACGCCTAATTTTTGCGCATACTGAGGATCTAACGCATGTTCGGCATCGATAAATGCTGCTGTTCCGCCATTTTTTTGGACTTCCGCAATGGCATGTAAAGCAACTGTCGTTTTACCAGAACTTTCTGGGCCGTAAACTTCTACGATCCGTCCTCGTGGGTAACCACCTACACCTAATGCAACATCCAAGGCCAATGAACCACTTGGGATCGTTGAAATTTGTTGATCAACTTTTTCGCCAAGCTTCATGATGGCACCTTTACCATAGTTCTTTTCAATCTTCTTTAGTGCAGCATCTAAGGCTGCTTTACGATCATCTGCCAAACGGATAATCCTCCTTATATTCATCACTTTCATGTGTCGTTCATAAGATAATAATAGTCCTTCTGAAGGAAAATTGCAAGAAAAAACGAACAAACATTCGCATTAATTTAATAATTCCTTACGTATTTGATTTAAGCCTGCCATGACAGCACTATGCCGAATATAGGCGCGGTCGCGGTTGAAGTGATACAGCTGGCTCGAGACGCCTTTGTCAGAAGCTAAGGCGATCCAAACAGTGCCTTTGGGCTGGCCTTCTAGTTCGTCTGGACCAGCAACACCAGTGAAGGCCACCGCATAATCGGTCTCTGCTTGTTTGCGGGCATAGACGGCCATTGCTTCCGCACATTCCTGACTAACAGTCCCATAGCTTTCTAAAAGCGCTGGATCGATGCCTAAGAGCTTGCTTTTTGTTCCAGCAGAATATGTCACGAACCCACCGGGAAACACCTCAGAGACGCCAGGAATCCCTCCTAGGGTCGCTTGGAACAAACCAGCGGTCAAACTTTCCGCTGCGGTGACGGTTTTCTTTTTCTCGATCAGTAGCTCGACGACTGTTTCTGCCAGCGAATTTTGTTCCCCATATCCATAGAAATACGCACCGACCCGTGCTTGGACGGTTTCTTCTAATGCATCCAATTGTTTGATCCCTTGCGCCTCGTCTGCGGTTTTGACCGTCAGACGCAACGTGACCTCATTGGGTTTGGCATAAGGAGCAATGGTGGGATTGACTTGATTCTCGATCAAATCGGCCAATTCTGTGACCAACGCCGATTCCCCGATCCCGTAATAGCGCAAAACGCGAGAAAGCAAGACTTCTTCTTGGGGAAACTGCTCTAACAGAAGTGGTTTTGCGTGGGTAAGAAACATCGCCTGCAGTTCACTTGGTGGTCCTGGCAGCAGCAAATAACTGGTAGCGGCTGTCTGATAAAAGATCCCGATCGCTAGTCCATTGGGATTTGGCAAAGACACACCGTCTTTGAAGACTAAGGTCTGCCGCAAATTGTTTTCCGTCATCCTCCGTTGACTGTTTTCAAAGAAGGCTTTCAATTGGTGATAACCTGGTTCATCTCGCACTAATTCCTGTCCCACATGGCGGGCAGTGACTTGTTTCGTCAAGTCATCGTCGGTGGGCCCTAAGCCGCCGCACAGCACGATCAAGTCGCTGCGTTTGTCGGCGATCGTCAGCAATTCCTCTAAGCGATTGGGGTTGTCCCCGACAACACTATGATAAAAAACATCGATCCCTAGACTTGCCAGTTCTTCTGACAAGAAGGTCGCGTTCGTATTCACCACCTGTCCTAAAAGTAATTCGGTCCCGACTGCAATAATTTCTGCTTTCATTCTTTTACTCCTTCATTTATCAGATACGTAAAAGTCTTTCATATTGACAAAAAAAGTCCAGAAAACTTCTGAACTTTCGTGACTTGTATCCTTGTTTTTATCGCTTTTTTATCTAGATTTAGAAATTTTACATAGAATCTTTAAAAACATTCGTATTTTTTATGAAATAATCGACCCCGGAATAGATCGTGAAGATCAAGCATAGATACAACATGATTTGATCGACAGGTAAACCGATCATTGAAAAGGGAATGTTGTTCAAGAATAAGAAAATGATCGCAACCATTTGTGTCGCGGTTTTGATTTTCCCCGGCCACGCAGCAGCCATGACTTCGCCGCTTTGTTCCACTAACAACAAGCGTAAACCTGTCACTGCCAACTCACGGCAAACGATGATCGAAACTACCCAGCCTGGGGCTTTGTCTAATTCGACCAGCATGATAAAAGCCGTCATGACGAGCATTTTATCTGCTAACGGGTCAGCAAACTTCCCGAAGTTGGTAACAAGGCCTCTGGAACGAGCGATCTTGCCATCTAGCCAGTCTGTAATGCTGGCTGCCGCAAAAAGGATCGCTGCAATAAGGTGCGTGTTTTCTAATTGTGTCGTACCAACGGTCATCGTGCCAAGATCGATCGGCAAAACCAAGACCAAAATAAAGATGGGGATCATAATGATCCGTAATACAGTTAATTGATTGGGTAAATTCACGAAATAGACTCCTCTCTGCCGACTATTGTACGAAATAACGGCAAATCATGCCACTACTTCTGCTTTTCAATGGTCGGATGCAACAAATAACTTTTTAGCTAATGATACCTCAATAAGGCGCATTTGTCAGATTTATGCCGCATCGTCTTGGTATTCAATCACGAGACGGACCGTCTTTTGTAACAATTCAAATTGTGGATCAGAAAAGTCCACTTCCTGTCCATTGGCCTTGATGGAGATATTTTGGCTCGCGCCCAGGGTCAAAGTCGCATTCGTGGCGCCTTCTGGCAGCGTCATCGATTGCGTTTCCCCCGCTTGAACAGTGTATTGGTACACATAAGCGTTGTCGACTTGTACACCGACCCAACAAGAAGCATCTAGCCCAGTAAATGCTAATTCAATAGGATTTTCTGCATCTTTCATCGTGATCGTGATCGACGATTGCGTCGAATCACTGGCAGTCATCGTCATTTTCGCTTCGCTGGATTCCGTCGTACTTGAGGACTCTGTCGCTTCACTCGAAGTACTGGTTTCTTCCGTACTTGACGTGGTGGAAGCTGTAGACGCTGAATTTTCTACCACGAGAGAAGAACTCCCTTGGATCATCGGCGTCGTGTTCCGATCTTGCCAAGCCATGTAGCCTACGATACTCACGATCGTAATGGCAACCAGACCTAATAAAATCATCGGCAAATAGCGGACAACAAAGGAGCCGCTTTTTTCTTCTACGTGCTGTGCTTTTCGCGAGCCGCTGACGGTTTCAGGCTGCGGTCTTTTTGGTAAGGGTGCATCTAACGTATCTTTGCCATCAAAAACGGCCACCAATTTGTCGCCGTCTTCTCCAACTGCTGCTGCATATTGGCGAATAAACGCGCGAACATAAAAAGTGCCTGGCAATTGATCAAAACGCTCCGCTTCAATTGCTTCTAAATAGCGTTTTTGGATCTTTGTCATTTGTTGTAATTCAATCAATGAAATGTTTTTATCTAAACGGGCTTGCCGTAATTTTGCTCCAATCGTTGTTTCGTTGGCCACTCGATCATCTACTCCAGTCTTTTATTCATCTTTAAAAAAAGCCCTAAAATCGCTGCGCTGCTTGTCGTAAGGTCAGCAAAGCTGCTCTATCATTTTAAAACAGGGGTTCCCTGTATACGTCAATAAAAAAAGTTCCGTCGCGCCGATTTCCACTTGGACACGCCGTCTACTAAATATAACATTTTTTCCGTGATTTTTTGCAAAAAAACAAAAAAAAGATTTTGCTCCAATAATTAAAGAATACCATAAAAGAAAAAGTCTGAGGATAGCCTAACGACAACTCGCAAACAAATTTTAATACTTTTCGCCAAATTGGCATCAAAATGCAAGGAAAAACCGTCCTTTGACGCAAAAAAGAAAACACTGAATGACCAAAGAGTTGGCCAGCCCTTGATCTGTTGGGCTTTCCTCCTTGAATCATTCAGTGTTGCTTAGATGACAGTTAGTTAACAAAATGCATCTTCGTTTAGGCTTTTTCCGTTGGATACATGTAAAAACGGCTAAACGCTTTAGGATCGATAAAGGAACGAGCCGCTTGCTGAACATCTTCTAAAGTGATGGATTGGATCACCTCCGGTAGATCAAAGAGCGTCGTTTCTCCGAATAAGCTTTGGGTAAACTGGTTTGCAATAAACTCCAATGAGTTCAGTGATTGGAAATATTTCCCTAGCATTTTCTTCTTCAATAACGTCAAGTTTTCTTCATTAATTTCTGGGTCGTGCTGGAAATTCATTAAGATCGCTTCGATCTCCGCCAACATTTCTTTGGGCTCTTCAGAATCCCCCGAGAAATCGGCAAAGTAAAAGCCGCGATCCAAGTTCACTTCAAACCCAAACGTGTCATCGATGATGCCTTGATCATACAGACGCAAATAATTGGCGGACGTATTGCCTAAAACCAATTGGCAGAAAAGATTCAACGCATTTTTGAAGCGTAAGAGCTCTCTTCCTGATTCCGGCAGTTTGTTCAAGTCCCCTTTGATCCCTAACACGCCTTTGGCACGTGTTACTGGCATGGTAAGACTTGATTCTGCTTGAATATCGGCAAAGGTTTCTTCAGGAAACTGGCGAATGATCGCTTGCGTTTCTGGAAAGGTCTTGGCCGCTTGATTGGTCCGAATCCACGCCATCGTTTCTTCCGGATCGATATTGCCTACCACAAAAAGTGTCATATTGCTTGGGTGATAGAAGGTATTGTAGCAAAGATACAAGTCTTCTGCGGTGATCTGCGCAATACTTTCCACCGTACCAGCGATATCGATATGCAAGGGATGCTTTGGATACAGATTTTTGATAATACCGAAAAACTGCTGCCAGTTCGGATCGTCATCATACATTTGGATTTCTTGACCAATGATCCCTTTTTCTTTTTCGACGGTTTCTTCTGTAAAATACGGGGCTTGAACGAAATCGATCAACGTTTCAAGATTCAGCTTGATTTGATCGGTTGCCGAAAAAAGGTAGCTGGTTTTCGTGAAACTGGTAAAGGCATTGGCAGAAGCCCCCTGCTGACCAAAGGTTTGAAAGACATCGCCGTCTTCTTTTTCAAACAGTTTGTGCTCTAGAAAATGGGCAATGCCATCTGGAACTTGATGCAATGCTTCGGGTGAAAACCCGAAATGGTTGTCGACAGAGCCATAGTTCGTACTGAAAAGTCCGTAAGTTTTATGGAAATCGGCTTTTGGCAGCAAATAAACTTTCAAGCCGTTTGGCAATACTTCTTCATAAAGGGTCTCATTGATTTGCTGATAGACTTTTTTATTCATGGGTCGTCTCCTTATCCAGGAAGAATACAGCTTGCAAGGACACGTTTTTGGCCAATGCTTGGACATCTGCCACGGTCACTTGAGCCAATTTCTGCATAAATTCATCTTCCGTCATTTTCGTATTCGGTACCCACTGATTCAGATAGGCTGTTTCGATCAGTGCTTGTGGGTTATCCAACGAAAGCAAGTACTGGTTTTTCAACATCGCTTTTGTTTGTGCCAGTTCTTCCGCTGTGACTTCGCCACGCTGCAAGCTTTGCAGCTGTTGTTCGATCAATTTGAAGACCTTGTCCCGGTTTTTGCCGTCGATCCCTGTTTGGACCGACAAGTACCCGCGAAACGTATCGATACTGCTGGACGCATAATAAGCCAAACTTTCTTTCTCTCGGACATTCATAAACAGTTTTGAATGAGGGAATCCGCCAAACAACCCGTTGAAGACCATAAAAGCGATCCGCTCGGCTTGGTCATAATACACGCCAGTATGATAGCCTAAGTTCAATTTGGCTTGGATGATTGGTTCCCGCAAAATTTTCTCGCGAATGATATTTTCCGCCGCTTGCTGATAAAAGACCGGCATTGCTTGGTCTGGCCGATCGGTAAAGGCCATGTTTTGGAAGAGCGCCGCAACTTCTGCTTCAACCACATCGCCGATCACGAAAAGATCGATTTGATCATTGTCCATCATTGAGCGATAGGTTTGGTAAAGCTCTTTTGCGGTCACAGCTTCTAAGTCTTGGGGACGACCAAAGCTCGGATACTTCTGGTTCTGATCGTTTTCAAAATACAACTCTTGCAGCCCTAAAGAAGCCAATGCTTGCTTGTCTTCGGCCACGCTGTTCATATAGGCGATCAAGTTGTGCTTTTCGATGGTGAAGTTCTTTTCTTCAAATTGCTCCTCGTGAACATTCGGATGGAACAAAACTTCTGCTAAAAAAGCGGCTGCTTGCGGCAAGACGGCTTCATCTGACACATACTTCCCGTTGACAAAGGACATCGCTGCATTGATTTGATGCAGATTGCCTCGTTTGTTGACATTCATACCAAAGCTGGCACCGTAAAGCTCCGCCAGTTGACTGCTAAATGCGGTCTGTGTCGGATAAGCCAAACTAGTCGTTTCTAATAAACTGGTTAATAAAGTCCGTTTGGCGGTCATTTCAGCCTGCAATGGTGCAGTGAACCGAACGAAAAAACGGATCGTTTTATACTTTTTGGTCGGCAGCACCGTTAACCGAACACCTTTTTTTAATTCAATAGACATGTGACACCCCTTCTAGAAGCAAAATTATCTCTTCAATTATAGCATAGCTGACAAACTTTCTCCTTGGCTCATTGATTAAACCTGCTGCAGCGAGCGTTTTTTTTTATAAATCTTGCATTTTTCGCTATACTATCAGTAAGATTTAGAAGGGAGGATACAGGATGATTAAAGAATTTAAAGAATTTATTTTACGAGGAAACGTCATTGACTTGGCGATCGGGGTCGTAATCGGGAGTGCCTTCACCGCAATCGTCACGAGTTTAGTTGAAGGATTGCTGACACCATTGGTTTCATGGATCTTATCACTCTTCGGTAACGCCGATGCCTTTTCTGGCTTGGTCTTTGAACCTGCCAAAAATGTGGTCTTTGATTTTGGCCGCGTAATCACTGCCATTATTACGTTCTTGATTACCGCATTTGTTTTGTTCTTGATTGTCAAAGCAGTCAACAAATTACGCAATCTGAAACAACAACCTGAAGAAGAAGAAGTACCAGAAGTCACTGCAGAGGATTATTTAGAAGAGATTCGTGATCTTTTAAAAGCACAAACACCTACTGCCAACACCGTTGATCCACGCCCAACATCATTGGACGATACGATCAGATAAAAAGACGGCTCTTTGTCAATAAGGACAAAAGAAACCATTCGGATTCATCAGATTCATCAATCTTAGCGCTAAAAGAAGCAAGCACGCGAACCTTTCTAGTGAGTCGCTGTGCTTGCTTCTTTTTTCATCCCGACATGCAGGATCCCGTCTTCATAAAAAGGCGGTGTAATGGTTTTAAAGCCGTACTGGCCGTAGAATTTTTCTAAGTGAGCTTGCGCTTCGATCTCAATAGGCAAAGCCGGATAACACTGCTCAATGCGTTGCAAAACTTCTTTGATCAGACGATGACCTTCGTTTTGCCCCCGGTATGCTGGTGCCACAATGACCCGACCAAAATGCACCGTTTGTTCCTGCTGGAAAATACGGGCGTAGGAAACGATCTGCCCGTCCTCATCGAGGGCCCATAAATGTTTGGCCTGTTCATCGATCGCATCGATCTCTTGATACGCACACGCTTGTTCCACCACAAAAACCGCTGTACGCAAACGGGCAAGTTGATAAAACTCCACCCCAGTCATTTCCCCTAACTCTTTTAGAAAAAACGCCATCCCATCACTCCTTATCTTATTGAACCAAAAAAGAGTCAACAAAGTGTCAACTCTTCTTGTTTCAAACAGCTTCTGATAAAAATTCAATCTCAACAGTTCTGGTTAAAATATCTGAATAACTATAAGAAACCCGCTCGAATGAATTCTCATTTGGATCCAAATCTACAACAAAAACTGAAGGATAAGTTTCTGTCAAAACGCCGCGACGTTCAGTTTGACGCTTACGTCCAGTCTGAGCAACTAGCATAATCTCACTACCGATACGGCCTTCTAAATCTTTCTTGATCGTAGCTAAAGTTGTTGGCATCGCATTCACCTCGAGCATCATCATACCACGAAAAGCAGAAAATTTCAAGTTTACCATAAAATAATTCTACTTTCAATAAGATTTTTGTTAAACACCCTTGATAAGCGCTATCAACTTTGTCCGTCCGCGACTGAAAGCGCTTTTTATCTTTTCGTAAGGCAGCTTTTCTTGCGCGGCAATCTGATCAAGTTCTAATCCTTTTAAATAATTCATTATAACCATTCGTTCTAAAGACGATAAATTTTTCGGATACGCTGCCAACGATTCATTAACGAACAAATAGGTCTCTGCAGTTTCCGCACAGCGATTATGATCGGTCAAAAACCGATTGCCTTCTTGTGAAAGCTTTTCTTCCAGCGAGCAGGCATCGACTTGGGCTTTGCGTTTTTGGGCATGCTGCGCCCGCAACAAGCTGCAGATACGATTTTCAAAGGATCGCTTAAACAAGATACCCAGCGTCGTTCCCTTGTCCTGATCGTAAGTCTTTAGACACTTATTAAAAACGATCCGACCTTCTTGCAGCCAATCATCTAAGTCATAATCCCGCAGATAATATTTTTTATGCAAAATCTCAACGATCGGTCGATATTTTCTGAACAACTCTTCAAATCTATCTGAACGGTGCGATACTTGTCTTTCCTTTGTGCGCATCGAGATCACTCCTTTTGTTTTTGCTTCATTTGCTACAAAAGGAGCGTATCATAAATGGCTCGGTCATCTTCTAATTTACCAGACCAACTTTGTCCCTAACTAAGGTCCCGCAATTTCTTTTCAAGTTCGGCTAATTGCTCCGGCGACCAGGGGGAATTGCGCCGGAAATTTTCAAACCGCAAGTCGGTTTGATGCTCGTGGATGTCTTTTTCCGTTTTTTCCACGCTTTTGTACAATTCCCGTGCCGAAGTCCGCAAGGCACCTTGAGAGAAGATCACCCACTGTTCGGCTAAATCGCTGGTAGCGACGGTGACTTGCGTCAATCGATTGTTTAATTCACCAGCGATTCGTTCGATGTAGCTGTCGGCGGTCTCTCCTTCTTCGGTAAAAATAACTTCCAGCTGATATTTGGTGTAACTTTGTGTCACACCAGGCACCAGTTGGGCATCAAAAACAACGATGATTTTCAACCCTTCATATTTTGCATAATTTGACAGCCGGTTCAGTAAGGCTTCTCGGGCATCTTCTAAACGGTCCTGATTTTTCAAAAGAACCAGCTCCGGCCAAGCGCCAATCATATTGTAGCCATCCACGATCAGCAAAGGGGTTTTCATTGGGACGCCCCATTTCGGCTAGTAAAGGCCTGATACATTAACAAGCCCGCCGCCACACTGGCATTCAAGCTCTGCACGTGACCGGTCATTGGGATCGTCAGCATTTGATCCACTTCTTTTTTCAAGCCTTCTCCCATGCCGCGACCTTCGTTACCGATGATCAAACCGACCGCCCCTTGAGCATTCCATGTGCGGTAATCACTGCCGCTCATATCAGTACCAAAGATCCAAAAACCAGCTTTTTTCAGCTGCTGGACTGCTTGGGTCAAATTAGTCACGCGGGCCACAGGAATATGTTCCACTGCGCCAGTCGATGTTTTCACCACGATCGGCGTGATCCCCACCGCACGGTGTTTCGGAATGATGATCCCGTCTACGCCGCTGGCATCAGCGGTTCGCATGATGGAGCCGAAATTATGGGGATCTTCTAGATTATCCAAAATCAGATACAGCGGCTGTTCTTTCGTTTGGGCCAACAATTCATCCAAGGTCAAATACTGGTAAGGGGTGATCGCCAAGATCATGCCTTGATGGACCCCTTGGTCACTCATCGTATCCAGCTTTTGTTTTGGCACCCATTTGACCGGAACTGCCTGTTCCCGCGCCATTTCTTTCAAACGATCGATTTTTTCTCCCCGTGCTTCTTCGGAAAGAAACAGCTTGTTGCCTCGCCCTTCTTTCAAGGCTTCAGCAACCGCATGATAGCCAAAGACAAAATTATCTTCGATGGCTTCTCCAGCGGCTTCTTTGCGGCGATCCGGTCTATTTTCTTGTCTGGCTTCTGATCGGCCAGCTGTTTTTTTATTTGGACGCTTTCTTTGCGGTTTTTCTCGCATCTTCTTCTCCTACTTTCTTTATACACCAGTCTATTAGCTCGTCTAAGCGTTCTTTTTGCTGCGTGAGGTGCAAATACCCGATCAGCGATTCAAAGCCAGTAGCGATACGATACGTCGTGACATCGGCATTTTTTGCACCCGTATGGCTTTTACTATTACGGCCGCGGCGGTAAAAATCATGTTCTTCTTCGGTCAGGATCTCTTCATCCAACATCTTTTGGATCAACGCCGCTTGGGCTTTGGCTGACACATAGTGGGTCGCCATATGGTGCAGTTGGTTCGGTCGAGTTTGGCCTTGGGCGACTAAATAATCGCGAATATAGACTTCATAGACCGCATCCCCCACATAGGCCAATGCCAAACCATTCAATTGTTTATAATCTCTCATGCTTCTCGTCTCCATCGGGTTCCTTGCGGGGTATCTTCTAAGATGATCCCTTGTTCTTTCAACTCATCACGGATTTGGTCGCTGCGGGCAAAATCTTTGGCTTTGCGGGCGGCAATCCGTTCATTGATCAGCTGTTCGATTTCTTCATCCAGCAATTCTTCTGATACAAAATAAATCCCGAAAATCGTCAGCCATTCGCTGAATTTGGCTAATCCAGCGGCTAATAAAGCCAAGTCTGTTTCTGGGTCTTCGCTAGCTAAGTTCAGCCACTTCGCCAATTCATAGACCACTGTGATCCCATTAGCCGCGTTGAAATCATCGTCCATTTCTTTGATGAAACGTTCTTCAAATTCTTCCAGAACCGGTGCATTGACTTCCTCATCGCTGGCTTGATTGTGACTGCTATTCAAGCGGAATTTGGCATTTTCATAGGTCGTCCGCAATTTTTGCAGATTGGTTTGTGCTTCATGCAAGGTAGTCTCGCTGTATTTGATTGGTCGGCGGTACTGAGTCGTTGCCAAAAAGAAACGCAGCACCTGTGGATCAACTTTTTTGACCATCTCATGCACCGTGACGAAGTTGCCTAGTGACTTACTCATTTTTTCTTCGTCTTCACCGATTGTCACATAGCCGTTATGCATCCAATAGTTGGCGAAGGTCTTGCCGGTTTTTGCCTCGCTTTGGGCGATCTCATTTTCATGATGCGGGAAGGTCAAGTCTTGTCCGCCTCCATGAATATCGATGGTCTCGCCTAGGTGTTTGGTCGCCATCACCGAGCATTCGATATGCCAGCCGGGACGGCCGGCTCCCCAAGGAGATTCCCAAGCGATCTCATCGCCTTTTGCCGCTTTCCACAAAGCAAAATCCAACGGATCTTCCTTGATTTTTTGTTCTTCACCGGTCCGCTGGCTTGCGCCGACTTCCAGCTCATCGATGGATTGGTCGCTTAATTGCCCATAGTGAGCAAATTTACGGGTACGGTAATAAACATCGCCATTGACTGGATAGGCATAGCCTTTTTCTACAAGAGCAGCAATAAAGGCAATGATGTCTTCGATATGATCCATCACACGAGGATTCATCGTAGCAGGTTTGACGTTCAGCGCTGCGGTATCTTCATTGAAGGCGTTGATAAAACGCTCTGCCACTTCTGGGGCCGTCGTGCCTAATTCTTTTGCCGCACGAATGATTTTATCATCGACATCGGTAAAATTCATCAAATAGTCCACTGTATAGCCGCGGTATTCAAAATAACGGCGTACGGTATCAAACGACACAGTACTACGGCCATTCCCGATATGGATATAGTTATAGACCGTGGGTCCGCAAACATACATTTTTACTTTCTTTTCTTCCAATGGCTGAAACACTTCTTTTTCCCGTGTCAGCGTATTATAGATTTTAATCATCGTGGGTAACCTTCTTTCCTTTGATTCGAACGATCTTTGCCGGGATGCCAACAGCAGTTGCTTCTGCGGGGATATCCTTCAAAACCACTGCATTGGCGCCGATCTTTGCACGCTCACCGATCGTGACAGGGCCTAAGATCTGCGCATGGGCTGAGAGAAACGCACCGGTTTTGACCGTGGGATGACGCTTGCCTCGCTCTTTGCCGGTTCCCCCCAGGGTGACTCCGTGAAACAAGACGACATCATCTTCAATGATCGCCGTTTCCCCAATCACGACCCCCATCCCATGATCGATAAAGACCCCTTGGCCGATCTGCGCACCAGGATGAATCTCGATCCCAGTCAAGAAACGCCAAAACTGGGCCGTCAGTTTTGCCAAAAAATACCAGCGATGCTGAAACAAAAAATGCGACCAACGATGCCAAAACAAGGCATGAAATCCTGGGTACGTGATGATGATCTCCAACGTTGATCGTACCGATGGATCGTGTTTTTTTGTTGCCGCAATTGCTTTTTTGAACCAAGTCATCTTCTCACCTACTTTATCCAAACTTCTTGATACGAAAAAAGCGTCTTTCAAATAAGTTTCCTTATTCAAAAGACGCTTTTTTGCGTGGTCCCACTTTTGTTCGCAGTTCGGCACTGCCTTCAAGCGGGTAACGTCCGCTGCTTCGTCTTTGACTTGCGCCAAAGCCACTCCTAGGTGCATTTCCTAGCCTTTTTTGACCACTCTCACCTTCCGTGGCCTCTCTGAAAAAAATCGGCTAGTACTTCGTCTATTCGCTGTGTTTATAACACGTTATTCAAATGATCAAGGGCTTTTTCTTTCCCTAATAATTCAACAGTATCCGGTAGTTCTGGTCCGTGGGTTTGGCCTGAAACCGCCACGCGGATCGGCATGAATAAATTCTTGCCTTTGACGCCTGTTTCTTTTTGGATCTCTTTGATGGCTGCTTTGACTGCTGCAGCCTCAACGACTGGCATCGCCTGTAATTTTTCTTTAAAGGCTGTTAAAACCGTCGGTACGGTTTCCCCTGCCAAGACTTCTTTGGCTGCATCATCTAATTCAGGATGTTCTTCGAAGAACAACTCCGAAAGATCGACGATTTGAGCCGCAAAACTCATTTGTGGTTGATACAAGGACACGATTTTTTTCAACCAAGCAGCTTTTTCTTCGGTCAATGTTTCTTCGATGCGGCCAGCTTTTACCAAGTAAGGAACGCACATTGCCGTCAATTCATCCAAATCCATTTGTTTCATGTATTGGTTATTGACCCATTCCAATTTCTTGGCATCGAAGGCAGCTGGTGATTTGCTCAACCGTTCAGGATCAAAGATTTTGATCAATTCTTCTTGAGAGAAAATTTCTTCCTCCCCAACTGGTGACCAGCCTAAAAGTGCAATAAAGTTGAACATAGCATCTGGCAAATAGCCCAATTCACGGTATTGCTCGATGAATTGCAGAATCGATTCGTCCCGTTTGCTTAATTTTTTCCCAGTTTCGCTATTGATGATCAACGTCATGTGACCGAATTCCGGTGCTTGCCAGCCAAATGCTTCATAGATCATCAACTGTTTTGGTGTGTTGGCGATGTGGTCATCTCCACGCAACACATGGGTGATTTTCATATGATGGTCATCCACTGCTACTGCAAAGTTGTAGGTCGGCATGCCATCACGTTTTTGGATGACAAAATCGCCACCGACATTATCTGATTCAAAAACGATCTCGCCTTTGACCATGTCATGGAATTTGTATTCAGTATTGCGAGAGACACGGAAACGAATCACTGGTTTCAAGCCTTGTGCTTCTTTTTCGGCTTGCTCTTCCGGTGTTAAGTTGGCACATTTCCCTGCATAATGAGGCATTTCGCCACGCGTTCTTTGGCCTTCGCGTTCGGCTTCCAACTCTTCTTCCGTACAATAACACTTATACGCACGATTGCTTGCAAGCAATTGATCGATCAGTGGTTGGTAGATATCGCCGCGTTCTGATTGACGATACGGCCCATATTCCCCTGGATTTTCAGGTGATTCGTCCCAATCCATCCCTAACCATTGCAAGTTTTCAAGCTGACTTTTTTCACCATCTTCAATGTTTCTTTTTTGATCGGTGTCTTCGATTCGGATAATAAATTCACCGTCATTATGACGAGCAAACAAATAATTGAATAAAGCCGTCCGAGCATTCCCGATGTGTAAATGTCCTGTTGGACTTGGCGCGTAACGTACACGTACTTTTGTCATTGTTTTCCTCTTCCTTCATCTGATTTCCAAGCCAGCCAAGCTGCTTGGGGCTTATTGTTCAGTTTAGTGGGAAAGACCCGCGTAAAAAACAGAACCCTCAAGTTGAATTGTACAATCAATAACCCAATTAGTAAAGGCAGCTGGCATATTTTACGCCAGCTGCCGAGGATTATTTCTCTGATTTCGATCCTTCTTTGTTGTCGATGCCGCGACCAGAATGGGCTGGTTTAGCAAAAATCATCCGCCCAGCTGCCGTTTGCAAGGCGCTGGTGACGATCACTTCGATGTGTTCATTCATGTAATGCTGGCCATCTTCCACAACGACCATCGTCCCGTCATCTAGATAAGCGACCCCTTGCTGGCGCTCCGTGCCAGCTTTCACTACTAAGACGTGCATGCTTTCTCCTGGAATCACCACTGGTTTGACCGCATTGGCCAACGCATTGATATTCAAGACCGGCACATTTTGAAATTCAGAAACTTTGTTTAAATTGTAATCATTGGTCACGACGACACCATCCAGCATCTTCGCTAACTTGATCAGCTTGCTGTCGACTTCGGAAATGTCTTCAAAATCGCCTTCGTACATCTCAACAGCGATGCCTTCTTCTTTTTGCAAAGCATTCAAAATATCCAAGCCGCGGCGGCCCCGAACCCGTTTCAAACTATCGCCAGAATCTGCGATGTATTGCAATTCATACAAGACAAAATTCGGGATCAGCAAGACGCCTTCTAAAAAGCCTGTTTTAGCAATGTCATAGATCCGACCATCAATGATCACGCTGGTATCCAAAATTTTATATTTGTGGAAGTGATCCGCGATTTTTCTTTCCAGCATCTGCTGTTCATCTTGCTCTTGGGGCTCTGCCTTTTTGTTTTTCGGGGCAAAGACTTTTTTCCATTCATCGATCCGTGTCGTCCCGATCTGAAAACCGAGATACCCTAACAGGACCATCACTAAGATTGGGGCGATCCCGTTGATAAAAGGAATATCCCAATTGTAAAAAGGAATCGACACGATCACACCGATCATCAGACCGATGATCGAACCAATTGCGCCAAACAAGAGATAGGTTAAGCTCAATTCACTTAGTTTTTCTTCAATTTTGCGAATACCGGCTGCAATATATTTCGCTAATAGTAAAGATAATAAAAAGAAAATAAGGGCTCCAAGCAAACTATTAGTGATGTTATTATTCAGCCATTCGTTTTGGGTTTGCCCAATGGCTTGCCATGCGATAGGCATCAGTGAGATCCCTAGACTTGCTCCGGCAAGTACCATTAGTGCCGTAATGACTCGTTTCTGCATACATGTTCCTCCATACTCCAGTAGGTTTCTTTTGTTCAAAAATCCGTGCTGCCAAACAGGCTCTTTCCGCCAGTCAGCGGTTGTCGATCGGTTGTTTAGTTCAAATGAATGAACCAGCAGCGTCAGGGCAAGAGGAAGGGAGATTGCCCCTTGCTCTTGCGTTGACTCCACTTTAACGGAAGACTTTCCGTAAGGTTTCGGCTAAGGTAGACACGCCTTCGACTTCGATGCCTTTTGGCGGCTGCCAACCAGTCAGATTATTTTTCGGCAAATAAACTTTTGTAAAGCCCAGTTTTTGCACCTCTTTGACCCGTTGCTCGATCGCATTGACTCGGCGAATCTCACCTGTCAAGCCAATTTCACCGATAAAACACTCCGTCGGGCTGGTGCCTTTTTCTTTATAGCTAGACGCGATACTAACAGCGATCGCTAGATCGATCGCGGGTTCATTTAATTTGACCCCGCCGGCTGCTTTTAAGTAGGCATCTTGATTTTGCAGCAGCAAGCCTGCCCGTTTTTCTAAAACCGCCATGATCAGCGAGACGCGGTTGAAGTCTAGCCCCGTCGTCGTGCGTTTGGCATTGCCGAACATCGTTGGCGTGACCAGTGCTTGGATCTCCACCAAGATTGGCCGACTGCCTTCCATTGCCACTACGATCGCCGATCCGGTTGCGCCTTCTAAGCGTTCTTCCAAAAAGACTTGTGACGGATTGGCGACTTCTTTCAACCCGCCTTCTTCCATTTCAAAAATCCCGATCTCATTGGTGGACCCAAAGCGGTTTTTGACGGCCCGCAAAATCCGAAAGCTGTGGTGCTTTTCGCCTTCGAAATACAAGACGGTATCTACCATATGCTCCAGCATCCGCGGTCCTGCGATCGAGCCTTCCTTCGTCACGTGGCCAACGATAAAGATAGCGATGCCATTGGTTTTAGCGATTTTCAGCAATTCTGCGGTCGTTTCTCGCACTTGGCTGACACTGCCTGCCACGCTGGTGATATCCGGTTGGGTCATGGTTTGGATCGAATCGATGATCACATAATCTGGACGGATGTTTTCGATCGCTTTACTGATCTCTGACATGTCCGTTTCCCCATAGAGATAAAATTCCGTGTCGATGGCGCCTAAGCGCTGCGCCCGCATTTTGATCTGTTCGGCACTTTCTTCTCCTGACACATACAAGACCGTTCCGCCGATCGCTGCTAATTGCTGGGAAACTTGCAAGAGCAGCGTCGATTTTCCGATCCCGGGATCCCCACCGATCAAAATCAAGGAACCTGGGACCACGCCGCCGCCTAAGACGCGATTCAATTCAGCGAGTTTCGTTTGGACCCGCGGTTCTTTTTTCGGTACGACATCGGCGATTTTCGTCGGCTGCATCTTTTGACCGGTCAATGTTGTTCGTACACGACGATCAGCAGTTTCTTGGATCACTTCTTCTACCATTGAATTCCAGCTGCCGCAATTGGGGCATTTTCCTAAATACTTAGGGGAACTATACCCGCAGTTTTGACAGACAAATTGACTTTTTGCTTTTTTTGCCATTGATCTCCTCCACTACTTCTATCAAACAGACCCCCAGGCAGGATTTACTGATTCGAGGAGCCAAAGCCGCCGGTTCGGCTGGCAGTGGTTGTATCTTGATCAGCTTTTAAGAACGGCAAGAAAATTCCTTGACCGATCCGCTCGCCTTTTTTAATGACGACATCTGTGGGGCCGAAATTGGTAAACTGAAACATGATATGCCCTTCATTATCTGGATTGTCATAGTAATCGCTGTCGATGACGCCGACACCATTCGTCAAGACTAAGAAACGTTTCAAAGGATTGCTGGAACGATTTGTCAGCTGCAAATACTCGTCTTCCCCCATATAGGCTTTGATCCCCGTGGGAATCAAGGTTGGCTTCAACTGTTTTGCGGTCTCTTTCGCAAAAAGCGCTTTGACCCCGTCGATCACGCCCGCTTTCCAAATGCTTGGCACCACGATTTCTTCCGCTGCTTCAAAGTCGTAACCAGCCGCATGATGGGTGGCACGTTGAGGCAAGGTGATGCTTTTTTCTTTATATGATGTAATAATTTCAAATCCTCGTAATTTCATGGGTTCCTCCAATAATAAAACATATAGCTATTTTAGCATAGGAAGAACTATTTTCTTCATGGAAAACACAATTATCGAAAAGTCTTTACAATTTCTTCGTTTAAAAATAGCTCAAAAAGAAAAAAGAGCATGACGAAACGCCCATTTGCGAGTACAATAGAAAAAATATCAAAAAATAGGCGGTGGCATATGCGCGCAGATCTTTCAAACAAAAACCGAATCGTTGTAAAAATCGGCACCAGCTCGTTGATTTATCCCAATGGTGCCATCAATCTAGCTGGTATCGATGAATTAGCCTTTGTCTTAGCAGCTTTACAAAACCAAGGCAAAGAAATCATCTTAGTTTCCTCTGGTGCGATCGGTGTTGGCATGAACAAGTTGAATTTGAAAGAACGACCCGTGGAGATCCCGCAGCAGCAAGCTGTGGCCGCCGTTGGCCAATCGGAACTGATGACGATCTACAACCAGCGTTTTCAAAGCTATAGCCAGCAGACTGCACAGATCCTGCTGACCAGAGACATCATCGAATTTCCCCAAAGCCGTCAAAACGTTAGCAACACCTTAGAACAGTTACTTGCGATGGGGATCATCCCGATCATTAATGAAAACGACACAGTGGCAGTGGATGAATTAGACCATCTCACCAAATTTGGCGACAATGACCAGCTGTCAGCGATCGTCGCTCAGTTGACGAAAGCCGAGCTTTTGATCATGCTTTCTGATATCGACGGCTTTTATTCCGCCAATCCGCTGAATGATCCTGAGGCTGTTTTGTATTCCGAGATCAATGAAATCACCCCGGAACTTTTAGAACAAGCTACGGGAAAAGGCAGTCCTTATGGAACCGGCGGTATGACCAGCAAATTAAAAGCCGCTCAACGTATCTTAGACTTGAACAGTCACATGCTGCTGGCTAACGGCAAGCAGCCGAAAATTATTTTTGACTTGCTCGCAGGGGAACCTGTCGGCACCCACTTTTATCAACGAACGGAGGATGAGCAATGAGCAATTTACAAACGATCGGTCAACAAGCACAAGCAAGCGCCCAGGCATTAAGCTTACTGAGTGCCAGTGAAAAAAACCACCTACTGGCAGCGATGGCCGATGCTTTAGAAAAAGCTACCGAGAAGATTTTAGCTGCTAATCAACAAGATCTAACCGCCGCAAAAGCCAAAGGAACCAGCCAAACGATGCTAGATCGTCTGTTGCTGACAGAACAACGGATCACCGAGATGGCTAACGGCATCCGAGAAGTCGCCCAATTGCCCGATCCAATCGGTGCCGTGGATAAAATGTGGCGCAATGCTGACGATCTTTTGATTGGTCAACAGCGGGTACCTTTAGGGGTCATTGGCATCATCTACGAAGCCCGCCCTAATGTCACTACTGACGCGGCTAGTCTGTGTTTCAAATCAGGAAATGCCGTGATTTTGCGTGGTGGAAAAGAAGCCTTTCACTCCAATCAAGTCCTCGTGACTATTTTACAAGAGGCATTAGCTGCCAACGGACACTCCCGCCATGCGATCCAGTTTATCGAAGACACGAGCCACGAAACAGCGGCTGAACTAATGCGGCTGACGGATTACTTGGATGTTTTGATCCCCCGGGGGGGCGCCGGCTTGATTCGACGTGTCAAAGAGACCGCCACAGTACCAGTGATCGAAACCGGCACCGGCAACAACCATATCTACATCGACCAAGCAGCCCAGCTGCCGATGGCTCTGGCGATCGTCACGAACGCAAAGACGCAACGCCCTTCTGTCTGCAATGCCATCGAAACGATCCTCGTCCATGAAGCAGTGGCGGCAGAATTTTTGCCTATGGTAGAACAGCAATTTGCCGATCAAGTCGAATTGCGAGGAGATGAAAAAGCGTTGGCGTTTTTGAACAACGCGCAGCTTGCCACTGAAGAGGACTGGGCAACCGAGTTTTTAGACTATATCTTAGCGATCAAAGTGGTGGCTTCGCTAGAAGAAGCCATTGCCCACATCAATCGCTACAATACGAAGCACTCCGAAGCGATCATCACTGATGATTATTTCGCTTCCCAACGCTTCTTGAAAGAAGTTGATGCGGCGGCGGTTTACGTCAATGCCTCGACCCGTTTCACCGATGGCTTTATGTTTGGCTTTGGAGCCGAGATCGGCATCTCAACGCAAAAACTCCATGCCCGTGGGCCAATGGGGTTAGAAGCACTGACTTCCACCAAATACATTGTTTATGGCGAAGGCCAGATCCGTAAGTAACGATACGAAAAAACAGCCACTTGCTGTAATGCCCCCCAATATTTAGAATAAAAAGCTAACTCCAGGAGGTCGCTACATGCGCAAGCGGCTTTTTTTCGTCCTCTTATGCTTGTGCAGCCCGCAGAACGAAGGAAAGCGGTTCGATGCCGAACAATTCTGTCAGCACTCGATTGGTTGTGGCAAAAACGTCAGCTTCGCAACTCTTTTTCGGACAAGCAATCGTCTGTCCTTTGCTGGAAAACGTATCCTGACGGCTGCCCTCTACGAAAATTACTTCTTGCGTTCCTTTTTGATAGATCAGTCCTTCGTCTTCTTCTAATAATAAGCGAGTCTGCCACTGATTGATCTGGGCAATGGGCATCACCAAGGAAGCAGCATCCAAGTTTTCTAGTGAAAAACTACGACCATCCGGCAGCTGCAGCGTGAAGGTATTGAGTTCATAAGGCAAACAGGCATTGCACCCTCCTTCTGTGATGACTTGGCTCGTGAGAATTTCTGCATTCATTCTTTTTGACTCCTTTCATGAATGATTCATGTTTAGTTTATCACAAACCTATGGCCCACGGCGGAGCAATTATTCCGCCTTAAGTTGGATGTGTTTCTTTTTCTTTCTTGCTATGCTAAGGATAAGAAAAAAAGTCTAGGAGGAGTCACTATGAATACAGAAAGTTTATTAGGAAGAATCGTTACTGTCGTTGCAGTTTTAATCGCAGCATCTCTTGTTTTATCCGTCGTATTAGGCATTGTTGGTGGGTTGATCGGATTGATTTTCCGTTTCGGGATTCCTTTGTTGCTAGCCGTTTTGATCGTTCGCTGGTTAACCTCGATTCGCCAAAAGCCAAGAAAATATTATCGTTAATTGCAGGAAAACCAAAAACACCTGACTTTCCAAAAGTCAGGTGTTTTTTATCGATCAGCCTAATGCGACATCTAAAACCATCATTAAGATAAAGCCTAGCATGACGCCAAAGACCGCAAAATGGCGGCGACTCGTCAAGGTTTGCTGCGCTTCTGGAATCAATTCTTCCACCACTACATAGATCATAGCACCCGCTGCAAAAGCCAACGCATACGGCAAGACAGCGGACATACTCGTTACCAACAAAGCCCCGATCACACCGGCGATCGGTTCTACGATCCCGGACGCTTGCCCATACATAAAGGCTTTGGTTCGGCTTAACCCTTCTTGACGCAAGGGGATCGAAACGGCTGCGCCTTCTGGAAAATTCTGAATCCCGATCCCGATCGCTACCGAAAGCGCCGCTAAGATCGCTGCTCGCGGATCATCGGCACTAGCCGCCGCCCCAAACGCTACCCCTACCGCCAAGCCTTCTGGGATATTATGCAGCGTGATGGAAAAAACCAGCAAGATCGTTCGCTTCAAATGACTGGGCAAACCTTCTGTTTCATGATTTGGACCAAAATGCATATGCGGGAGCGTCTTATCTGCTGCATATAGAAACAAACCGCCCAAACCAAACCCGATGCTGACCACGAGCCACGGAATGTCGCCATTTTCTTCGGCTCGTGCGATCGCAGGATCTAGTAACGACCAGAAACTAGCAGCGATCATCACGCCAGAGGCAAACCCCAGCATCGTATTCAGGACATTTTTATTGATTTCTTTGAAGAAAAAGACTAGCGCTGCCCCAAACGCCGTCATACCATACGTAAAGATCGTCCCCGCCAGCGCTTGCTGCCATGGCGACAATCCAACCAACCAATCCACCATTCGTCTGCTCCTTTGTCTAACTATTCTACCAATACTCTAGCATAGGAAGCCGTCAGGTTCTACTAGGAAGCCAACAGCAGCCAAAATTTTTCTTTCACCAGCCCTAAGCCTTTCCTGATGAAATCCTCGGCTTTACTTGAAAGTTTCAACATTCATCGCTATAATGCTAGGAGACTCCATGTCAATTTATATAAAGTGAGGAAAAGAATTGATTACAGTAAGTGATGTAAGTTTGCATTTTTCAGACCGCAAACTGTTTGATGATGTTAATATTAAGTTTACGCCTGGTAATTGTTATGGTTTGATTGGTGCAAATGGTGCTGGTAAATCAACTTTTTTAAAAATTTTATCTGGTGAGATCCAACCTTCGACCGGGAATGTTTCTTTAGGTCCTGATGAACGGATGGCTGTCTTGAAACAGAACCACTATGATTACGAAGAGTTTCCCGTGATCGAAACGGTTATCATGGGCCATAAACGTCTCTACGAAGTGATGAAAGAAAAAGATGCGATCTACATGAAGGAAGACTTTTCTGATGAAGATGGGATTCGTGCCGCCGAACTAGAAGGCGAATTTGCGGAACTTGATGGTTGGGAAGCAGAGCCAGAAGCAGCCGTTCTTTTGCAAGGCTTGAACATTCCCGATGAATTGCATCATGTCTTGATGAAAGATCTAACTGCTGGTCAACGGGTGAAAGTCTTACTCGCACAAGCCCTTTTCGGTAAGCCAGACGTCTTGCTCCTAGATGAGCCTACCAACGGATTGGATATCCAATCTATCAACTGGTTAGAAGAGTTTCTGATCAACTTTGACAACACCGTTATCGTTGTTTCCCATGACCGCCACTTCTTAAATAAAGTTTGTACCCATATGGCCGATTTAGACTTCGGCAAAATCAAATTGTTTGTCGGCAACTATGATTTCTGGTTGGAATCAAGCCAATTAGCAGCGAAATTACAATCCCAATCAAATGCCAAAAAAGAAGAGCAGATCAAAGAACTGCAAGACTTTATCGCACGCTTTAGTGCCAATGCATCAAAATCCAAACAAGCAACGTCTCGGAAAAAAATGTTGGATAAAATCACCCTTGATGATATTCAACCTTCGTCCCGCCGCTATCCGTTTGTTGGTTTTAAACCAGAACGTGAAATCGGGAATGACTTGCTGCAAGTCGACAATGTCAGTGTGACGATCGACGGCAAAAAGATTTTAGACAATATCTCTTTCACCTTGAATAAAGACGACAAAGTCGCTTTTGTTGCCAATAGCGATATCACCACCACGACGCTATTCAAAGTCATCATGGGGGAAATCACTCCTGATACAGGTAGTGTTCGTTGGGGCGTCACCACGCAGCATGCCTACTTGCCAAAAGATACGACCAGCGAATTCGATACGGATACCCCGATCGTTGATTGGCTGCGTCAATACGCAAGCAAAGAAGAAGACGACAATACCTTCTTGCGCAGCTTCCTCGGTCGCATGTTATTCTCTGGTGATGAAGTATTAAAACCCGTCAACGTCCTTTCCGGGGGCGAAAAAGTTCGCTGTATGTTGTCGAAAATGATGCTTTCAAAAGCCAACGTATTGGTGTTGGATGATCCAACCAATCACTTGGACTTAGAATCGATCACCGCATTAAACGATGGTTTGATGGCCTTCACCGGCTCATTGTTGTTTGCTTCTCATGACCACCAATTTATTCAAACCCTTGCGAACCGTATCATTGCGGTCTCTAGAAAAGGCGTGGTGGATCGTGCCGAAACGACCTACGATGAATTCTTAGAAAACAAAGATGTCCAAAAACGCGTAGCAGAATTGAATCAATAAGCTGCTTTAAATAAAAGAACGCTCCAGTTGCCCGCCACCAAGGCTGCAACTGGAGCGTTTCTTTTATTTTGCCTAGGTGCTTCAGGCATTTTGTGCAGATTAGGCTTGTTCTAAACGGGCTTTGCCGAATGAAAACAGCGCCAAGCAGCCATAGCCGGTATGACTGGAGATCGTTGGACCTAATGGATAATGATGAATAATAATGTCAGGAACTTTTTCGGTCAAACGTTTGATGACTTTCTCCGCTGCTTCGGCATCGCCGGCATTGGCAAAATAAACCGTATTGGTTTTTGATTCGTGAAGATTGGCGATGGTTTGATCCACGATTTTTTGGATCGCTTTGTTGCGTCCCCGCACTCGATCAACGCTGCGTAATTTTCCCGCAGTATCGACGGTAATGATTGGTTTCACGTTCAGCAATCCGCCGATCGCTGCCGCCGTTTTGGAGATTCTGCCGCCGCGTTCCAACTGTTTTAAATCATCGACGGTGACCCATGAATCTAAACGCAGTTTGTTTTCTTCTACCCATTGGCTGACTTCCAGCAACGAACGTCCTTGGGCTTTTTGTTGGGCTGCTTCAGCCACTAAGAAGCCTTCCCCTAAACTAGCTGAGCGCGTATCGATCAAGGTGATCGCAACTTCTTTGTATTCTTCTTTTAGTAAGGCTACGGCTTGGACGGCACTTTGGAATGAGCCGCTCATTCCTGAAGAAAAACCTAAATAAAGGACCGGTGTGCCCGCTTCGACATATGGCCGAAAATATTCCATATAACGTCCGACATTGATTTGAGAAGTCGTCGGTTGCGCATGCTCTTTTAGTTTTCCTAAAAACCATTCCGTATCAAATTCTTTGCCCATATCATCGATATATTCTTTGCCATCTAATTCAATCAGCATTGGAATATAGGCGACATCTAGCTCCGCTAATCTTGCTGCTGGTAAATCACAGCAGGAATCTGTCATGATTTGAAACATGGTTTCACCCCTCTCGTTACCCCCTATTATAGCAAAAAAAGAACAAGACAGAAGAAATTCTCATCAAAAGCAGCCAAACTTATCGTTGACTGCTTTTGACGTAGGAGTTCTTTGTCTTGTTCTGATGCTTTCGCGTCAGATTAAATTTGCGCCCAAACACTTTCTAAGATGTTGGTTTGGCTGCGGTCTGGTCCTACCGAGAAGGTCGAAATGCGGACACCGACTAATTCAGAGATGCGATGCACGTAATTGCGTGCATTTTCTGGCAGATCCGCTAATGTTTTGCAGCCAGTAATGTCTTCAGACCAGCCAGGAAGTTCTTCGTAGACTGGTTTGCAGCGGTTCAACTCTTTCAAGCTTGCTGGATAATGATAGATCAATTCGCCGTCTAGTTCATAAGCGGTACAGATTTTCACGGTTTCTAAACCGCTCAAGACATCGATCGAGTTAAGGGATAGGTTCGTGATCCCCGATACCCGTTTTGAATGGCGCATCACGACGGTATCAAACCAGCCCACACGGCGAGGACGTCCTGTCGTTGTTCCGTATTCACGACCGATCTTACGAATTTGTTCACCTGTTTCATCAAACAGTTCCGTTGGGAATGGACCATCTCCTACCCGAGAGGTGTAGGCTTTGCAGACACCAACGACTTTGTTGATTTTTGAAGGGCCCACACCACTACCGATGGTGACACCTCCAGCAACGGGGTTGGATGACGTTACGAAAGGATAGGTTCCTTGGTCGATATCCAGCATCACGCCTTGTGCCCCTTCAAATAAAACTCGTTTGCCTTCATCTAAGGCATCGTTAAGGATCACCGAAGTATCCGTCACATATTTTTTGATTTGTTGGCCATATTCGTAATACTCTTCAAAAATGTCTTCAAAGGCAATTGGTTCTGCATCGAACATTTTCACGAATTGACGATTTTTTTCTTCTAAGTTGATGCGTAGACGTTCTTCAAAAATTTCTTTGTCTAAAAGATCAGCGATCCGAATGCCGACTCTGGCCGCTTTATCCATATAGGCTGGTCCGATCCCTTTGATCGTCGTACCGATCTTGTTGTCACCTTTGGCATCTTCTTGCAGCTGATCCAAATGGATATGGTAAGGTAAAATAACATGTGCACGATCAGAGATCTTCAAGTTTTCTGTTATTATATTGTTTTCTTTCAAGTATGCTAATTCTTTAACTAATGATTTCGGGTTCACAACGACCCCGTTTCCAATGACACTGATTTTATCTGCATAAAAGATCCCAGAAGGAATCAAATGCAGTTTATAGGTCACACCGTCAAATTTAATCGTATGGCCGGCATTGTCTCCACCTTGATAACGTGCAATGACTTCCGCGTTTTCACTCAAAAAGTCCGTAATCTTTCCTTTACCTTCATCGCCCCATTGTGTACCTACTACTACTACAGATGACATATAATGACCTCTTTCTTTAATTAGTGCATTCCTTAAGTATTGTAACAAGATTCGCAAGCTCTTTCAATCTAAAATCGAATAATCGTTTTAAATTCTCATTTTTCAGGGGTAAAAAACGAACTATTTTCTTTGTAATAATTATTTATACACGTAAAAACGAATAAAGTCGGCACATAAAAAAAGCCCTACTGCCATCAGCGCAATGCAGACGGCAGCAGGAGCCCTTGTTTCTCAAATCATTGGTGCCTTACCCGAACTCTTCTCGTGGCGAGACCGAGGAGAATTTATTGTATTCTTTGATGAATAGAAGTTCGACCGTCCCCCGGGCACCACTCCGGTTTTTTTCAATAATGACTTCGATCACATTGTTGTTTTGTTGTTCCTCTGGTTCATCGTCATCGTCGCCTTCACTGCGGTAGTAGTCATCCCGATACAAGAAAGCAACGATATCGGCATCCTGCTCGATCGACCCTGATTCCCGGATATCACTTAAAACAGGACGTTTGTCTTGTCGCTGTTCCACACCCCGAGAAAGCTGAGACAGTGCAATCACCGGCACTTTCAATTCCTTCGCCAGTTTCTTTAATTGGCGAGAGATCTCAGAGACTTCTTGTTGGCGGTTTTCGCGACCCGTTCCTTCAATCAACTGCAAATAGTCGATCAATATCAAGCCGAGATTGCCTTTTTCTTGCGCGAGTTTCCGACAACGTGCCCGAATCTCAGAGATCTTGATCCCGGGGGTATCATCGATATAGATATTGGCGTTAGAAAGACTGCCCATGGCAACGATCAAATTCCGCCACTCTTCTTCTGAGAGCTGCCCCGTCCGCAAGTGACTGGCCTCAATCGAGCCTTCCGCACAAAGCATCCGGTTGACCAATGATTCAGCCCCCATTTCCAGACTAAAGATCGCCACAGAACGATCGGTTTTCGTTCCGACATTTTGTGCGATATTCAAGGCAAATGCGGTTTTCCCTACCGCGGGGCGGGCAGCCAGAATAATCAGCTCTTCTTTTTGCAGCCCCGCCGTCATTTTGTCTAAAGCCGCATAACCCGTAGGTAATCCGGTGATTTCTTCATTGTTTTGCGCCAGTTGATCGATCGTTTCGATCGTCCGATTCAAGACTTCCGCTATCGATTGGAAGCCATTGCTGTTGCGCTTTTCGGATACTTCTAAAATACTTTTTTCTGCTTGATCAATGATCGACTGCACATCTTCATCTTGTTCAAAGCCTTTGGTTACGATACGGCTCGCTGTTTGGATCAGATTGCGTAACGTAGCTTTGTCGTCAACGATCTTCGCATAATAAGCAATACTTGCTGCTGATGGTGAAGCTTGACTCAATTCAGTCAGATACGTCAGGCCGCCAACATCTTCAAGACTATTGCTTTTTTCAATTTCTGCTTTCAACGTGATCAAGTCGATCGATTCACTACGGTCGTTCAACTGGATCATTGCTTGAAAAATTATTTGATGGCTGCGGCGATAAAAATCTTCTGGGGCGATTACTTCCATTGCATCGATGATCGCATCGGCATCTAAAAAGACTGCCCCTAGGACCGCTTGTTCCGCTTCAATATCTTGTGGGGGAACTTGATTTTGCCAAACTTCATTCATGCCATTCGCTCCTTCGTCCATTCATTCTACAAGATTCCCATCCAAAGTACAAGATTGCTTGGACGTTTGCCGAAAAAAACCCAACATATGACTGTTGGGAGTAATGCTTATTCTTGAATGGTATGAACATTGATCGTTGCTGTTACTTGTGGGTGCAATTTTACAGGTACTTGCGTGAAGCCTAATGCACGAATCGGCTGATCCAATTCGATTTTGCGTTTGTCGATCTTGATTTTGTATTGCTTGTTCAAGGCATCGGCAATTTGTTTTGATGGGATCGAACCGAACAAGCGGCCATCTTCCCCTGCTTTAGCATTGATCTTCACAACGGTTTCTTCTTTTTCAAGAAGTGCTTTTAACTCTTTCGCTTCTGCTAAGACTTCGGCATCTTGTTTTTCTTTGGCTTTTTGTTTGCCTTTTAATTCTGCCATGCTTTCATTGTTGGCAGGTTTAGCTAAGTTGTTTTGATCAGGAAGTTTTGTGCGTAGCCATTAGGGACTTCCTTGATATCGCCTTTTTTGCCTTTGCCTTTGACATCTTGTAAGAAAATAACTTTCATCTTGGTCACTCCTTGTTATTGTTCATTTTTCGTTAATTCCGCTCGCAGCTGGTTTTCTACATCACCAATGCTGCTGTTTTTTATTTGCGTGGCTGCGTTGGTAAAATGTCCCCCGCCGCCTAATGCCTCCATCAAGGTTTGTACATTGACTTTACCGGTGCTTCTAGCACTGATACCGATCAAATCTCCTGGCTGTTTCGTAATGACAAACGCCGCATGGATCCCATTGATCGATAGCAGAGTATCGGCCGCTTTCGCAACAGTGACACTATCGTAGACCCGATCTTCATCCGCTGCAGCAATCACGATATCTTCTCGGAAATGCTGGCTGCGAGAAACCAGTTCACTGATCATCAAATAGGAATCGAGATCCGTACTCAACATGTATTGAACCAATGAGGTATCTGCGCCTTGATTTTTCAAATAGCCAGCAATATCAAAGGTCCGACCAGTGGTTCGCACCGTGAAGTTCTTCGTATCCACGTAGATGCCCGCTAATAAAGAAGTCGTAATAAATTTCGGGACTTGCGATCTGCGAGAAGCACGATACTGGATCAATTCTGCTACTAGTTCTGATGCCGAAGATGCGGAAGATTCAATATACGTCAATAAAGGCTTATCGGGAAACTCATCCCCGCGACGATGGTGATCGATCACTGCGATTTTGTCAAATTCATCATAGACCGCTTGCGAGATCGACATCGACGGCTTATGGTAATCTACCATCACTAAGACACTTTCTTCATTTGATAAATTGACTGCTTCTTCCCCAGTGATCACAAATCGTTCCAGCTCGGGATATTTTTTCAATTCTTCCAATGCCCGCTGAATGTCGGCGGTGATCTCTTTCGGATTTAAAATGATGTAGCATTCTTTGTCGCTCATCATCGCCATGTAAGCCACCCCAAAAGCCGAACCTAAAGCATCCATGTCCGGGTAACGATGACCCATGATAAAGATCCGCTGGTTTTCAGCAAAAATCTTTCTCAACGCCGTACTCATGGCACGAGAACGAACACGCGTTCTCTTTGGTGTGCCGTCTGTATTGCCACCAAAGAATTGCGGTTTCGCTTCTTCTTTGGCTTCTTTTAAAACGACTTGATCGCCGCCGCGAACTAACGCAATGTCGAGATTGTTTTGTGCCACTTCCCCGATCTCTTCAAAAGACTCTTCCCCATAGGAGATTCCCATACTGATCGTTAATGCCAGATCATTTTTTTCCGCAACTTGCCGTACTCTAGTCAAAAATTGGAATTTTTCTTCCTTCATCCGCTCAATATCTGAATACTTCGCGACGAAAAGAAACCGCTCGGAATTGATTCGTTTGTAAAAAACATGATTCTCACTTGCCCAATCAGAAATCAATGTCGTGATCAGCGAGTTCAAATAAGAAACTTGTTTGTCGTCTTTTTTCTCAATCAAATCATCGTAATTATCAATTGAAATCAACCCAATTGCTGCCATCTTTTTTACCCCTCAATGTATCATCCCATTTTTTTGAAGCTTTGTTCCTTATTTTACCATAAAACAATCAAATAGGCGATTGATGCAAAAAAGTTCCACGTGAAACTTTTTTGGTGAAACAACTATGAACAAATTTCTGTTATTCGTTATTCTATCTGTTTATAAAATAACATTTTTTCTTCGATGGATAAAAAAAATTGACAAGCTTCAAAAGAAACTTGTCAATGAAAATCATTCGATTTATTCTTCGCCTACGAATGGAAGTAATCCCATGATACGCGCACGTTTGATTGCAATGGTAAGTTTGCGTTGGTTTTTCGCACCAGTACCAGTTACACGACGTGGTAAGATTTTACCGCGTTCTGAAATGAAACGTTTTAGTAATTCAATATCTTTATAATCGATATGTTCAATATGGTTTGCAGCAATGTAGTCTACTTTACGACGTTTGCGTCCGCCTCTTCTTTGTTGTGCCATCCTATTTCCCTCCTATCAATTTCTTAGAATGGTAAATCATCGTCTGAAATGTCGATTGATGAGTTTCCGAATGGATCGGAGTTGTCTCGATCAAAATTAGGCATTCCTGATGGTTGAGAGGATTGAGTTTGATTTGAGTTATTGTTACCAAATCCAGAAGAACTGTTTGAGTTATACGTATTGTTACTGCCAGATCCGCTATCAGTTGTGCGTCTTTGCTCGGAAGCATTCCGCGACTCTAATAATTGGAAGTTGTCAGCAACGACTTCTGTTACATAAACACGTTGGCCTTGTTGGTTGTCGTATGAACGGGTTTGAATACGTCCAGTAACTCCTAATAAAGTTCCTTTGCGTGCATAGTTTGCTAATGTTTCCGCTGGTTTTCTCCAAATAACACAGTTGATGAAATCAGCTTCGCGCTCTCCACTTTGGTTGGTAAAATTGCGGTTTACCGCCAAGGTAAAGGTTGCGACACCAGTGCCATTAGAAGTGTAACGTAAATCAGGATCTTTGGTTAGTCTTCCTACTAGTACAACATTATTAATCAAAGTTCATCATCTCCTCATCGCTTTTGTTTCATGTGAAACAATATTATGCTTCTTCTTTGACAATCATGTGACGGATAATGTCATCATTGATTTTCGCAAGACGGTCAAACTCGTTGATTGCACTTGCAGTTGTTGAAGAAGAAACTTTAACGATGTGATAGATACCCTCACGGAATCCATCCATTTCATACGCTAGACGGCGTTTTTGCCAATCTTTTGATTCGATAACTTCAGCGCCGTTATCAGTTAAGATTGAGTCAAAACGAGCGATCAATGCGGCTTTTGCTTCTTCATCAATGTTTGGACGAATGATGTATAAGATCTCATATTTCGTGTTTTCCATTGATTTTTCACCTCCCTGTGGACTTTGGCCCCTAGTTTTCTAGGAGCAGAGAGAGTGGTCTAATTAGACTACTCACAAATAATTATTATACACTTTTTTCGTCCCTACTGCAAGCTGTTTTTTTGCATCCCTGCATCTACCCATCACCGCAAACAATCGCTTACACTGATAAATACGTCAGCTGCTGCCGATTTTTTGAAAAAGAGTAAAAAGACAGCAAGCTGCAGGTTCGCAGGTTGCTGTCTTCCTAGAAAATGTATTGCTTATTCTTGTGTATCCGTGGTGTCTTCCGTTGTTTCTTCCACAACTGGCACGTCTTGTACCGCTGTTTCTTCGGCAGTCGCTAGTTCTTCTTCGACTTCCGGTTCAACCGTTGCCATCGTCACTACTTTGGCATTGTTTTCCATCTTCATCAAACGAACCCCTAAGGTTGCCCGACCAGTTTGGGAAACAGTCGCTACATTGAAACGAATCAAGACGCCTTTATCGGTGATCACCATGATGTCTTCCTCACCGCTGACCGTCGTCAAGCCGGCTAATGGACCGTTTTTCGCCGTAATGTTGGCTGTTTTGATCCCTTTTCCGCCTCGACCTTTGATTGGGTATTCAGAGCCTTTGGTGCGTTTGCCATAGCCGTTCTCAGTGATGACCAAGACTTCACTGTCTTCTGTGATCACCGCGGCACCTACGACGTAGTCTCCGTCTCTGAGACGAATGCCTCGCACACCAGCAGCTGTCCGGCCCATATCCCGCACAAGGGCTTCTTTGAAGGTCACCGAGTAGCCATCGTGGGTTCCAATGATCACGACATCTTCGCCGTGGGTTTCGATCACGTTGACCAACTCATCATTTTCCCGAAGACCGATCGCAATCAGACCATTGGCACGGATATTCGAAAAGGCCGTCACTGAGGTCCGTTTGACCACACCTAGACGCGTCGTGAAGAACAAGTAGCGTCCTTCTTGAGGCCCACCAGAAGCCGAAATGATCGCTTCGATCCGTTCGCTAGAATCGATCCCTAGCAGATTGATCACAGGGATCCCTTTGGCTGCCCGACCATACTCAGGAATTTCATAGCCTTTGGCTTTGTAAACTTTCCCTTTATTGGTGAAGAACAGTAATGTGTCATGAGTCGAACAAGAAACCAACGTCTTCACGAAGTCTTCATCGTGGATCCCCATTCCTTGAACGCCACGTCCGCCGCGGCGTTGCGCACGGAATTCAGATTTAGCTACTCGTTTGATGTACCCATTGTTCGTCAAGGTAATGACGATTTCTTCTTCTTCGATCAAATCTTCATCTTCAAGACTTAAGACTTCCCCAACCAATAATTCAGTCCGGCGATCATCACCAAAGCGTTGGCCTAATTCTTGCAACTCCGTTTGGATGATCTCTAGGACCCGTTGTGGATTTGCTAGAATGTCTGTCAAATCAGCGATAAATTCTAACAAGCCTTGGTACTCGTTTTCGATCTTGTCGCGTTCCAAACCGGTCAAGCGACGCAAACGCATATCTAAAATCGCTTGCGCTTGGCGATCGGACAATTTGAAGCGCTCCATCATGCTATTTTTTGCTTCATCATCAGAATTTGATGCCCGGATCAAAGCAATGATCTCATCGATATGATCCAATGCGATCCGTAACCCTTCCAAGATGTGGGCACGAGCTTCTGCTTTGTTTTTATCAAACTGTGTTCGTCGAGTCACCACTTCTTGTTGGTGCTCGATGTAGTTTTCTAAAATTCGTTTCAAGCTCAAAATCTTCGGCACGCCTTTTTCAATGGCTAACATATTAAAGCCAAAAGAAGATTGCAGTGCAGTCATTTTGTAGAGATTGTTTAAGATCACCGATGCACTGACATCGCGACGAACGTCGATCACGATCCGCATGCCTTCACGAGACGATTCATCCCGCAGATCGGTGATTCCTTCGATCCGTTTGTCACGGTGCAGCTCAGAGATCCGTTCGATCAATTTGGCTTTATTGACCATATATGGCAATTCAGTCACTAAGATCCGTTCTTTACCGTTGGGCATTTCAGTCACTTCGACTTTCCCGCGAACAGTGATCGAACCTTTCCCTGTTTCATAAGCACGGCGAATACCGGATTTCCCCATCACGATCCCACCAGTTGGGAAATCTGGTCCTGGTAGGACTTCCATCAATTCACTCGTTGTGACTTCTGGATTTTCCATCAATAGATCGATGGCTGCAATAACTTCATTCAAGTTATGAGGCGGGATATTGGTCGCCATCCCAACAGCGATTCCCGTCGTCCCGTTGACCAAAAGGTTCGGGAAGCGTGCTGGTAATACCGCTGGTTCTCGTTCTGTATCATCATAATTGCTTTGGAAATCAACAGTATCTTTGTTGATGTCCCGCAGCATCTCCATCGCCAGTTTGCTCATGCGGGCTTCGGTATACCGCATCGCAGCGGCACCGTCACCATCGACTGAACCAAAGTTTCCGTGGCCATCGACTAGCATGTAGCGATAGCTAAAGGGCTGTGCCATCCGCACCATTGATTCATAGATCGCACTGTCACCATGGGGATGGTATTTCCCCATGACATCGCCGACGATCCGGGCTGATTTTTTATGGGGTTTGTCTGGTGTCACCCCTAATTCATTCATTCCATATAAAATTCGGCGGTGAACCGGCTTTAAGCCATCCCGCACATCTGGTAAAGCCCTAGCAACAATTACACTCATTGCATAATCGATAAAGGACTCGCGCATTTCACTGGTCAGATTGACGTCATGAATATTTTGTTTTGCTTCTTCACTCAAGCTGTTTCCTCCTCTACGATTGGCTAGATGTCAAGATTTTTCACGTAGTGCGCGTTTTCTTCGATAAAGGCCCGTCTTGGTTCGACGCGATCCCCCATCAGCATTTCAAAAATTTGATCGGCTTCTATGGCATCATCTACGCTGACCCGCAGCATCATCCGGTTGTCAGGATCCATCGTGGTTTCCCATAACTGGTGGTCATCCATTTCCCCTAGACCTTTGTAGCGTTGAACCGTTGGTTTTGGTGTCGCAGGTAGTGATTCAATCGTATTTTTCAAATCTTGTTCGGCATTCTTGCCGGGTTGGATATAGTGGATATTTTTCCCTTGTTTGACACCGTACAATGGCGGTTGTGCGATATAGACATAACCAGCTTCAACGATTGGACGCATATAACGATAGAACAGCGTCAAAAGTAGGGTCCGGATATGGGCACCATCGACATCGGCATCGGTCATGATAACTAGCTTGTGGTAACGGGCTTTTGCTACATCAAAATCAGCACCAAACCCAGTTCCCATGGCTGTAAACAATGAACGGATCTCTTCGTTTGCTAAGATTTTGTCCATGCTGGCTTTTTCAACATTTAAAATCTTCCCGCGGATCGGTAAGATCGCTTGGAATTCGCGACTACGGCCTTGTTTTGCTGAACCGCCGGCAGAATCTCCTTCGACGATAAACAATTCGCATTTTTCTGGATCATTACTGGAACAGTCGGCTAATTTCCCAGGTAAGTTACTGATTTCTAACGCACCTTTTCGGCGAGTCATTTCCCGGGCACGTTTGGCTGCTTGACGGGCTTTTGATGCCAAAAGTCCTTTTTCCACGACTTGACGACCCACATTCGGGTTTTCCATCAAGAATTTCGTGAAGTGTTCCGAAAAGAGACGATCGGTGACTGTCCGCACTTCGGAGTTTCCTAATTTGGTTTTCGTTTGTCCCTCAAACTGAGGATCTGGATGCTTGATGGAGATAACCGCCGTCAACCCTTCCCGAACATCTTCGCCGGTTAGGTTTTCGTCGTTTTCTTTCATCAATTTTGACTTGCGGGCGTAATCATTGATCACCCGGGTCAAGGCAGTCTTAAACCCGAATTCATGGGTTCCGCCTTCATAGGTATGGATATTGTTGGCAAAACTTAGCAGATTGCTGTGGTAGCTATCGGTATATTGCATGGAAACTTCAACCGTGATTCCTTGTTGCTCTCCTTCTAAATAGATCGGATCTGGGAAAATCACTGTTTTACTCGCATTCAAATGCTCCACATAGCTCTTGATCCCGCCGTCGTAATGATATTCTTTCAAGACGGGTTTTTCTTCCCGTTTGTCTTCGATCGAGATTTTTAAACCTCGGTTCAAGAAGGCTAATTCCCGAACCCGCGTCGCTAATTTGTCAAAATTGAATACAGTTGTTTCCGTAAAGATCTCTGGATCTGGAACAAAGTGGACGGTCGTTCCGTGGCGGTCGGTTTCATCGATCACTTTTAAGTCATCAACGACTGCCCCACGATGGTATTCTTGATAATACACTTTACCTTCCTTGTAGACTTTTACATCTAAAGTCGTGGATAGCGCATTAACGACGGAGGAACCTACCCCGTGCAGTCCACCAGATACTTTGTAGCCGCCGCCGCCGAATTTCCCGCCGGCATGCAGGATCGTAAAGACGGTTTCTACCGCTGGACGACCTGTCTTGGCTTGGATATCAACGGGGATCCCCCGACCGTCATCGACGACCGTAATACTATTATCTGGTTCAATGATCACTTGAATACTTGAGGCAAAGCCTGCTAGTGCTTCATCGATCGAGTTATCGACGATTTCCCATACTAAGTGGTGCAAACCTTCTGAACTGGTAGAACCAATGTACATCCCAGGTCGTTTGCGGACGGCTTCTAGCCCTTCCAGCACTTGGATCTGACTGGCATCATAGGCTTTCGCACGTTCAACTAAGCTTTTTTCTTCTTCTGTCATTCAGTCTATTCTCCTTTAATATGTCCTTGCTCTACATAAAAAATCTCTGCTTCCACAGACATTTTGTCTTTCACATGTTCTAATGTCGTCGTTGTCAGAAAGGTCTGAACTTTTCCTTCAATGGTCTCCAATAAATGCAGTTGTCGGGAATCATCCAGCTCACTCATGACGTCATCTAATAAAAGGACGGGATATTCTCCCGTTTCTTCTTTCATCAAATCGATTTCTGCCAATTTAACACTTAAGGCCGTCGTTCGCTGCTGTCCTTGCGAACCAAAGGTCTGAACATTTTTCTCATTGATCAAAAAATCCAGATCGTCTCGATGGGGGCCTGCCAGCGTGACTTGCCGAAATCGTTCACGGTCTTTGACTTGTGCCAAGGCTTTGACAAATTGCTGTTGGATCTCCTCCAGCGTATTCGCCTCACCGGGCACATTCGATAAGTAGTCGATCTGCAAGGTTTCTTTTCCTTGGCTGATCTTTTGGTGCAGCTGATTTGCCCAATACGCCAAGCGCTGAACAAACCGTTGTCTGGCTAAAATGATTTTACTGCCGAAAGCCACCAGCTGTTCCGTCAAAACATCTAAATAGATCTCATCGGTCTGTTTTTTTTCATTCAGCTGTTTTAAGTATTGATTGCGCTGTTTCAAAACGGATTGGTATTGAACGAGATCATAGAGATAGATTGGATCGATCTGCCCAATTTCCATATCGAGAAATTTGCGGCGGACTTGGGGACTTCCTTTTACAAGGGAGAGGTCTTCTGGAGCAAATAAAATGACATTCAACTGCCCTATGTAACTACTGAGCTTTTTTTGCTCAATGTGGTTTACTTTCGTTTTTCGTCCTTTTTTTGACAAAAACAGTTCTAACGGGATCGTTGAGCGTCCCCGACTGACACTGCCAGAGATCCGCGCACCTTCTGTGTCCCAGCGAATAAGTTCTTGCTCACTGGAGGTGCGGTGGCTTTTGGTCATCGCCAATACATAGATGCTTTCTAAGATATTGGTTTTTCCTTGCGCGTTTTCGCCTAAAAAAATGACCAGACCTTTCTCAAAAGTCAGTGTCAGCGAATCATAGTTCCGATAATTGCTTAAATGCAACTCATTCAGCCGCATCGGCGTCTTCCTTCTTCACCATAAAAAAAGTACCTTCATCAGGTAGCTCAATACGCATTCCCGCATACAATTTGCGCCCTCGTCGATTTTCTGGTTCGCCGTCGACAAAAACGGTGTGCTCTGCAAGGTACCATTTCGCTTGGCCGCCGCTGCTGATCACGCTGACTTCTTTGAGCATTTGTCCAAGTGTCATATATTCCGTTTCTAACGGTATTTGCATTTTCATAATTCCCCTCAATTCTATCAAAGAGCGTTTAGCTCTATTATACTCTTTTTTTGCCAAGAAAACAAATTCATCGGCATATTTTTCATTCTCAGAAGACTTACTGCTTTTAGATAAAAAAGAAGCCAAAATAGAAAAAAGGGCTTAAAAACGATTTTAAGCCCTTTTAACTCATTTATTCATTTTCAGATGATTGTTTCAACTTTTTTCAAAAGACATGAAAAACTAGTTGGTGCGTACCGGTGTGATCAGCTGAATAAAGCTGCCTTTGCTCTCTGTTGGCTCCAACGTAAAGGGCCGGATCGCTGAAATAAAGCGGATTACGATGCTGGTGTCACCAAATGCTCGTAGTGCAGCTTTCATATAGTCAGGATTAAAAGAGATCTCTAATGGGTCGCCGGTCACTTTTTCAAAAGAAAGGTCTTCTTCCACTTTCCCGATTTCTGGTGAGTTTCCATATAAGACAACGGCTTCCTCGGAGATCGCCAAACGAACGATGTTGTTACGGCCTTCATGAGAAAGCAATGACGCCCGTTCGATAGCTTGTAACAATTCTGGCACAGAAAATTCAATTTCAGTATTGAAGCTTGAAGGGATCAGACGATTGGTATCTGGGTAAGTTCCTTCCAATAAACGAGAATAGAATTTCATAGTTTTCGTTTGGAACAATACTTGGTTATCCATAATGCTGATTTGGATCGCTTCTTCCTCATCCGTTAAGGAACGAGAAAGTTCCGTTAGGCTTTTGCCGGGAATCACGATATTGAAGGCTGTTTCCCCGCTTTCCAAGGGAATCACCCGTTGGCTCAGACGGTGTGAGTCCGTCGCAACAGCTAATAATTTTTGATTTTCTAAGACAAAGTGGACCCCAGTCAAGATCGGACGGCTTTCGTGTTGCGAAACCGCAAAGACTGTTTCACTAACGACCTTATTCAATACGTGCGCTGGAATCTCGATCGAATCTTGACTTTCGACAACTGGTAAATGTGGATAACTATCGGCATCTAAGCCGTTGACGGTAAAGTTGGCTTTTCCAGAAGTGATCGCTACTTGATTATTGTCTAAAACTTCTAACGTTAAGGTACTTTCAGGCAAACGACGAACGATTTCACTAAAGAAACGTGCTTGTAAAACGATCGCTCCTGTTTTTTCGATTTGCATTTGCGCTTTTTCGTTTTCCACACTTAAAAAAGTTTCAATGGAAATATCGGCATTGCTCCCAGTCATGGTCAATCCTTTTTCTGAAAGGGACAATTTTACCCCAGTTAAGATCGGGATGGTGGTTTTGGTTGAAATTGCCCGTTGGACAGTTTGTAATTCTTGCATGAACTCTGTTCGATTTAAAGTTAGCTTCATAGCGATACTCCTTTAATTTATAGTTATTAAATAAAAGTAATAGTAGTAATAGGCTTGTTAGTAATGTGGATAACTCGAGAAAAGAGTGATTAGACTAACGAAAACGCCTGTGAATAACTTGTGGACAACTTTTTTGGTTTTTTATTTATTATCCACAGATCAGCTGAAGAGGATTTGTTTGATTTCAGCGATCTCATTTTTGAACGTAGGATCTGTTTCGACTAAATGCTGAATTTTTTCGTGGGCATGAATGACCGTGGTATGGTCTTTGCCGCCAAATTCGCCGCCGATTTTTGGTAAAGAACTATCGGTCAATTCTCGAGAGAGATACATCGCGATCTGCCGTGGCACGACGATGCCTTTGACCCGTTTTTTCCCTTTTAGATCATTGACATGAATGTGATAGTATTTTGCGACTTCTTCTTGGATCTGCAAAATCGAAACTTGGGTCGAGCCATGGCTTGATTTCAAGGCTTTGATGGCTTCAGCTGCCAAGCTGGTTGTAATGTCTGAGTTTTGCATCGTAGCAAAAGCTTGTACCCGGACGAGTGCTCCTTCAAGTTCCCGGATATTCGAATCGATCTGTCCAGCAATATAACTTAAGGTATCGTCGGGGATCTCCAAGCGTTCGGCTTCGGCTTTTTTCCGCAAAATCGCGGTCCGCGTCTCTAGATCCGGCGGGGTGATGTCAACGGACAAGCCCCAAGCAAAACGAGAAACCAAACGTTCCGGCAAAGTTGGGATCTCATTTGGCAAACGATCACTTGTCAGGACGATCTGTTTATTATTGCGATACAGTTCTTCGAAGGTATTAAAGAATTCTTCTTGGGTTCCTTCTTTATTGACTAAGAATTGAATATCATCCACCAACAAAAGATCAACATTGCGGTATTCGTTTCGAAAATCTTCCATTTTGTTCTTTTGAATAGAAGTAATGAAATCATTGGTGAAATTTTCACTACTAACATACTTGATTTTGGCATTGGGACGTTTCAGCAACATTTGATGACCGATCGCATGCATCAAGTGGGTTTTCCCTAAACCAACGCCACCATAGAAGAACAGCGGATTATAAATAGACCCAGGATCTTCAGCAACAACTAAAGCAGCAGCATGGGCCATTTGATTGCCTTTCCCGATGACAAAGGTATCAAATGTGTATTTTTCATTTAAAATCGATTTCGGCGGCTGCTCGTTTTCTTCTGCAGTTGTTTTAATAGTAGATGGGGCTGTTTTTAAAGCTTCTGCTTCTTCGACAGTCACAAAACTAGGAATCAATTCTTCACCAGTTTTCATAAATCCCATTTCAACAATTTTGGCAGCTAGATTTTTTTCCCAATAAGATTTATGAAGATCGCTGGGTACTTCGATCAGCAGCTGATTTTTTTCAAACGACAAGACATTGGCAGTCTCGATCCAAGCGCTATAACTGGCCGGATTCAGCTCTTCTTTAAAGGATCGTTGAAGATCTTGCCAAATAGAATCAGCAGATGGCATAAATTGTCCTCCTATAACTAAGAATAGATATAACTAAAATAGCACGGATTGAAAAAGTTTTCCACAGATTACGATAAAAAAGGTTAGAAAAAAATACTTTTCCACAAAACGGGATAAATGAAAAAAGGAAATGCACATGTTCGAAATTCGACTATCCACAGGCAGAAAAAGAATGTGAATAACTGTAAAAAAATCTCCTTTATCCACAGATGGATGTGAAGATCACGCCTTGATAATACTAGGTTTTAGGGTAGTTATCAACAGATTGAAAAACGATTGTGGAAAACTTTTCTACAGGCTGTTTGTTTGTGGAAAAAGCCAAAATAACTCTGGGGAAAAAGTTATCCACAAAAATTGGCTATAAACAGCAAACCCACACAAATCAAGGGGATTGTGGATAAAGAATGCCCGATTTTGAGCAAACTTCTTATTGACAAACTAGTACTTGACTCGTTATACTATCAAAGTATGTCTGTGCGCATAAGCATTATCCTGATGGAGGTGGAAATAAATGAAAAGAACGTATCAACCAAATAAACGTAAACGTCAAAAAGTTCACGGATTCCGTAAACGTATGAGTACAAAAAATGGACGTCGTGTTTTAGCTAGCCGTCGTCGTAAAGGCAGAAAGGTTATTTCTGCGTAAGCCACTGAATGCCAGTGGTTTTTTTTTTATGCCGTTTTTGCGGAATATAGTGTCTGACTTTTGGCAAATATGGTATTATTGACAGGTGAGTGGTTACGGATTCAATCCGTTTCGCGAAGCTTAATTGAAAGAAGTGAAGGAACCGAAGATGAGAAAATCCTATCGAGTAAAAACAGAGCAAGATTTTCAAAAAGTTTTTCAGGCAGGAAATTCTTTTGCAAATCGGAAGTTCGTGGTGTATGTCTTACCTAAAGAGCAATCACATTTTCGAGTTGGTTTATCTGTAGGGAAAAAAGTCGGTAATGCAGTGAAGCGAAATGAGATCAAGCGCAAGATCCGTGCGAGTTTAACGGAAATGAAGCCGCGGATCGAACCAGCGGTCGATTTCATCGTGATCGCTCGTCCAAGTATCGCCACTTGTTCCTCAAAGGAAATCTACTCGAATTTAGAGCATGTTTTAAAGCTTGCCAAAATTATTCATTAATGGAAAGGAATTAGTTACGTGAAAAAAGGGAAACGCGTCTTACTATTTTTGGGAGTTCTCTCATTAGTAGTTGTCTTATCTGCCTGCGGTGCAACAGGTGAAGTAAATGCACAAAGTACTGGTCTGTGGGATCGTTACATCGTTTATTATTTTGCAGAGGCGATCAAAGCCCTCTCCTTCGGCAATGCCGGGATCGGGATCATCCTCTTTACATTGATCATTCGGGTCATTTTGATGCCGTTGATGCACTTCCAAACCAAAAGCATGCGCAAAACGCAAGAATTACAACCAAAGCTAAAAGCGCTGCAGCAGCAATATGCGTCAAAAGATACAGAAACACAAAGCAAGTTAAAAGAAGAAACACAACGTTTGTATGCGGAAAACAATGTCAATCCCTATGCCGGCTGTCTGCCATTATTGGTACAAATGCCGATTTTGATGGCCTTGTGGCAATCGATCTCACGGGTTCCTGCTTTGCAAGAAGGAAAATTCTTATGGCTGCAGCTGGGTGATCGTGACCCATACTTCATCTTGCCGATTTTAGCGGCGCTCTTTACTTTTGCAAGTACCTATTTATCAAGTATGAGCCAAGTGGAATCAAATGCGAGTCTGAAAATCATGAATTTCGCTATGCCGATGATGATCTTGCTGATGGGGATCAACATTGCCAGCGGACTTTCCTTGTACTGGGTCGTTTCCAATGCATTCCAAGTTGTGCAAACGTTGATTCTAAATAACCCATTCAAGATTCGCCAAGAAAGAGAAGAAGCCGCCCGCAAAGAACGCGAGCGTGAACGTGCGCTGAAAAAAGCAATGAGTCCTAAAAAGAAACGGAAAAAATAAGAGGAGGTTGCACTGCAATGCCGATTTATGAAAATCTGACAGTAGCTGAAGCAATTCAAGAGGGATTGCAAGTCCTTGGTATCACCAAAGATCAAGCAGTAATCGAAGTCCTGGATGAAGGAAAAAAAGGCTTCTTGGGGCTAGGAAAAAAACAAGCACGGGTCTCCATTGAAAAAAGAATCGTTGAAGAACCGGCACCCGTTGAAGAAGTACCAGCAAAACCGCTAGTAGAACCAGATCCTGTGACGACAGAGGATGCAAGCAGTGTGATGGAGGCGGCCGCGAGCGAACCTGTTTTGCTGACGGATCTTTCCGATGAGGAAGCACTGGCTCAGTTGGGACTCTATCTGACAAATATTTCAAAAGCATTGAATGCACCTGCCTTAGTAAAAACCGCTCGTCAAGACGGCGTGATCGTCTTTCATTTAGAAACGCAAAAACAAGGCATTTTGATTGGGAAGCATGGCAAAACCTTGAATGCACTGCAATATTTGGCGCAAGTTTACATTCACCGCATCGCGAAAAACAAATTGTCGATCGTTGTGAATGTCGGGGATTACCGTGAAAAACGTCAAGCGATCTTAGAACGTTTGGCCAGCCGTACTGCTGAAAAAGTCAAACGAACAGGCCGCCCGGTCTTTTTAGAGCCGATGCCGGCGTTTGAAAGAAAGCAGATCCATTCCGTATTGAGTAAAGATGCGTATGTTCAAACTCATTCTGAAGGGGATGAACCGTATCGCTACTTAGTAGTGGAACCTGCGGACAAACGAATTTAATGAAAAAAGGGAAAGGCGCTCTGACAAGCCTTTCCCTTTTTTGATGGGAAAAAGCAATTGACAACAAATTTAAAACCAAGTATCCTTGACTAGAAATCATTCTTATCAAAGTCAACATACGTTACGTAGGTCAGCCTTTGGTATCAAAAAAGAGTCCGTATGCCGCGGACTCTTTTTTGTATTTTTTTTTGATGATAGAGGCAATTAACCGCCGATCGTTGATTGAGTAAATTGAACCACCGTACCATAGGCAAAGATCTCAAGATAGGTTTTGTCGCCTTCGACGATGCGATCGTGTTCGAAATGACAGTTGATCACCGCGTTCGCGCCATAGCTGTGGGCTGTTTCTTTTAAGCGATAAGTCACGTCTGCCAACAGATCGTTCAAGTTCACAGATGTATCAAATAGATCTACTTCGATTTTGTCTGCCGCAAAGACGATATCCCGCACGACATAAGGCCGATTCACGTTTCCTGTCGATAAAATGATTTCCTTAATGCGGGCAGCACTGTTTGATGATTTGATGGTTTCCATAATAGATCACTCTTTTCTTATTCTTTGCTTTTATTTTAAAGGTTTTTGCGGACAGATGCAAAATTTAAAAGTTTTTCAAGGAAGCTTGCGACTGGCGCCAAAATGTGCTAATCTATTTCCAGAATTTAATTGACAAGCAGTCAAAGTGCTAAGTCTACTCATTTTTATTGATTTTCAATCAATTTGACGGGTGGAGTGGGCACTTTTTTTATGTGAAAAAATAGGAGGAGTATGCAACATGGCGAATATTACGCAAGAATTTGATACGATTGCCGCAATTTCCACCCCGCCCGGCGAAGGAGCCATCAGTATTGTGCGATTAAGCGGGGAAGAAGCGATCGCAATTGCGGATCGGATTTTTCAAGCAGGCAATAAAACCCTCGCCCAAGTTCCAAGTCATACGATCCATTATGGTCATATCGTGGATCCAGAGGAAAGTCGTTTGATGGATGAAGTGATGCTTTCAGTGATGAAAAAGCCACGGACCTTTACCCGAGAAGATGTCGTTGAGATCAACTGTCATGGCGGGATCGTGGTCGTCAATCAACTCTTGCAGCTGGTTTTACGCCAAGGGGCACGGCTGGCTGAGCCGGGGGAATTCACGAAGCGGGCCTTTTTGAATGGACGTGTCGACCTTTCTCAAGCCGAGGCGGTGATGGATCTGATTCGTGCCAAGACCGATAAAGCGATGAACCTCGCCGTCAATCAGTTGGATGGCAATCTTTCCCACTTGATTCGGACTTTACGCCAAGAGATTTTAGAGACGCTGGCGCAAGTTGAAGTGAATATCGATTACCCTGAATACGATGATGTGGAAGAATTGACGACCCGCTTATTGCTAGAAAAAGCCACGATGGTCAAAGGGCAGATCCAAGCCTTATTAGCAACAGCCCAACAAGGAAAAATTTTGCGAGAAGGTCTGAGTACTGCGATCATCGGCCGGCCGAATGTCGGCAAATCCAGCTTATTGAACCATTTATTAAGGGAAGAAAAAGCCATCGTGACAGACATTGCTGGTACGACTCGAGATGTCATTGAAGAGTATGTCAATGTTCGCGGGGTACCGTTGAAACTGATCGATACGGCTGGTATCCGCGAAACAGAAGATGTCGTTGAGAAAATCGGGGTCGAACGCAGCCGCAAAGCACTGGCAGAAGCGGAGTTGATTTTGCTGGTTCTCAACCAAAGCGAAGGCTTGACCCAGGAAGACAAACAATTGCTGGAGCTGACTGCTGGCAGCCGTCGGATCATCTTATTGAATAAGACCGACCTTGAGCCAAAATTAGCACCCGCTGAGTTAGCACAGTACGCAGCAGATGAACCGATTTTTTCTGTCTCTGTGTTGACGAGTGAAGGCTTAGACCAACTGGAACAAGCCATTGCCGATCTATTCTTTGGGGGGAAGACCACTGATAAGGATGCTTCCTATCTTTCTAACACCCGCCACATTGCCTTATTAGAAAATGCCGTTCAGTCGTTGTCTGAGGTCATCCAAGGGATTGAAGCAGGAATGCCTGTTGACTTGGTTCAAATCGATATGACACGCTGCTGGGACTATCTAGGAGAAGTTGTCGGCGATAGTGTCCAAGATGAGTTGATCACCCAATTATTTAGTCAGTTTTGTTTAGGAAAATAAAGAATGCGCCACTGGCGTAAAAAGGAGAACACCATGCAAGAATATCAAGCAGAAAGTTATGACGTGATCGTTGTTGGGGCCGGCCATGCCGGATCAGAAGCTGCCTTGGCAGCTAGCCGCATGGGGGCAAAAACCCTCTTGCTGACTATCAACTTAGACATGGTCGCATTCATGCCTTGCAATCCCTCCGTCGGCGGACCCGCGAAAGGTGTCGTGGTGCGCGAAATCGATGCTTTAGGCGGAGAAATGGGCAAAAATATCGACAAAACCTACATCCAAATGCGGATGCTCAATACAGGAAAAGGTCCCGCTGTGCGGGCCTTGCGAGCGCAAGCCGATAAACATGCCTATGCGGCTGAAATGAAACGAACGATCGAAAAAGAAGCCAATTTGACACTGCGCCAAGGAATCGTTGAAAAGCTGATCGTTGAAGAAGGCGAATGTCGTGGCGTCGTGACCTCTACAGGCGCTCGTTACCAAGCCCAAGCTGTAGTGATCACTGCAGGAACAGCGTTGCGAGGAGAGATCATCATTGGAGAGTTGAAATATTCTTCTGGTCCAAACAACTCGCAACCATCGATTGGACTAGCCGATCATTTGAAAGAGCTTGGTCTAGAGATCGCTCGTTTTAAAACCGGTACACCACCGCGGGTGAAATCCAGCACCATCAACTATGAGGTAACGGAGATCCAGCCTGGCGATGAACAACCGAATCACTTTAGTTATAGCACACCCGATGAAGCCTACAATCAAAACCAAGAACCTTGCTGGTTGACCTATACGAACGAAGGGACCCACCAAATCATCAACCAGAATTTACACCGGGCGCCGATGTTTACAGGGATCGTCGAAGGAGTAGGTGCCCGTTATTGCCCATCCATCGAAGACAAAATCGTGCGTTTTGCAGACAAATCTCGTCACCAACTATTCTTGGAACCAGAAGGGTTGAACACCGAAGAAGTGTATGTTCAAGGGCTTTCTACTTCTATGCCAGAAGACGTCCAAGTCCAAATGCTGCATTCCATCGCAGGTTTAGAAAAAGCGGAAATGATGCGGACGGGCTACGCCATTGAATATGATGTCGTGGTACCTCATCAATTGCGTCCAACATTAGAAACCAAAGTCATCGAAAACCTCTTTACGGCAGGACAAACCAACGGAACCAGCGGCTATGAAGAAGCGGCCGGTCAAGGCTTGATCGCCGGCATCAATGCCGCTTTGAAAATTCAAGGCAAAGAACCCTTCATTATGAAACGCAGCGACGGTTATATCGGTGTGATGATCGATGATTTGGTGACTAAAGGAACCAATGAACCATACCGTTTATTGACCTCTCGTGCCGAATACCGCTTATTGCTGCGTCATGATAATGCCGATCTGCGTTTGACCGAAGTGGGACATCAAATTGGGCTTGTCCCAGAAGCACAATACGAAGCGTATGTAGCGAAAAAAGAAGCTGTTGAAGCAGAAATCAAACGTTTATCCAAAATCCGCATCAAACCAACGCCAGAAGTACAAGCGTATTTGACTGCCAAAGGGACGGCCACCTTGAAAGATGGCGTTTTAGCAAATGAATTCTTGCGTCGGCCTGAAGTGACGTATGCCGAAATGCTGCAATTTATCGAAGCCAATGAAGCATTGAAGCCAAAAGAGATTGAACAAGTCGAGATTCAAATCAAATACGAAGGTTATATTAAAAAAGCCCTCGAAAAAGTGGAGAAACTCAAACGGATGGAAGCCAAACGTATTCCTGAAAACATCGACTATGCCGCTATCAATGGCTTGGCAACAGAAGCCAAACAAAAACTGCAAAAAATCCAACCCGAAACCATCGCCCAAGCGAGCCGTATCAGCGGAGTAAACCCAGCTGATATTAGTATTTTGATGGTGTATATCGAACAAGGGAAGATTGCAAAGGTTAACTAAAGACGGTTAATATTCTTTGAAAAACCAATTTATAAATGGTAAATAGAGTGTCAAAAGCCCGCTGCGAAAACAATTCGCAGCGGGCTTTTTGTGTTAGCAATTGAATTATTCAACTTTTTCAATCGTAGTGGTTCCCCAATTCATGATGTTGCTGAGATGGACATAGCCATCGTACAAATTCAAGAAAATCGAGAAGGCACAGACGATATAGATCAATACATAAAAATTATTGGCCTTTTTGTTACGCCATAAGACAAAGCCATCTAAAATCAAACCTAATGGAAAGAGAAATGAGCCGATTCCAGCTAACAGTAGCAAGAGCAGACTTTCATCTTTATCTGCTGCCATCGTTCTTTGGAGTAACGACAATTTTTCTTTCTTGTCGCTGATTTCTTGATTGTTGGTTTCGATCCGCTCTTTTAAGGCTTCGTTCTCACGTAAAAGCTCATCAATCGAGACTTGATAGAGATCACTCAACAAAATCAAATTCTCAATATCTGGATAGCCGCGCCCATTTTCCCATTTCGAAATCGACTGGCGTGAAATCTGTAATTTTTCTGCGACTGCTGTTTGCGACAATCCCGAAGACTCGCGACAGCTTTTTAATTGTTCTGCTAAAGCCAATGTATGCTCCTATCTGCTATTTAACAACTAGCTTCCCATTTGAGATCGTGGTTACGACACTCCCATTGGTAGTGATTATACCTGCTTTTTGCTTAAACGTACAGGTGGCTTTGGTGGACGTGTGAGTTAATGAACTAGAAGTGATACTTCCTCTGTGAGCAACTAAACTTAAATTCGAAGTGCCTGTAAATTGATTGCGGCTATTGACCGTTACATTATAACTAGCGGTCCAATTACCGGCGGATGTTTTTGACACACGATACGTTCCCGCTGCCAGATTTGCTCGGAATGACGGCAATTTTTCAATGGTCAAAATCACCTCATTGCCTTCTTCATCTACCGTGATCAGCTGCTCATAGGGACTATCTGATGCTAGGTCATAAACGAGTTCTGGTTCTTCCACTGTCTGGGCGGCAGCTGGGAGAGCAAAGAGGAAACAAATAAAAATAAACGGCACAAAAAATAATTTTTTCACAAACACCACTCCTTGTACTTTTGATAATTCAAGTATACAAGGTTTATTTAGTTAAAGAAAGCACAAGCTAGTTTACAGGGGTAACGGATGGTTTACAGTTGTTGCTAAATCAGCATTTCATAGGCTTACTTTTTAGGATGTCGAGAAATTTTAAAAGTAATAGTTCATTCAAAAGGTCTTCGTTTTTTAGGTTTCTGACAACGAACCGCTGCTTTTAAAGAGAAACGTTAAAGAAGCGGTTGCTTTAGTTTTAACCAAACCTAGCTGTAAAAGGAAACAAAAAAGCGAAAGAGAAGGTAACGTTTCGCGCCGTTAAAACGACAAACGTAAGACCTCCTTCCACTTTTCTGCGGCCAATTTTATTCTCCTAAATCAATATCCTTTTGATGGTCGCCGTCTTTTTTATAAACGTTCACCACGGATTCTTTATTTTCGGCAATTTCTTTGGCACGGGCGATGGCCTCTGCTTTATTGTCGAAATGATCACTGGCACGTTTTGCTCCTTTGGAACGGACTTGCCATTGGTCCTCTTCATACACAACTTCTACATCCGCATCCATTAATTTTTTCGCATTTTTATTGGTTTGATGGGCATCATCTTTTTGCGGATTTTTCTCTTTCTGAAAAGCTTTCTTCTCCTCTTCATCTGCATTGTCATACCATTTTTCTGCTTGACTCGTGGCGATCGGGATCGCCCGATCGTCGGAATAGCCATCGGCTAGCAGGGCATTGGCGATATCGATCGCTTTTTTACGAACTAAGGGGTCTAGATTCTTCATTGACGCAGGATAATCACGGACATTCCAAGGCATTGTTTGGTTCCTCCTTTTTCTTGATCCAAAGTCATTTTCCTAGGGGTTCCCTTTTACAGGTACCACCAGTTACTACTCATTAGTTTACCCCCTTCTATAAAAAAGTGAAATCATTTGCTTTCTGGTCAAAAATGAGGGCACTTTCTTTTTTCATTTTCTAATAAACGAGGATTTATTTTTGTTAACAAAGCGTTATATTTCCCAAAAAAAAATGAATGGTTTAGAATTTTATTATAGAGAAAAGGAGGACGTAAGAATGAGTGAACCTATTTTGACTGATCCACGGGAACTTTATCACACGGGTAAATACAGCAAACAGGAACAAGATACGCCTGCTTTACAAGAAGAAATGCGACCAAAACCTGATTGTGGTGAAGACTCTTATGAGGGAAGTCAGCAGTTAGAAAACCGGCGGGTACTGATTACCGGTGGGGATTCTGGGATCGGACGAGCAGCAGCGATTGCCTTCGCTCGTGAAGGAGCAGACATTGCCCTGCACTTTTTCCCAGGAGAAGAAGAAGATGCCGAAGAAGTTGCAGGGTACATCAAAGAAGCCGGACGCAAAGTGATTTTGCTACCCTATGACCTGCGAGACGAAGCGGCACCACAAGAGATCGTTGACAAAGCGGTAGCAGCATTAGGTGGGTTAGATACATTAGTATTGAACGCAGCACAGCAAATCACGCGGCCATCGATTGCAGAATTACCGATTGAACAAGTGAAAGACACCTTTATGGTAAACATTATCTCAATGTTTGCATTAGTGAAAGCAGCTGAGCCACACTTACCGGCTGGGGGAGCGATCGTGACAACGACTTCTGTCCAAGCCTTTAGTCCAAGCGCCCATTTAATGGATTATGCGGCAACCAAATCGGCGATCGCCAGTTTTACAGTCAGCTTGGCGAAACAATTTGCTGAAAAAGGGATTCGGGTCAATGGGGTAGCCCCAGGACCAATCTGGACACCATTACAGTTAGATCATGGCCAACCGCAAGACAAGCTGCCTGAATTTGGTCAGCAAGCATTACTGGAGCGGGCAGGACAACCAGCTGAGCTGGCACCCGTCTATGTCTTTTTAGCTTCCAATAAAGCTAGCTATGTGACAGCACAGATTTATGGTGTTACCGGCGGAGAAGCCATCAACTTGTAAGCTTATCAAAAAATCGGAGAAAAAGGAGGAGGTGTCCTATGAGTAAAGGGTGGAAAATCGTATCAATCATCGTTTCGTTGATCTTTATCACTGTCTTATTACCAATCGTTTTAATGAGTAATCCTTACATGCAGCTGCCATTTGGTTTGGACAGCAGAGGCAATGTCGTCACGTATTTCTTTGACAACTTGTTTATGCGTCAATATATGTTTTGGGTAGCCGTTGTTTTAATCGCCGTATTCTTGATCGTGATCTTAGTCGTGCTGTTTTATCCAAAAACCAAAACAACCTTTGTTTTGAAAGAGGATAAGGGCGCATTGACGATCGATAAGAAAGCGATCGAAGGACTTGTACGTACGAAAGTAAATGAAAAAGAATTTGTTGAAGGACCAAAAGTTCATGTCAAGGCGACCAAAAATCGAATTTTAATCAAAATCAAAGGCCGCTTGAAACGGACGTCTGCCTTAGTTGGCAAAACCGAAAACTTAATGGCGGAAATCCAACAAGATGTCCAACGAGTGCTTGGCTCAAGTGAAAAAGTCAAAGTCGAAGTCAATTACGCGAATTTTGAACAAAATGAGACTCCGGAAAACCCGCGAGTAGAATAGGAGGGCTATGATGAACGAACTACAACAATACAAAATCCCATTGATTTTTGGAGCAATCGGCCTTGTTCTGGCTGTGTTGTTTGTAACGATCGGTTTTTTCAAAACATTGCTGATTCTACTTCTAACAGGTTTGGGTTTTGCGCTAGGATTGTATCTCCAACGTACCGGTATCATCGACGAATTTTTTAACCAACAATAACGTATTTTATAGGAGGAATTTTTAATGAATATCGATAAAAACGAATTAAACAATGAAAAAAATGTCAGTGCACATCCAGATCCAGTGGTTCCCAACACCAATCATCAAGCCAATGAAAATGCGATTCCAATGTCTGAATCACCTGATCCAGTGGTACCAAATGCTGAAAAAGCAGTAGCAGGACAACAAAATGGACCAAAACCAGGGGATCATCCAGCACCAGGAAATCCAGATCCAGCCGGACATCATCCAGCACCGCCAAAACCTGGCCACAACGATTTTGAAGGACCAACCGGGGATGCACCCGTTCATGGTTCATTGACCTATGATGACAAAGTGATCCAAAAAATTATCGGAATTGCATTAGAAAATGTAGATGGTCTGTTGACGGTCGATGGTGGTTTCTTCTCTAATATTGCTGAAAAATTAGTTAATACAGACAATGTGACTGCCGGTATCAATACTGAAGTTGGGAAAAAACAAGTAGCCGTTGATTTAGATATCGTGGTTGAATACGACCGCAATATCCCAGAAATCGCTGAACAAGTCAAAGAAGTCATTCAAAAAGAAGTAACGACAATGACCCAATTAGAAGTGATCGAAGTCAACATCAACGTTGTGGATGTGAAAACAATCGCTGAATACGAAGAGGAACAAGAAACGGTTCAAGACAAAGTAACGTCAGCGGCTTCTAAAACCGGCGACTTTGCTTCACGTCAAACCAACAAAGCCAAACATGCGGCTTCCCGCGCGTCTGATCGTATCGAAGAATACAACGAACCTCGCGTGAAATAAAAAAGTTTCATATGAAACAAAAACAAGCATTGATCCTGAGATCAATGCTTGTTTCTTTGAGAAAAAAGCTGACCAGCAGGGTTGGCAGCCTTGCTGGTCAAGGAAAAATGAAAAAAGTTTTTTGGATTGAAATGAGTATAATTCCCATGCCTTAAACCAACCTTAAAGCCCCAGTTAAAAAATGGTAAATTCTCCTAGAAAGCAATCGCTGGCTATTGCATCACATTGCTTTTTGCGTTAAAGTAGGAACTAGTCTGTGAAACATTTTTCTGTTTCACAAAATAGAAAGGATTCGTTATGCTACCTGAAGAATTTCATGAAGAATTACGCAAAAACGGGATCATTTTAACCGAAGAACAAATGGAAAAATTCGTTGTCTATTTCGAGCGTTTGGTCGAATGGAATCAGAAGATGAATCTAACCGCAATTACGGAAAAATCAGAAGTGTATTTAAAGCATTTCTACGATTCTGTTTCCTTAGCTTTTGAAACCGCCTTTGACCCGCAAAGTCATTTGTGCGATGTCGGTTCAGGTGCTGGCTTTCCAAGTATTCCACTAAAAATCGTGTTTCCTGAATTAGAAGTGACGATCGTCGACTCTTTAAATAAGCGCATCACCTTTTTACAAACTCTTGTGACGGATCTACAATTGGAAAATGTCCACTTGTACCATGACCGTGCAGAAACATTTGGTCAAAAACCGCAATTTCGTGGGCAATTCGATTATGTGACCGCTCGTGCGGTTGCCCGTTTGAATGTGTTAACGGAACTCTGTGTGCCATTGGTGAAAAAAGCAGGCTATTTTTATGCGCTCAAAGCTGCCAAAAGCGAGGAAGAACTGGTTGAAGCCAAACCAGCGATCTCACTCTTAGGCGGCAAATTTATTGAAGAAAAAAGCTTTACCTTACCGGTCAGCGGCGATGAACGCCATCTTTTGATCATTCAAAAGAAAAAAGAAACGCCAAAGAAATACCCCCGCAAACCGGGAATGCCAGCGAAACAACCAATTAAATAGGAGGAAAATCAATGGCCCGTATTATTTCTGTTGCAAACCAAAAAGGCGGCGTAGGCAAAACCACCACAACGGTGAACCTAGGTGCGTCCTTAGCATTTGTCGGCAAAAAAGTGTTACTCGTAGATATTGATGCCCAAGGCAACGCCACAAGCGGTGTCGGCATTCGCAAACCAGATGTGGAACAAGACATCTATGATGTATTAGTCAATGAAACACCGATCGTTGAAGCGATTTTACCTAGCAGCCGAGAAAACTTGGATATCGTTCCAGCGACGATCCAATTAGCTGGTGCGGAAATTGAATTGACCTCCATGATGGCACGGGAATCTCGATTGAAATCGGCTTTGAATGAAATCAAAGAACAATACGATTATATCTTTATCGATTGCCCGCCATCTTTAGGTCATTTGACGATCAATGCCTTTACCGCCAGTGATTCGATTTTGATCCCAGTCCAATGTGAGTACTATGCATTAGAAGGGCTGAGCCAACTATTGAATACCGTGCGTTTAGTACAAAAACATTTTAACCCTGAGTTAGAGATCGAAGGGGTCTTACTGACGATGTATGATGCCCGCACGAACTTAGGCGCGGAAGTCGTGGAAGAAGTCCGCCGCTATTTCCAAGAAAAAGTGTATGAAACCATTATTCCACGGAATATCCGGTTGTCTGAAGCACCTAGTCATGGATTGTCGATCATTGATTATGATCCACGCTCAAAAGGAGCCGAAGTCTATCAGACGTTAGCAAAGGAAGTGTTAGCCCGTGAAGAATAAAGGGAAAGGATTAGGGCGTGGGATCGATGCGTTGTTTCAAGACCTGCAAGGGTTAGAAGAAGTCGATATCAAGACAGAAAAAGTCGTTGAACTGCCTTTAAACGAATTAAGACCCAACCCTTATCAACCGCGAAAAACCTTTGATGAGCTTTCATTACAAGAACTAGCCAATTCGATCCAACATTCGGGGGTCTTTCAACCGATCATCGTGCGGCAATCATCTGTCAAAGGCTATGAGATCATTGCTGGTGAACGCCGGTTTCGAGCGTCCAAATTAGCTGGCAAGGAAACGATCCCCGCCATCATCCGCAATTTTGATGAAGAAGCGATGATGCAAGTCGCCGTTTTAGAAAACTTGCAGCGGGAAGATTTAAATCCTTTAGAAGAAGCAGAAGCCTATGACATGCTGATGAAGAACTTGAAATTGACCCAAGCACAAGTCGCTGAACGTTTAGGGAAAAGCCGCCCGTATATCGCCAATTATTTGCGGTTACTGTCCTTGCCGAAACTCGTCAAAGAAATGGTTCAAGATGACCGTTTGTCTATGGGGCAAGCTCGGACATTATTAGGCTTGAAAAACAAAGAACAGATCTTAAAATTAGCCAATCGTTGTGTCAAAGAAAATCTGACAGTCCGCCAATTAGAACAAATGGTCGCTGAGATGAACGACACGAAAAACGAAAAGAAAAAAGTGCCGCGTCTGATTCGAGAAAAACCGTACTATTTACGAGAAAGCGAAGAACGGTTAATGGATAAATTCGGCACGAATGTCGAGATCCGCGAAAAAGAAGGCAAAGGAAAAATCGAGATCGAATACCTGTCACAAAAAGATTTAACCCGTATTTTAGATTTGTTGAACATTCAATTTGATGAAGCTTGAGGTGATAAAGATGTATGATCTTGGGGATATTGTCGAAATGAAAAAACCGCATGCCTGCAAAGCCAATCGTTGGGAAATCATCCGCATGGGGGCAGACATCAAAATAAAGTGTACGAATTGCGGCCACATCGTCATGATGACGCGCCGAGAATTTGATAAAAAGATGAAGAAAATCCTAGAAAAAAAAGAGAAAGAGTGAAGTGAAGCATGGCGTTAACTGCCGGAATCGTTGGATTGCCAAATGTGGGCAAATCTACTTTATTTAATGCAATAACCAAAGCAGGAGCAGAAGCCGCAAACTACCCGTTTGCGACGATCGATCCGAATGTAGGAATGGTGGAAGTGCCAGATTGGCGCTTACAGCGTTTAACAGAATTAGTCCGTCCGAAAAAGACGGTCCCAACCACCTTTGAATTTACGGATATTGCCGGAATCGTCCGCGGTGCCAGCAAAGGGGAAGGATTAGGCAACCAATTTTTGAGCCATATCCGCCAAGTGGATGCGATCTGTCATGTCGTTCGTTGTTTCGACGATGACAACATCACCCACGTAGAAGGCCGCGTGGACCCATTAGCTGATATCGACACCATCAATTTGGAGTTGGTTTTAGCGGATTTAGAATCCGTCAACAAGCGCTATACTCGGGTCGCAAAAATTGCCAAAACCAAAGACAAAGATGCAGTTGCGGAACTGGCCGTTCTTGATAAGATCAAACCGGTCTTAGAAGAAGGGATCTCTGCTCGTTCGATTGAATTTACAGATGAAGAACAGCGCATCGTCAAAAGTTTGTTTTTACTAACGACCAAACCAGTCTTATACGTTGCCAACGTAGCAGAAGAAGACGTGGCAGACTATGAAACCAATGACTATGTCAACAAAGTGAAGGAATTTGCAGCAAGCGAAAATGCGGAAGTGATCGTCATCAGTGCTCGTGCTGAAGAAGAGATCGCTGAGCTGGAAGAAGAAGACAAAGCAGAGTTTTTAGAAGCATTAGGAATTGAAGAATCAGGGTTGGATCAATTGATTCGTGCCGCCTATGATTTGCTGGGTCTAGCAACGTATTTTACCGCTGGTGAACAAGAAGTGCGTGCGTGGACGTTCCGTAAAGGCATCAAAGCACCGCAAGCAGCGGGGATCATCCATACGGACTTTGAGCGCGGCTTTATTCGTGCGGAAACTGTTTCCTTTGAAGATCTGAACCAATACGGCACGATGCAAGCGGCCAAAGAAGCCGGTCGGGTACGTTTGGAAGGAAAAGATTATGTCGTGCAAGATGGCGACGTGATGTTGTTCCGTTTTAACGTATAAAGGGCTTTCTTCCCAGTGAATTTGTGGTAAAATGTCCATTGTGAAGAAAACGCAGAAGGGAGAATCAATTCATGGAACCAGAAACTCTGCGAAATTATGTTTCCGAAAATCGTGAATTAGAACAACAATTAACAAAACGAAACCAACAATATATATTTGATTTAAAAAAATCGCTAGAGGCAGCCAACCTTTCTGAAGAAGAAAAAACGATTGCCTTGCATGAGATGCTGCCGGTCTTAGTCAAAGAACAAAAAGGCGGCAAAACGGCCCGTCAATTATTTGGTACAGTGTCTGAACGTACCGAAGCCATCATCAACAAACCCGTTGAGCAAAAAGAATCCGGCCCCTTCTTGATGTGGTTGGATAACACCTTGCTGATTTTAGGGATTTTTGGGTTGATGTTAGGGGTTATGGGAATCTTTACTAGAGGACAAGCACAACCTTATGGCTTATTGACCCTCTTCTTGATGGCGATGCTTGCTGGTTGGGTCTTCTACTTGATGTACAAATACATGTATCAATATGAACGCCCGGGTGCTGATAAGAGCAAACGGCCGAAGATGTGGAAGATCATTTTGATTTTAGTCGCAGCCTTCATGCTATGGATCGTTGTGATCTCGCTTTCTGCGATGATCCAACCACCATTGAATCCACAAGTGGATCCTGTGATTGAAGCCTTGATCGGGGCAGTGGCATTAGCAGCGAAGTACTACTTGAAACGCAAATACAATATCATCAGCAGTCTGTCTGTTCCTAGAGGCTGATGGCTACACGTTGATCGTGCGCCTTCTTTTGTTAAAAAAGACCGCACGATCAGCGTGTTTTTTTAGAAAAAATGGCGAATTATGAGATTTGACCAAAGGTTTGAAGAGGATTATTAAGAAAGCTTTCCGAATGGTTGACTTATGAAAAATCTTTGCTATTTTTTTTAAAATACCTAAAAACTTTAAGGAGTGGTTACAAAAATGTCCAACTGGGAAACCAAATTTGTAAAAAAAGGGTTAACGTTTGATGATGTCTTATTGATTCCGGCAGAAAGTCACGTCTTGCCAAATGACGTGGATATGAAAGTGCAGCTTGCCCCGAATATTACACTAAATATTCCAATCATAAGTGCCAGTATGGATACCGTAACTGATAGTAAAATGGCGATCTCAATGGCGCGTCAAGGCGGACTTGGCGTGATTCACAAAAACATGAGTATCGCAGCGCAAGCAGATGAAGTGCGCAAAGTAAAACGTTCTGAAAGCGGCGTGATCATCGATCCGTTTTTCTTAACACCAACCCACTTAGTTGCTGATGCAGAACATTTGATGAGCAAGTACCGCATCAGCGGGGTACCGATCGTAGAAACGATGGAAAACCGCAAATTAGTCGGTATCATCACGAACCGCGACATGCGTTTTGTCACGGATTATACGATGCCGATCAATGATGTGATGACCAAAGACCAATTGATCACAGCACCTGTCGGTACTTCGTTGAAAGACGCGGAAAAAATCTTACAACAACACAAGATCGAAAAATTACCGATCGTTGATGAAGCAGGGATCTTAAGCGGGTTGATCACTATCAAAGATATTGAAAAAGTGATCGAATTCCCGAATGCAGCCAAAGACACGCATGGACGCCTATTAGTGGCAGCAGCAGTCGGCGTTACCAGCGATACCTTTGAACGTGCACAAGCATTATTGGATGCAGGCGTGGATGCGATCGTCATTGATACTGCCCACGGACACAGTGCCGGTGTTTTACGCAAAATCTCTGAAATTCGTGCCCATTTCCCAGAAGCGACATTGATTGCTGGAAATGTTGCCACTGCCGAAGGCACGAAAGCATTGTATGATGCTGGTGTCGATGTCGTAAAAGTCGGAATCGGTCCAGGATCGATCTGTACCACTCGGGTGGTAGCCGGTGTCGGAGTTCCTCAATTGACCGCGATCTATGATGCAGCCTCTGTGGCACGTCAATACGGAAAAGCAATCATTGCCGATGGCGGGATCAAATACTCTGGGGATATCGTCAAAGCTTTAGCAGCTGGCGGTCATGCCGTAATGCTCGGTAGCATGTTGGCAGGAACCGATGAATCACCAGGTGAATTCGAAATCTATCAAGGCCGTCGCTTCAAAACGTACCGCGGAATGGGTTCATTGGGGGCAATGGAAAAAGGCTCCAGCGACCGTTACTTCCAAGGGGGCGTAAACGAAGCCAACAAATTGGTTCCAGAAGGCATTGAAGGGCGTGTCGCTTATAAAGGCAGCGTTTCTGATATCATCTTCCAAATGATCGGCGGGTTGAAATCAGGGATGGGTTATGTCGGTGCTGGCAATCTACAGCAATTACGTGATGAAGCACAATTCATCCAAATGAGCGGCAACGGACTAAAAGAATCACATCCCCACGATGTTCAAATCACGAAAGAAGCACCGAACTACTCTGTAAAATCATAAAATGTTTCACGTGAAAACAAACGATCCCCTCTGTTCAAAAGCGGACAGAGGGGATTATTTGTTCAAAAAAGGACGTCACTCTCAGCTATCTAGGCAAGAGTGGCGTCCTTTTCTTTAAAATCACTGCTGGATGATCAGCAAATCGCTTTAGCAGCAGCTTATTCGTTTGATTTCAATGCATCGATCATGTTGACATGAGTCAGTTTCACATGGGTGACGTACATCACGATGATTGTAAAGAGAATCGTCATGCCGCCGGCTAAAGCATAGGCCGGCCAATTGATCACTAATGGAAAGACCATGTTTTCCATCGAAGCTTGGATCAAAATAAAGTCAGTCAAGAAGTAACCTACCACGTAGCCTGCGAGAATCCCAAATAACGTAAAGACGATATTTTCCCGTACGATGTACATGGTGACTTCCTTATTGTAAAACCCTAATACTTTAATGGTAGAAAGTTCGCGAATCCGCTCGGAAACATTGATGTTGGTCAAGTTATACAAGACGACAAAGGCTAATGCCCCTGATAATACAACTAAGATCAAGACAATGGAGTTCAAGTTGCCCATCGAATCATCCTGCATTTTGATCTGAGTGGAAAGGAACGTCGTGTTTTTGACTTTGTCGGTATCTAACAAGGCTGTTGATAAAGCTTCCTCTTGCTTTTTCGTCATCGTCTTGCTTTTTACTAAGAACGCATTCGGTTCAAAGGTACTATTGGTGATTTCTTCGTAAACGGTTGGTGACAGATAAAGAGAATTGCCTAAATAATTTTCTGCGATGCCGCTGATAGGTACTTCAAAGGCTTCTTGATCGCTGGTATAGAAGGTCAATGTATCGCCAACCTGCAGATCATACAATTCTGCGTACTTCATAGTCAGTACGGCGCCCTCTGTTAATGACAGCTTCTGTCCTGCCGTCGTTTTCAAATGGACATAGTCTGCAAAAGCATCCTGATCTGCCGGAACCATCAAGGTCAGACTTTGTTTTCCTTGGTTAGCCGGTCGAATCTCGATCGTTTCATTGTAGACTAGCATCGAATGGGTCACAAGAGGATCGTCTGTTAAAACCGTTTCAGCGGCAGCAACGGTTTCTTCCTTCGCATCATTTAAGGTCACGACGGCTTGATAATCCGTAATGGGCCCAAATTGTTTCGCAGTCACAGCACTTAAGGAATCTTTCAACCCAACGCCTGCCACCATCAGTCCCGTACAACCGGCGATGCCAATGATCGCCATAATCATTCGCGATTTGTAGCGGAAAATGTTACGGAAGCTGACTTTTTGATTGAAGCTTAACCGTGACCATAAGGGGGTAATGGCTTCTAATAAAATCCGTTTCCCAGGTTTTGGTGCGCGAACTTGCAGTAGCTGGGCAGGTTTTTCCCGCAATTCTTTGATCAGAACAAAGAGGCAGGCACCAAGCGTCGCCAGTAAAAAGGCGATCGCGGCCAAAATAATTGGTGACCAGACATAATAGACGCGAATCCCGTCTAAAAGATACCGTTCGCTGGATAGGAAATAGATCAAACGCGGCAACAGTTCGGTTCCTAATACGGCACCACTGATAATGCCAATGGCCGAAGATAGGAGAGCATAAATCAAATATTTAAGGGAGATCTCGACTTTGCCATAGCCCATCGCTTTTAAGGTACCGATCTCTTTGCGGTTTTCTTCTACCATCCGCGTCAGTGTCGTAAAGGTGATCAACGCAGCGATAAAGAAGAAGAAGACTGGGAATACATTGGCGATCGCGGCGATACGATCAGACAGCCCACCATATTCTTGGAAACCGGGATTGTCTTTGCGCTGGTTGTAAAGATACGTGGGCTCTGCCAAGTCTTCGATCTCTGCCCGTTTTTCTGCCAGTGTTTGTTGGGCATCAGTTAGTTCTTGTTGCTGTTCATCTAATTGGTCTTGCTGCTGTGTCAATTCTGCTTCCCCAGCTGCCAATTGGCCTTCGAGGGCTGCTTGTTGTACGGGCGGCAGCTGTGCTAAGGCGGCTTGCTGTTGTTCTAGTTCCGCTTTGGCCTGATCCAGTTGGGCTTGTCCATCAGTTAACTGTTTTTGTCCATCGCGGACTTCTTTTTCTGCAGGGGCTAATTCATCAAAAGCGTCTTGTTGAATTTCTGCTAAGCGTTCTTTAGGACGGTCCGCAAACAGTTCCTCAATCGTTTCTTGATGGGCTGCCATCTTGTCGGTGTACGCATCGGAGTATGTTTCAAGCCCGGCGATATCATCAAAGGCGAGATAGAGGATCGATTTGACCTCCATCGTGAACTGTTTTTCCGGTACATAAGCAAAGTACGTCACGACACCGCTGCCGACATTCGCATAGCCCCGTTCGGCAGCACTGATATAAATCGGAGAAGTGGCAAACCCAACGATCGTATACTCTTTGTCCGACAGATTATCGGCATCATCGATCGTAAAAGTATCCCCTATTTGCCAGCCATAATTTTTTGCTTCGGTATCCAGCACGATTTCATCGGCTTTTTCTGGCAGTCGACCGTCCTTCACCAGTAACTGGTTGAGTTCCTGTGAGGGGTCATAAGAGGTCACTTGCACGACTTCATCTGAATTGGCAGCGTAATAAAATTGATAGGCGGCTTCTGTGTGAGCACCGCTTTTTTCCGCGGCATCAATGTCTTCCTCTGTCAATCCCAGGGTTGAAGTGACTTGCAGATCTGCTAATTGCTGGCCGTTGACATATTCACTCGCGGAATGGTTCAGGATCGGGCCGGTCGCCTTGACACCGACAAAGAGAAACGTTCCTAAAAAAATGATCAAGGTGATTGCGATAAAGCGGCCTTTTGATTGGCGAATCTCTCGCAAACTTGCTTTAAGATAGGTCTTATTTTTCATCAGATCCTCCTACCAAACGATTTCATCGATCGAGATGGGATGAGGATTCTCTTCAATGGAACGGACAGTGGCATCATTGATATGGATCACCCGATCGGCGATCGGGGCAATGGCGCTATTATGGGTGATGATCAACACCGTATTGCCATTTTTTCGGCTAGCGTTTTGCAAAAGCTTCAACACTTGTTTTCCTGTTTCAAAGTCCAAGGCACCAGTCGGTTCATCGCATAGCAGCAGTTTCGGGTTTTTGGCTAACGCCCGAGCGATCGATACCCGCTGCTGTTCCCCACCAGAAAGCTGCGAAGGAAAGTTGTTTTTGCGGTTTTCTAACCCAACTTGTGCTAAGACTTCATCAGGATCGAGTGCATTCGGTGAGACTTCTGTTGCCAATTCAATGTTTTCTTTCGCTGTCAGGTTCGGGACCAAATTATAAAACTGGAAGACGAACCCGACGTCTTTGCGGCGGTATTCCGTCAGCTGTTTGTCGTTAAACTTCGCGATATCGACATTGTCGATAATGATTTCTCCTTCATCTGGTGAATCCATCCCACCTAAAATATTCAAAACGGTCGATTTTCCTGCACCACTGGGGCCAAGGATCACCACTAATTCGCCTTCTTCAATGGCAAAGGAAAGATCGTTGTTGGCAGTGATGGTGGTTTCGCCCATCTGATAGCGTTTATATTCATTCTTTACTTCAACATAACTCATTAATAAAGCCTCCATTTTTTAAACACGTGTTGATTTAATCACATGGTGTTAGTATACTAAGAAAGAAAAGTAAGAGCAATCCTCAATGCTTACGTATTTGTCATTAAATAGACAAATATTGATCAAATGTACAGAGAAAAGGGGAAACGATATGGTGGGGACTGTGGGAAATCGTCGAACGATCTACTCGAAAAAAGTGATCCGACGCGCCTTTCAGGAGTTATTGTTGGAAAAAGAGTACCGCAAAATCACGATCAAAGAGATTGCGGAACGAGCAGACATCAATCGGGGAACATTTTATAAATATTATAAGGACACAGCCGCTTTGTTGGAGGAGATCGAAGGGGAGCTCGTTGAGCAGATCGCATCGAACTTGCAGCAGGAAAATTTATCATTGGATCTTTGGCTGGAAAAGCTATTGACGATTTTGTATGAGAATCCTAGTACCACCCATTTGATTTTGTTGAACAACAGCCATTTGCTGAATCTTTTGTTGTCAGAGATCAAACCGGAGACCTTGAAACGATTTGCCCAATACTTTCAAGATGCTTCCGAGGAAGAATTGGAACTGTGCCTGAGCTTTTTTGTCTGCGGATCTATCGGGTTGATCGAACGCTGGCTCAAAGATTTTTCAACGATGCCGCCAAAAGCTGTCGCTGATCTATTGATTCAAATTTTTGTGACTAATGTGTATGAAGAAAAGAAGGGCTAAAAAAGAGGGAACGATCCAATAACCAAAAAGGAACCCAGCAGATGGTCACTTGCTGAGTTCCTTTTTTGACTAATCAACGAGGCGTTCATCGTTCATCCCAAAGTATTGATGCAACGGTTTTTGCCGTGCGCCTAATAATTGATCGACGGTCACGAATTCGTAGCCTTCGTTTTTGAGCGTTTTAATGACTCCCGGTACAGCTTTCACAGATTTCGGGTGGATATCATGAATCAAGATCATGGCACCATTAAAGACATTTTGTTGAACCAAGGCATTGATTTTCTTCGGATCCTTCAATTTCCAGTCTTGAGAATCGATGTCCCATTGAATGATCGGCATGCCGATGGTTTCTGCGCTTTGTTTGTCGATAGCGCCATAGGGGGGCCGTAAATTCCTAGGTAGTAAACCCGTCGCATTGTAAATGGCTTTATTGGTTTTTGTGACTTCTGCCTGCAAATCTTCCGCTGAAAGAGTATTCAGCTGCGGATGAGAGTAAGAATGACTGGCGATCTCGTGTCCAGCTTCTTGGACTTTTTTGGCAGCTTGCGGATATTGCTCAACCATTTGTCCTAGCATAAAGAAGGTCGCTTTGACATCATTTTCTTGTAAGATGTTCAACAGATCCATGGTGGAGGTGTTGTTGGGTCCATCATCAAAGGTCAATGCCACGTATTTTTTATTGGGGTCAAGACTTGGCAAGGCATTGTCGAGTTGGTCAGCAGCAACGAGATCAGGATCAATGAATGGGGCGATCTCGCTGTAAGACAGGGTGATTTCCGTCGCTCCCGTCTGATTTTTTGGCAATTCGATGGTCAGCTTCTCTGGATCATAAGTAAATTTCGAATCGAAGGTGATCCGCTCCATGGCCAAGACGGCGTCGATGATTTTTGCGGGTTCCTTAGCTTGATCCAGCAGTTTCTGTTGAATGACTTGTTGAATACCTAATAAGCTGCCTTCATCAGGAACCAGTTCTTTCAAAGACAATTCGGTTTGTGTCTTCTCTGAAACAAAGATCGGTGCATCTGTTAAACGATCAGCATCTTCAAAACGACCGGTTTCTCGATTCCATACATAGCTGTCGGCTTTTAATGAATAGGTAGAGACTTTTGCAGCTACTGTTTGTGCTTGGATACGGGCAACGGTGACGACTTCTTTTTCCGTTTGTTTTTTGCGCAATGACTCAGCGGCTTTCGTCAACCGATCTTTGATATCTTTGATGGGAAACGTATCGAGGTCTTGCGGGCGGTAGATCAGTTCTTTGTTTGCTCCTTTGGAGAGCACTTCAGGCGTTGTTTTTAACCCATTTTGGCTTTGTTCTGCTTGGATTGATGCCAATAATTTCTCCGCAGCTGCCTCATATTTTGCTTTGGCGGCAACTTCTTGTTGGTGCAACGTGTAAAGGACTGAGCCAGCCGTTGCGATCAAAACGATCAATAATAAGGCGAATAAGGAAAAAATTGCTTTTCGATACGGCTTCTTTTTCGAGGGTGGTCCTTTCGGTCTTTCTTCAGCGGATGCTGTTCGTTTTTGATTATTGTTTGGTTTCTTGTGTAAGTCACTCCGACGGGCATAGGTCTTTCGTTCGGGCATTGGTGAAGCTCCCTTCATTCCATCCTAAATTATGCCCACGTTACCATAAGTCACAGGCACTTTCAACGATCATGCCCGGTTTCTGATAGAGGATTAAAAAGACAAAGGGATTTTTCTAATTATTCGCTTAAAAATTACAACCTTGTTGCGTTGTTTCTCTTGCAAGAAGCGATCAAAGTGGCTAGGGGGGATTGAAACCACTACAGGCGACGTGAACAAGAAAACCCCTAGGGAACGTTCACGCGGTGTGACTGTTCTCTAGGGGTTGCTACTGAGGTTACTAAGGCTTAGGCTTTTTCAATTTTTGTCAGTCCGCCCATGTAAGGAACCAGAACTTCCGGTATCGTTACACTGCCGTCTTCGTTTTGATAATTTTCAAGCACTGCAGCCACCGTCCGACCGACGGCCAGACCAGAGCCGTTTAGTGTATGCATGTAGTGAATCTTGCCCTCTTGATCGCGGTAACGGATCATAGCACGGCGTGCTTGGAAGTCTTCACAGTTTGAGCAAGAGCTGATCTCACGATACATCTCTTGGGCAGGGATCCATACTTCTAAATCATAGGTCTTCGCTGCAGAAAAGCCCATATCTCCTGTACACAAGCTAAGCACACGGTAAGGCAAATGGAGTTTTTGCAAAATGTCTTCGGCATTAGCCGTCATTTTTTCTAATTCTTCATAAGAATGTTCTGCATCACTGAATTTCACCATTTCGACTTTATTGAATTGATGCAAGCGAATCAAGCCGCGAGTGTCACGGCCAGCGCTGCCGGCTTCCGAACGAAATGATGGGCTCAAGGCAGTGAAGTAGGCAGGGAGCTGCTCTTGTTCTAAGATCTCCCCTTGATAGTAGTTGGTCAAAGGTACTTCCGCAGTCGGGATCAAAGTCAAATCAGTGTCTGCCAATTGGAAAACATCTTCTTTGAACTTCGGAAATTGCCCAGTACCGAACATTGCTTGGCTGTTGACGATATACGGGGTGATCATCTCTGTATATCCATGCTCATAAACATGCTGATCCAACATGAAGTTGTATAAGGCACGTTCCAAACGAGCACCTAAGCCTTTGTAGTAAACAAAACGGCTACCAGAAACTTTGGCGCCCCGCTCAAAGTCGAGGATCCCCAAGTCTTCTGCGATCTCCCAATGGGGTTTTGGTTCAAAGTCAAAGGTTTTTGGTTCTGCCCAGCGGCGGACTTCTACATTGTCGTCTTCATCTTTGCCCACCGGAACAGAATCATTCGGCAAGTTCGGCAATGTCGTGGCGATCTCTTTGATGTCTTCATCGATTTGGGCGATTTCTTCATCCAATTGCTTGATTTGGCTACCGACTTCTTTCATTTGGGCAATTTTATCTGCCGCGTCTTCTTTCGCCCGTTTCAAGGCAGCGATCTCACCAGAAACATCGTTGCGCAATTTCTTGCGTTCTTCCGTTTGGACTAAGAGTTCTCGGCGACGTTCGTCAAGCGTTAAAAAGCGGTCCAACACTTCTTTTTGCACGCCGCGTGTTGCGAGTTTGCTTTGTACTTCAGCAAAATTTTGGCGAATCATTTTTACATCTAACATAGTGATACATCCTCCTTTGATTTTTCCATAGAAAAAAGGCCATTCCGATCCCGTATTGCTTGGGACGAAATGACCATTCGCGGTGCCACCCAAGTTCAGCTTGCGCTGCCCTTGCTGCTCGTATCGTGAGCCAACGATTTTTCTTTCGAAAAATACACGTTAAAGAACTGGATTCTATTTTTTCCAACACTGATTTTCACCAACCATCAGCTCTCTATATAGATGAAAAAAATATACTAGGTTCTGTGCCTTGATTATTTTCTCTAGCATACCCAAAAAATGTTGGGTCGTCAACCATAGGTTTGTGTGTTGGATAAGTTGTTGCGTTTCAACGGGAGATGGATAATAAAGGACGTCCATTCCGGCGTTGACTTGGCATAGATATAGCCGCCATGTAAGGCGACGATGCTTTGAGCGATCGCTAGACCTAAGCCAGTTCCTCCTGTTTCTTGAGAGCGGGATTCTTCCACTCGGTAGAAACGGTCGAATAGAGAATCAAGGGCTTGCTTAGGGATCATTTGCCCATTGTTTTTGACTGTTAAGATCGCTTCGGTCCCGACTTTCTCGACTTCCATGCGGATCTTATCGGCGCCTTTGCCGTATTTCAAGGCATTCGAAAGCAAGTTATTGAAGACCCGCACCAGTTTTTCGGTATCGCCATCCATCTCGATATGCTCTGGACGGGTGTACGTTTCAATCTTGATACCTTTTCGGCTAGCTTCTAATTCAAAGTCCGCCGCCAATTGTTCCACTAGCTGAGCCATATCAAATTCCATCACATTGATTGGCACGCTAGGCTGGCGCACTTTTGTGTATTCAAACAAATCATCGACGAGGGATTTCATTTGCTTGGCTTTGACATACGCCGTATGGGTATATTTCAGCAATTCTTCTTCTGAATGGTATTGTCGATCTTCAATTAGACCTAAATAGCCGATGATCGAAGTCAATGGTGTTCGAATGTCATGACTGACATTGGTGATCAGCTCATCTTTGGATTGCTCGATCCGCCGTTCATCTTCGATCGCCGCCACCGTACTGTCGACTAAGCCGTTGATATTAGAAACGATCCGACTTAAATCGCCCCGTAACTCGAAGGGGATGCGATGATCGTAATTGCCTTCCGCAATAAAATGAAGCTCACTGATGATGTGACGTAGCTGCATTTGATGGTAGCGGCGAATCAAACGCCAATATAAGACGATCACATCTAATAGGAAGAACATCGGTAGAATGAAGTTACGCCCACTGCGGAAGATATCCGTATTAAAGGCAGACGTGAAAGCATTCTTCGATGCGTAGATGGCATCAACTAAATCTGGTGAGTTTTCAACGATTGAGGTCAAGATGACCAAAATAGCGATATTTAATAGAAGTAAAAGAACAATCGTTACAATTCCTTCGGCAAATAACTCACTGATTTCCTTTGAGGTCAACGTGATCCGTTTCTTTTTTTCGATTGGTGTGTTGCGCTTTTTTTCAGTTGGTTTACTTCGCATCTATTTTGTAGCCGACCCCCCATACTGTTTGGATGACTTTTTCACCATCCGTGGCTTCTTCGATCTTATCTCGTAAGTGACTGACATGGACCATAACTGTTTTGGCAGAAACGACACTTTCTTGTTTCCAAACTCGTTCAAAAATCTCATCGGCGCTAAAGACACGGTTGGGATGCGATGCCAGTAAGTAGAGGATACCAAATTCTAATGCAGTCAATTGAATTTCGTTGCCATCGACGGTTTTTACTTCATGGGAATCGCGATTGATAATAAGAGAGCTTACTTCCAGAATCTCTGGTTGATTTGAAGCAGCCTGCATCTTGGTTCTTCTCAATAACGATTTTACCCGGGCCATAACTTCTAATGGATTGAAAGGTTTTGTGACATAATCATCCGCACCGGCGACCAATCCACGAATCTTATCCATATCGGTTGTTTTAGCGGTTAGCATAATAATAGGGATTTGGGATTCTTTTCTCAATTCTTTCACGACTTGCATGCCATCCATTTCTGGCATCATAATATCTAAGATCAATAGTTCGATATCAGAAGTGGTGCGGATCTTGGTCAGTGCTTCTTTTCCATCATATGCTTTGACCGATTCATAACCTTCATTGTGTAAATAAATGCTTAATAGTTCTACGATCTCTTTGTCATCATCTGCTACAAGTATTTTCATACTGGGTCCTCCTAGGAACAATATTCTTTTCTCCATTTTAGCAAATATTCCACAAAATAGATAAAATCATACTTAAATTTATAAGAATGATAGGAATTAAGAAAACACAAAAAGGAAAAAGACGAACGATAGGCAAATAATAACGGAAAAAGTCCTTAAAAAAGGCGGAAATCACGGACTAAAAATCACGAATCATCTTTGGAAACGGAGTAACTAGAAACGTTGGTCTATCAATCATTTTATGGTTGACGAATAGCGCAAGTCTTGGTATATTATTACATGTGCCAAATGACTAAATGAATTCCTAAAAAGAATTGAAAAAAGTAGTTGACGCACAGCTCGACAGATGATATTATAACGAAGTCGCAATTTTAAAACAGTTAATCAATGTTGATATATCAACAAAATTAATTGAAAAAAGTTGTTGACAAATAACAAATCATTTGTTATTCTAATAAAGTCGCTGAGACAGCCGCTACGAAGTTGAAAAACAACGAGCGAAAAAAACTTTTAAAAAAAGAGTTGACAATCAAACGTCGCTCTGATATGATATAAAAGTTGCTAACACAGCACGGTAGACCTTTGAAAACTGAACAAAGCAAGCAAACGAACC